>JANXXH010000084.1 GCA_025350705.1 Gallionella sp.
ATCCAGTGCCGCACCGGAATATCCGTGCCGCTTTGCAGATGCGCCTGACAGCCGATGTTGGCGGTGACTATCTGCACCGGCTTTCCGCTTTGCAAAGCATCCAGTTTGTTGTGCAGCAACTGCTGTGACAATTCCTTTTGCAGAATCGAATAGGTTCCTGCCGAGCCGCAGCACAAATGTTTGTCTGCTACCGGCGTCAATTCGTAACCGGCCTTGCTCAACAATTCCTCGATCACGCCGACGATCTTTTGCCCGTGCTGCAAGGTGCATGGGGAATGGAATGCGGCCTTGCCGCGCGGGTTAGATTTCAAGAGTCGCAGCAGGCCGTCTTTTTCTGCGGCGAGTATCTCGCTGAGGTCGCGGGTCATGCCGGAAATCCTTGCCGCCTTTGCGGCGTAGGCCGGATCATCGCGCAGCAGATGGCCATACTCTTTCACCATCGCGCCGCAACCGCTCGCTGTCATCACCACCGCCTCAGTACCCTGCTCTACTTGCGGCCACCATGCATCGATGTTGCGGCGCATGTAGTCCAGCCCGTCTGCATGCGCATTAAGATGATAGCTGACCGCGCCGCAGCAACCGGCTTTTTCCGCACTCGACAAAGTGATGCCTAGCTTGTCCAGCACGCGCGCGGCGGCGGCATTGGTATTGGGCGCGAGGCCGGGCTGTACGCAACCTTCCAGCACCAGCATGCTGCGCGCGTGACGTGTCGTCGGCCAGGGTTTTGCTTCTTTGGCGAGCGGAATATTCTTTGCCAGCGCGCCCGGCAACAGCGGGCGGAACAGTCGGCCCAGCGCGAGCAACAAATTAAACATTGCAGTGCGCGGCAGCACCGCGCGCAGCATCCAGCGCTGCACAGATTGCCACAGGCTGCGTCCGATTTTTTGTTCGGCGATGGAACGACCGATGTCGACCAGACGGCCGTATTGCACGCCGGATGGGCAGGTGGTTTCGCAGGAGCGGCAGGTGAGGCAGCGGTCCAGATGCAGCATGGTTTTATCGGTCACCTCTGCGCCTTCGAGCATCTCCTTGATCAGATAGATGCGACCGCGCGGGCTGTCCAGCTCGTTGCCCAGCAGTTGATAGGTGGGACAGGTGGCGGTGCAAAATCCGCAATGCACACAGGCGCGCAGGATGGCCTCTGCCTCCTGGCCGTCAGCGGTGTTCTTGTATGCCTCAATGAGATTGGTTTGCATGTTTTTTATAAATCCTTATACATGCGTCCGGGATTGAAGATGCCGTGCGGATCAAATGTTTTCTTCAGCCGCTGGTGCAATACCAGCAGCGGTGGTGTCAGCGGATGGAACGGCTCGTCATTTGGTTCAGTGCTGCGGAACAGCGTCGCGTGACCGCCAAGCGCAGCCGCAGCCTCGCGTATAGTTGCCGGCAATGCATCGCTCGCCAGCCAGCGCAGCGCGCCGCCCCACTCGATCAGTTGCTGTGACGACACCTTGATCGCAGGCACATTGATCGTTGCCGCGCAGGAAGGCAGCGACAGACGCCAAAGATTTTTCGCCGATTCAAAAAATTCGTGCTGCTGTTCGCGCACGCTATGCCAGAAACGTTCGGCATCTTGCAGCACCTCGCCGCCAAGTTTCTGCCGCACCGACTTTATTGCAGCAGAGGCACCGGACAGGCGCACGCTCAGCACGCCGACATGGTAGCAAGTCGCGGACAGCGACAGCGGTTGTGCCGCCCAGCGGTTCATCGTTTCCAAAGCCTCGCGCTCTGCCATTTCAAAACGCAGAGTCAGCTCTTCGGCAGGCAGCGGCAAGATTTTCAGCGACACTTCCAGCAGCAGTCCCAGTGTGCCGAGCGAGCCCGCCATCAAACGCGACACGTCGTAACCGGCGACATTCTTCATGACCTGTCCGCCGAAGCGCAGATCATCGCCCTTGCCGTCTATCATGCGCACGCCCAGCACGTAGTCGCGCACTGCACCCGCGTAGGCGCGACGCGGCCCGGACAATCCTGCGGCGATGCAACCGCCCAGCGTCGCACCCGCACCGAAATGCGGCGGCTCGAACGGCAGCATCTGACGCTTGGATGCCAGCGCAGCCTCGATCTCGGCCAGCGGCGTACCGGCGCGCGCGGTGAGCACCAGCTCGGTAGGCTCGTAGGAAACAATGCCGCGATAGGGCGTCACGTCCAGTGTGGCGCCTTGCACAACACGTCCATAGAAAGACTTGCTGCCCGAGCCTTGGATGCACAGCGGGCGGCGCTCGCGTCCTGCCTCGCGCACAATGTTACTGAGTTGTTCGATGGAGTCCTGCATCGCTCTATACTTTACATTTATTACAAACGTGGAATGTCGGGGAACGGCACTTGCCCGTGATGCACATGCATGCGGCCGAATTCCGCGCAGCGGTGAACGGTGGGAATCACCTTGCCGGGATTGAGCAGGCCGGACGGATCGAACGCCAGTTTCACTTCGCGGAATATCTGCAATTCCCCGGACTTGAATTGCGCACACATCTGGTTGATCTTCTCGATACCGACACCGTGTTCGCCGGTGATGGTGCCGCCCACTTCCACGCACAACTCAAAAACTTTTCCGCCCAGTTCCTCGGCGCGATGCAATTCGCCGGGCCGGTTGGCATCGTACAAGATCAATGGATGAAGATTGCCGTCACCGGCATGGAACACATTGGCGACCCGCAAGCCATATTCCTTGGACAACTCGTCGATGCGGCTCAGCACGTGACTCAACTCGCGGCGCGGGATGGTGCCATCCATGCAGTAATAATCTGGTGAGAGACGACCCACAGCAGGGAAGGCGGCCTTGCGCCCGGCCCACAGCCTGAGTCTATCCGCTTCATTCGCCGAGGTGCGCAGCGAAGTCGCGCCGCAGCGCGAGAGTATCGTTTGCATCTTCGCGATCTCTTCGGCGACTTCTTCCGGCGTGCCGTCCGATTCGCACAACAGGATCGCTTCAGCGGCTAGCGGGTAACCGGCGTGAACAAAATCTTCCGCGGCCTTGATCGACAACTTGTCCATCATTTCCAGACCGGCCGGGATGATGCCATCTGCGATGATCTCGCCGACTGCATTGCCCGCGTCAGCCACCGTGGCGAACGCGGCCATCACTACCTGGGCAAGTTCCGGCTTGGGCAGCAGCTTGACCGTCACCTCGGTGATCACGCCGAGCATGCCCTCGCTGCCGGTGAACAGCGCGAGCAGATCGTAGCCGGATGAATCCAGTGCCTCAGAACCTATCTCCAGCAGCTCGCCATCCATCGTGCAGGCGCGCAACTTGAGCACGTTGTGTACGGTGAGGCCGTACTTCAGGCAATGCACGCCACCGGCGTTTTCTGCGACATTGCCGCCGATGGAACAAGCGATCTGGCTGGACGGATCGGGGGCGTAATACAGTCCGTGCGGCGCAGCCGCCTCGGAGATCGCGAGGTTGCGCACGCCGGGTTGCACGCGCGCGATGCGCGCGAGCGGATCGAGCGACAGGATGCGCTTGAACTTGGACAGGCTGAGCAGCACGCCGTCGGAGAGCGGCAGCGCACCGCCTGACAGACCTGTGCCTGCGCCGCGCGCGACCACCGCCACATTTTCGCGGCGGCACAGCAGCAGGATCTCGCGCACCTGCTGTTCGGTTTCGGGCAACGCAACGATCATCGGCACCTGACGGTAAGCCGACAGGCCGTCGCACTCGAAAGGCTTGAGGTCTTCCTGCTCGAACAGCACAGCTTCCGCCGGAAGAATCTCCAGCATCTGTTTTATCAGTTCATGCTTTTTCATGGTCGGCGCCGGAATAAAAAATTATTCCATCACGTCATAACAATAATTAGTGAGGAATTCCACCATCGGTTCCTTGGCAAGCAACTCCTCGAACACTTTCGCAGCCTGCTGATAATTTCCCGCGACAAAGCGCTTTTCGCTCACTCCTGCGGTGATGCCGGCAAGTGCTGAGGGGATCGTCGCGCGCACCATCTCCAGCGTGACCTTGCGTCCGTCGTCCAGAACGCCGTGCGGGCTGTGTATCCACTGCCACACTTGCGAGCGGGAGATCTCTGCGGTGGCTGCATCTTCCATCAGATTATGTATCGGCACGCAGCCGGTGCCCGCCAGCCAGGCACCGAGGTAGGCGATCGCCACCTCGATGTTGAAGTGCAGCCCCGTTTCGGTGATCGGGCCTTGCGGTTCGAATCTCAACAGGTCGGCAGCCGATGCCTTCACGTCTTCGCGTTTCTTGTTCAATTGATTCGGTGCGGGCATCAGCCGGTCGAACACTTCCTTCGCGAGAGGAACCAGTCCGGGGTGTGCCACCCAGGTGCCATCGTGTCCATCGCCCGCTTCGCGCTCCTTGTCGGCGCGCACTTTGGTCAGTGCCGCATCATTCGCAGCCGGGTCGTTCTTGATCGGTATCTGTGCCGCCATCCCGCCGATGGCATGTGCATTGCGGCGGTGACAGGTCTTGATCAACAACAGCGAATAGGCGCGCATGAAGGGTGAGGTCATGCTCACCAACCCGCGGTCGGCCAAAACGAAATCAGGATTACGCGCAAACTTCTTGAAGCAGCTGAAGATGTAATCCCAGCGCCCGCAGTTCAATCCGGCCGAGTGCTCGCGCAGCTCGTAAAGAAATTCGTCCATCTCGAAAGCGGCGAGGATGGTCTCGATCAGCACCGTCGCCTTGACGGTGCCGCGCGGAATGCCGAGCCGTTCCTGGGCATGAATGAACACGTCATTCCACAACCGGGCCTCGAGATAGCTTTCCATCTTGGGCAGATAAAAATACGGCGCGGTGCCGCGTGACAGCAAGGCCTTTGCATTGTGAAAAAAATACAGGCCGAAGTCGAACAGGCTGGCGGACACCGGCTTGCCGTCCACGGTCACATGCTTCTCTACCATGTGCCAACCGCGCGGGCGCATGAACATCACCGAGATTTTTTCATTCAACCGGTAGGTCTTGCCATCCGGGTTGACGTGCTTGATGGTGCGCGCGACCGCATCGCGCAAATTGATCTGCGCGTCGATCACGTTGAGCCAGGTCGGCGTCATCGAATCTTCCATATCCGCCATGTACACGCTCGCTCCGGCATTGAGTCCGTTGATCAGCATCTTTCGTTCCGCAGGGCCGGTCAATTCGACGCGTCGATCCAGCAGCTCGGCGGGCACCGGCGCGATGGTCCAATCGCTGTTGCGCACGTCAGCAGTCTCGTCCAGAAAGTCGGGCAACTTGCCTGCATCCAGCTCGGCCTGACGCTGCACCCTGCGCTTGAGCAAAGATTGCCGCACGGGTTCGAACTTGCGTGCCAACTCGGCGATGAAGGCCAGCGCCTCATGAGTCAGGATGGCGTATTGCTCAGTCGTGAGAGGAGCCGTGATGTTGATGCCTGCGGGGTAATTCATGATTGTTCCCTGGTTAATGGCGCGTCATGCAACACGGTTTTGTGGCGTGCCTGCAACGAAGGCTTCGATATTGTCTATGAGCTGATCTGCCAGAGTCTGCATCGCCGCCCTGCCCGACCAGGCATTGTGCGGAGTCAGGATGAAATTGGGCAGGTTCAAGTCCAGCAACGGATTCCCGTCTCTGGGCGGCTCCTTGACCAGCACGTCGAACCCGGCTCCGCCGATGCGTTTGGTGCGCAGTGCTTCCAGCAATGCTGCTTCGTCCACCAGACCACCGCGCGCGGTGTTGATCAGGATCGCGTCGGTTTTCATGCGCGCGAATTCTGCTGTGCTGATTAAGTGACGGGTCTGATCGTTAAGAGGCAGGTGCAAGGTGATCACATCGCTTTCGCTCAGCACCTTGTCGAACGCTGTGTAACCCGGACGCACTCCGGAAGCACCTTTGTGTTCAGCGAGCAGCGCCTTCATGCCAAATGCCGCCGCGATCTGCGCCACTGATTTGCCGATCGCGCCGTTGCCCATGATGCCCAGCGTGCTGCCGTATAAATCCTGCACCGGATGGGTGAACAAACAAAATTGTTCAGCGCGTTGCCATTCACCATTTTGCACGTCGGCACGAAATGCGATCAGGTTGCGGCGCAACGCCAGCATCATCATGAACACATGCTCGGGCACGGTGTGCACCGAGTAATTGCGGATGTTGGACACGACGATGCCGCGCTCCTTGCAGCATTCGAGATCCACGTTGTTGGTGCCGGTGGCGGCCACCGCGACCATTTTCAGCTTGGGCAGTTGAACCAGCATTTCCCGGCTCAACTGCACCTTGTTGGTAATGGCGATCGTGGCATCTTTCAGTCGTGCAACGGTCTGTTCGGCAGATGTCGCCGGATATTCCTTCCACTGGTGCGCAAAGTCCGGACGACGGATATCGGCGATGATGCTGGCTGAATCGAGAAAAACAATTGTTTGCATATGATCTTTTTCCGGGAGAGTACCGTTGACTGAAAATCACACGGATCAAACAAGATTAAATCATAAATCAGACACCAAGAGCGATGTAAAGCGCGAAATGACCTTATGCGTTTGCAGTGAATTACCCGGCACTCGGGTGTCTGCACGACAGGATTATTAATAGTTGCCATCACCATGATGGACTTTGCTATATCGCCCGTTGTTCAACTGTCCGATCAAAAAAAGTAAGGCCCGCATCGCTGCAGGCCTTACGTGGGTATTGGTGCCGCTTATCGGATTCGAACTGATGACCTACCGCTTACAAGGCGGTTGCTCTACCAACTGAGCTAAAGCGGCAAGGAAAAACGAGGAAGCTAAAGATTCTTCTGCAAAATGGTGGGTCGAGCGAGATTCGAACTCGCGACCAACGGATTAAAAGTCCGCTGCTCTACCGGCTGAGCTATCGACCCTCGCAAAAGAGCGCGAATTATACGGGTTTAGCCCACCCTGTCAACGAAAAATACCTTGCACCAAGGCTTGTGCAACTATATTGCGCGATACGCTGTTGGATCGTCTACACCGGCAGCGGAAAATCCTGCGCGGCGCAAGCGGCAGGAGTCACATACACCACAGGCCCGCCCCGATTCATCGGCCTGATAACAGGAAACCGTCTGCGCAAAATCAACACCCAGCGTATGGCCCTGATGGATTATTTCTGCTTTGGTCATGTTCAGCAACGGCGCATGCACGGTGAGAGGATGTCCTTCCACAGCCGCTTTAGTGGCGAGATTCGCCATGCGCTCAAAAGCCTCGATATAGGGCTGGCGACAATCAGGATAGCCGGAATAATCGACCGCGTTCACGCCGATGAAAATGTCCTGCGCGTGCAACACCTCGGCCCAGGCCAGGGCAAGCGAGAGCATGATGGTATTGCGCGCGGGAACGTAGGTAAGCGGGATGCCCTGAGTGGGTTGCTGCGGAACCGCGATGTTGCTATCCGTCAGCGCCGACCCGCCAAAACCGGTGAGGTCAATCCTCACCACCCGATGTTCTTTCGCACCCAGCGTTTGCGCAACCCGCTGCGCAGCAGCCAGCTCGGCATGGTGGCGTTGTCCATAATCCACACTCAAGGCGTAGCAGACGAAGCCCTGTGCGTGAGCCATTGCCAGCACAGTTGCGGAATCCATCCCGCCAGATAAAAGCACCACGGCATTTTTCATCATCAGTGTCCGGGCACGTTGTTCCATAAAAGTTTGTGCAGCTGGACTTGCAAACGAACCGGCAAACGGTCACGCAATATCCATTCAGCCAACCGGGTAGCATCCAGCGTACCGTGCGCAGGCGAAAATAACACCGCGCATCTTTCAGCGAGATGATGTTGCTGCAGGATTTGTTTTGCCCATTGGTAATCTTTTTCGTCGCACAACACGAATTTTATTTCGTCATGCGGAGCCAATAGCGGCAAATTTTCCCAGCGATTTTTCGCCACTTCGCCGGATGCCGGAGCTTTGATGTCCACCACGCGCATCACACGTGCATCCACTTCGCTGATATCCAGTGCCCCGCCGGTTTCCAAAGACACTTCGTAACCTGCATCACATAAAGCGCGCAACAATGGCAGGCAATTTTTTTGCGCCAGCGGCTCACCGCCGGTGACGGTCACATAATGCGGGCTATATTCAGCAACTCGCCTGAGAATGTCTCCCAGGCTCATATTTTCTCCACCTGTAAAAGCGTAAGTCGTGTCGCAATATGTGCATCGCAGCGGACAACCGGTCAAGCGAATGAATGCCGTAGGCAAACCTACGCGACTGGTCTCGCCTTGCAGCGAATAAAAAATCTCGCTGATGCGCAGTTGCGACACGTTACTGGCGAAGTCAGCCGCTTGCGGGAGCAACTGCGAGGCCGCCCCTCCCGCACCAGAGGGTTCCACCCCACCGTCTCGGGGCGGCAGTTGCGCGTCTGAATTGGCTTGCGGCATATGGACTACTTGGGGGCAGCGAGCAATTTCTTGGCTTTGATGGCTGCTTTGCTGCCGGGATATTTTGCGATGATGTGTTTAAGCGTTTTTCGCGCCGCATTGGCTCGCTTCAACCCTTGCTGACAACGTGCAATTCCCAACAACGCATCGGCAGCTCTAGGTGTATCGGGAAAATCCTTGAGCAACCCCTGATAGGTATCCAATGCGCCCTGGTAATCCTTCAGCACAAATTGAGCATTGCCCAGCCAATAATTCGCATTGGACGCATGCACCGAATCGGGATATTTTTTCAGGAACTCCTGAAATGACTTGGCCGCATTCGCATGGTTGCCGGTTTTGTACAGACCATAGGCAGCCTCGAAGGCCCGGTTCTCCGGTGCCGGATCGGATGGATCGGCTGAAATGGGTGCTACAGGTGTTTTAGCATTTGCGGCTGCGGCTTCTTTGGCAGCGGCAGCAGCGGCTTCTTTGGCAGCGGCTTCTTTGGCAGCTTCTTCAGCAGATTCGAAATGACGCATGCGCGTATCCAAATCAACATAAAAATCTTTTTGGCGCTTTTCGGCATCTTGCAAACCATGCGTTGCTTCTTCATTCTGTCCGCGCAGTTTGCGGATCTCCGTATTCAATGCGTCGATCTGGCTTTGCAGATCCAGCATGGATTTGGTTTGCTGCTTGATGGCATCATCCAACTTCAGCACGCGCGCCTCGAGTTGCTTGATCTGTTTTCGTGCCTCGTCGTCCTCCAACAATCCTGCCTGTGCGGGAAGGGCGAAACAAAAACACAACAACAAGAGTGCGCGCTGCTTCAGCATGTTTGCTGCTTTAGTACTTTATATCGCTCCGGCGATTCTGCGACCAGGAAGCTTCGTCATGACCGGTCGCTTTGGGCTTTTCTTCGCCATAGCTGACGGTTTCGATCTGGCTGGCTTTCGCACCGCCCAGCACCAGCATCTTCTTCACGCTTTCTGCGCGGCGCTGACCAAGGGCCAGATTGTATTCGTTGCTGCCGCGTTCATCACAATTGCCTTCCACGCGAATTTTGCGGCTGGGATGCTCGTTCAAGTATTTACCATGCGCCAACACGATAGGCTTATCGGCATCCTGCACAGCAGAGACATCGAATGGGAAATAGACGCTGCGCTTGGCCAGAATATTGGCCGGGTCATTCAAAGGATCGACCGCGACGGCAGCCGGTTCAGCGGCGACCGTTTCTTTTGCCGCTGGAGTCTCGGGAGCCGCTGCAGCAACTTCTTTCGGTTTCTCGCTGGCACAGGCCGCGAGCAAATTCACCAACAAAACACAGATAACAAGTTTCTTCATGACGCTTCTCCTTTGCTAGATTTCTTATAGATGTGGTCCCCACACCGGTTCACGTGCATCTCCGCTTTGTGTGAACATATGTTGTTGCACACGGCCATCGCTGGATACAGTTGCTAATATACCACGACCCCGCGCTTCGCTGGCAAACAGAATGAGCTTCCCGTTGGGTGCAAAGCTGGGTTTTTTCTCCCATCCTCCTGCGGTGAGAATTTCCACCTGCCCGTTCTGAATATCCTGCACGGCGATATAGAATTTGCCGTTGATAAAATGTGTGTAGACAAAACCCTTGCCATCCGGACTATAGCGCGGCGAAAAATTGTTGCCTTCGCCAAACGTCACGCGTTGCTCGGTTCCTCCGCCCGCCGGTACACTGTAAATTTGCGCAGTACCGCCGCGATCGGAGGTGAACAACAGTGATTGCCCGTCCGGCGAAAAATTCGGTTCGGTATCGATCACACCGCTGAAGGTGATGCGGCGAAGCCCGCTGCCATCCGGACGTACCAGATAGATTTGCGAGCTTCCATCGCGAGTCAACACGACAGCCATTTGTTTACCGTCCGGCGACCATGCCGGCGCACTATTGCTGCCGTGAAAATCGGCCAGCACAGTCCGCTGGTTGGTATATAACGATTGCACGTATACAACCGCATGTCCGGTTTCGAAGCTCACGTAGGCAAGATGGCTGCCGTCCGGTGACCACGCGGGTGACATGATAGGTTCGTTTTGCGCAAGCACGGTTTGTTCGTTATATCCGTCGCTATCCGCCACGATCAGGCTGAACTTCTTTCCCTGACGGTTCACATATGCGATGCGCGTGCCGAACACACCCTTGTCTCCGGTTAATTTCTCGTAGATCAGATCCGCGACGCGATGCCCGACAGCGCGAACCTGATCACCATTCGCCGAGACCGCCTGGCCTGACAACTCTGCCTGCTTGACCACATCCAGCAAACGAAACCGCGCTTCGATGCGGCCATTGGCTTGCAATGCAACAGAGCCTATCACCAACGCATCAGCACCACGCGCCTGCCAATCCGGATAGCTGACCTCGGATAATTCGTGCGGCGCTTTTCCAGCCAGATCAACCGGCCGGAACAACCCGCTGCGCTGCAAATCGCCCATCACCACTGCGTTGATGGTTTTCGCCAGCAGGTCATCCCCGCCGAAAGGCACGATCGCAATCGGGATCTGGTGCTCCCCCGCACCGATGATCTCAATATCCAATACAGCACTGGCCACCGATACCTGAACAAACAACAGCAACCCGATCATGCTCCGCAATACACGCAACACCATAAGCACTCCTGTTATTCGGTCGGCTTGAAGACCAGATTCAGTTCACGGAAACGATTGAACAACTGCACATCCGGCGGCAACGGCAAGGGATCGGATTTCCGGATCGCGCGCTCCACCGCATTGTCATACGCCTCATTGCCGCTGGATTTTTTCAGCTCCACCTTCAGCACCGCACCTCCCGGCAGCAATGTCACCAAAAAAATAACGCTCGCATCTCGCTCCACATTAGTGGGCCCAATATTGCGCTTTATCTTGGCTGTGATTTTTGCCTTGTACTCATCCACCAGTTTATTTATCGCCGCGGTTTGTTCCTCTTGTTGCTTTATCCGCTCGGCCTGAGCACTTGCAGCTTTTTGTTCTGCAAGGCGGGCTTCCGGATTTACCTCGGCAGGTTTGGGTGTGTCCGGCCTGGGTTTGGCCACTTCGACGGCCTTCAGATCAGGTTTCTTTTTATCCGGCATCGCGATGTCGGGTTTGATTATTTTTTCCTGGGGCGGCGGCTTCACCGACTCCGCGACCTTGGGATTAACAGGTGCGGCGGTGACCCCGTCCGGCAGGTCCGGCCATAACTCCACACTCATCGTCGCGGGTGAAAAGGGCTGCCTGTTCCAATTAAAGCCCAGATACAACAACGCGAAAAACACGATGTGCACCACCATGGCCAAAATGCCTGCGGGCAACCTATAGGGTTCGGAATAAACCGTCGCGCTCATTTCGTGGCTTGCGTCAACAGACCGACTTTCTGGATATGTTGTTGCTGCAGCACGTCCATCACATTGATGACCTCTTCGTAACGCACATTCTTGTCGGCGGAAATCACCACGGCTTGATCCGCATGCGCTCCCTGCCTGGCTTTCAATATCGCGATCAGCTCCCCGCGGGAAACTTTGCTTTCCTGCCCGCCTTTGGAATGGTCATGCAACGCCAGCGAAGCATCCCGTTTGATGATGACTTCCATCGGCGCAACCGGCGGCGCGAGCGCCTGAGACACACTGGGCAAGTCGATCTTGCCCGGATTCATCAGCGGTGCGGTCACCATGAAGATCACCAGCAACACCAGCATCACGTCGATATACGGCACGACGTTGATCTCGTTCATCAGGCGGTTACTGGTTCGGCGATTCGATCTCATGGGTGGGCTCTCTATCGGGCTCATGACTGGCGTTGCAATACGTTGGAGAATTCCTCGGTAAAGCTGTCGAAGCGTGTGGACAGGCGATTGATCTCGTGCGCGTAGCGGTTGTAGGCGACCACCGCCGGGATCGCGGCGAACAAACCCATCGCGGTCGCCACCAATGCTTCGGCGATGCCTGGCGCGACATGCGCCAAAGTCGCCTGCCCGACGTTCGCCAGACCGCGGAACGCGTTCATGATCCCCCACACCGTGCCGAACAATCCCACATAGGGGCTGACCGACCCGACCGAGGCGAGAAATGCCAGATGCGATTCCAGCCGATCCATCTCCCGTTGATAAGTCGCACGCATCGCACGGCGTGTACCCTCCATCGCCGCACTGGCATCCACGCCTTGCTGCTTGCTCAACTTGGCGAACTCGCCAAAACCGGCAGCAAAGATACGCTCCAGTGCACCCTGATCGCGCAGGGAGCTACTGTTTGCATAACTGTAAAGTTGATTCAAATTCTGGTTGTGCCAGAACGCATCTTCAAATTCTTCGGTCAGCCTGACCTCATCGCGAATGACGAACATCTTGAGGAAGATATACCACCACGACATCAACGACACCACCAGTAATAAGCCCATCACTAATTGCACCAGTATGCTGGCATTGGCGATCAGATGTAAAAATGATAAATCCTTGGTTACTTCCATGCCCTTTGACCTTTCTTTAGTTCTTCAATTTATTACGCAATACTTCCGGCACGCTGACCGGCTTGAAGCTTTCCAGCGAGACGCATACCAGATGCAATTCGGCTTCGGTCAATAACTCCTCACCGCGCCGCACAGTTTGCAACAACGACATGCGGCTGCGGCCGATCTCCTTGATCTGCACCGTGACCTCCAGCAAATCATCGAGCAGCGCGGGCTTGAGATAATCCAGCTTGATCGAGCGCACCACGAACACCGCCCCAAATTCCTTCATCAATCCGGCGTTGCTGTAACCGTGCGTGCGCAACCACTCAGTCCGCGCCCGCTCCATAAAGTTCAAATAGCTGGCGTGATAAACCACCCCGCCCGCGTCGGTGTCCTGAAAATACACACGTACTTGTAGTGAAAATATGGGCGGTGAAAATATTTTGTCTTTGCTCATTCTATCAATCTTCATCCAACGGCAATTCAATATTGACCGGATTCAGATTGATCGGATTATTGGCAACCGTCAAACCGAAATGGCGATAGGCGATCGCGGTGGCCATACGTCCGCGTGGCGTGCGTTGCAGATAGCCCTGCTGGATCAGGTACGGCTCCAGCACGTCCTCGATGGTATCGCTCTCCTCGCCGATCGCGGCGGCAAGGTTGTCCAGACCGACCGGGCCACCGAGGAATTTTTCGATCACCGCCAGCAATAATTTTCGATCCATGATGTCCAGCCCGCGCGCATCCACATCCAGCATGGTCAGCGCGGCATCCGCCACTTCGCGGGTCGCATCGCCATCTGCCTTCACGTCGGCGTAGTCCCTCACGCGGCGCAACAGCCGGTTAGCGATACGCGGCGTGCCGCGCGAACGCTTGGCGATCTCGAGCGCGCCGTCGTGGGTCAGATTCATTTTCAGCAGACTCGATGAGCGCATCACGATGCGCTGCAATTCTTCAGGTGTGTAGAACTCCAGCCTGGCGACGATGCCGAAGCGGTCGCGCAACGGGTTGGTCAGCATGCCTGCACGGGTAGTTGCACCCACCAGCGTGAACGGTGGCAGATCGAGCTTGACCGAACGTGCCGCCGGACCTTCGCCTATCATGATGTCGATCTGGTAATCCTCCAGCGCGGGATACAGTATCTCTTCCACCACCGGAGACAACCGATGTATCTCGTCGATGAACAGTACGTCGTTGGGTTCAAGATTGGTCAGTAATGCCGCCAGATCGCCGGCGCGCTCCAGTACCGGACCGGAAGTGTGGCGCAGGTTCACACCCATTTCGCGCGCGATGATCTGCGCCAGCGTGGTCTTGCCCAGACCGGGCGGGCCGAACAGCAGCACGTGATCGAGCGGCTCTTTGCGCCGCTTCGCCGCCTCGATGAATATCTCCAACTGCCCGCGTATCTTCTCCTGCCCGACATATTCGTCGAGCTGCTTGGGGCGCAGTGCACGCTCCAGCGCTTCTTCATGCTGAGAGGCAGGCGCAGCCGAAATTATCCGACTGGACTTTGGGTTCAGCTGGGGGGACGGCTCGGCGGTGAGATTATCGCTGTGGATCATGATGGTGATTACTTTTCATATACCGGCTAATTTCAATTCAGGCTAATTTTGGCGAATTGCTTATTGTATCCGCACCGCGTTCAGCTTCCTGCGAGACTCAATGATTCGTCCGATGGTCAGGACATTTGCAAGGGGGATGATTCAATTTTTTCACGGCTTCTGCAAGTGTTTTCTGAGTAACTGCGCCAAAGCCCCTGGCATTTTTGAAGTATCTTCGTGGTAAACCTTCCATATTATTGTCGGTACTGCGCTCCCACGCAGAATATGGCTCAGCAAATAAAAAGGTTGATGCCGTGCCGTTATTATTGGGGAATTCCTTGCTGATGTCCCGTATAGCCGGCGATTCTGTTGCATCCAATCCATGGTATGCACTTTTGTATCCCGCTAGCGCTTGATCCATCTTGAGCCTCCACCTCCAGCCTTTTTTTCTCGATTTAGGTCTTCCGCTTCCCATTCTTAGGATTAAAGGACGAATTTTGGCTACCCCAAATATATGGTCTGGCATTTTAGTGTCATAGAACCTATCACCCTATAAGCCAGTAGCTGCGCCATTCACGACCATATTCCAGGTAATATTTTCAGTGCTGGCATGCAATATGCTGCTTAAATATCATCAGCAAAGATTCAAATTCGCGGCACTAAGGCCGTAATGATTTGGCAGGCAGAAGGAGATGTATCATGAGTATCACGATGAGCATGAGCAGCTACGAAATCGAACACGATTCAATGGAAGCGGAATACGGCGCAGAGATAATGTGCGCCGGCTGGAACCCCGCTGTTGACTGGCTGTGTCAACAACAACTGCTCGCCCCAACCGAGAAACAACAGCTGTCCATGCCGACTGACCTGACTGCCGTGATTGCGGAATTGATCTTGGCCAAGATGTATGCCTGCCAACGCTAGCTTTAATTCAGCGAAAGTCAAAGAAATACGCCGTGCGATATGACAGATGAAAGGGTACCATGCTTAAGTTATGTGTCTATTACCACGGTGTGCTGCGATACACCATAATTGCAAATATGGAAAAAGCCCAGGCGTTGCGGGAAAAAGGGTTCTATGTCGTGGTCGAACCCGCCATCTGATTCGTCGATCTCAGATTTCAAACGATAGGTTTCAGTTTCACGCAGCAAGTACGAATCTGCAGGGAGCATGCAGGCAACCGTAATTCCATGACGGAAGATAAAGGGGCGCACCATGAGTTTCACTCTGGATATGAGCAGCTATCAACCCTTAGACGATGTAATCAGCACAGTGGACGATGAAGAGATCATTCTCTTTGGCCGCGCTCTTGAAATGATTGATATCGACCTGGCTTATCAGCATCAACTTAGCCTACCCCTGTTTCTTGCCAATGAACCGGCTCATTGACCAACGCGGGCATTTGCATTTGAACGCGACAATCGAGCTTTCTGCTGCACCCATCAGCCCCGCACCCTTTTAAATTCAGCACAAGCACTTTGGTTGCGATCTGCCGGGTTGCTCACTATCTTTACATCCGGCACCAAAATGCGCTTGCGGGATGGCATCGCGACTCCATGCAGTAATCGGTAAAATTGTTTTGGGTTTGCCAGACGAAATTACCCCCACAGCAAGTTAAATCTATCCGGACGATATGGACTTGTCATGTGACTGCTTTCTTGTCATGATGACCCTGGGTTGCTGGGGAGCGGCCATTCATGATATCCAGTTATGAAAAATATATTCAGTACGGCCTTAAGTCATTGCCGAAAAATTTCTGAAAGAAGAATTTCATGAGTAGGAATTCCAGGGTTGCGCCATTTCTGTTTGCCTTTATTCCAATCTTCATTGTCATCGCGCTTTACTATAACCAGAATTCGTTCCTTGAGGCTTTTGAAGCCAAGACCTACGACCTGAGATTCAGGGATTTGCGCGGCGCTATCCCACCCAGCAAGGACATCGCCATCGTTGCGATCGATGACAAGAGCATTGCCGAATTGGGACGATTCCCCTGGACCAGAATCCAATATATTCCTCTTCTCGAGCAGCTCTCTGCTGCGGGCACAAAAGTCGTGCTGCTCGATGCATTTTTTTCAGAGCGTGAAAAGTCGAGCGTAGATAGAGCCTTTGCGGCGGCGATCAGGAAGGCCGGTAATGTTGTGCTGGCCGTGCCTTTCGATTTTGACAAAGAACTTCGTGTGACCGGCAGCACGCACAGCCTCCCAGAGATCGAAAGCGCTGCGGCAGGGATAGGACACATCAATCTGTTACCAGAAGACGATGGCGTAAATCGCCGCAACAAACTTCTCGTTGAGGCAGATGGCAAGCTGATCCCATCCCTTGGTTTAAGGGGAGCCATGTTTGCACTGGGTGAAAAAGAATTCGTCGCCAGTCCTTTCGAGATCAGCCTGGGAAAGAGACACATCCCGGTAGAAGAAAATTACTCGATGTGGATCAATTACACGGGTAAGCCGGGCACCTATCCGCGCTACTCCTTTACCGACATCGTTCACGGACGGATAGACCCCGCGCTGTTAAAAGACAAGGTGATCTTTATGGGTGCAACGGCGCTGGGCATCTACGACATGAGGGTCACCCCGTTCGACAACAATTCGCCCGGGGTTGAAGTGCACGCAACGGTTGCGGACGACATCATCAGCGGCCGCTTCATTCGCCGCACCGGGCTGGAGGCGCTGTTCGACATGGGACTTATCGTGGCGTTGGGATTGGTTACGTTTTACCTGACCATGCGCTTGCGCCTGCATATTGCGATCCCTGCGGTATTCCTGCTTTCAGCAGGCTACGTGTGGCTGTCCTATTGGATATTTCTTCAGGGCCACTGGGTCAGCATGATCTATCCGCCACTGGCGGCCATGATCTCGCTGTCGATTGGTGGCAGCTTCCGCTATCTGGTGCTGGATCGCAGTGCAAGAGAGATGCGCTCGATGTTTTCCAGTTATCTGTCGGCCAAGCTGGTCACTCGTTTGGAGAAGGATCCTGATATCGCCAAGATCGGCGGCGATAACAAGGAGGTAACAGTATTGTTCACGGACATCAAAGGCTTCACCACCTTTAGCGAGAAGCGCCCTCCTCAGGAGGTCGTCACCAGGCTGAACGAATATCTCGCTGCAATGGTGCATGTGATCGAACAATTCGACGGCACGGTGGACAAATTCATCGGTGACGGCATCATGGCCTATTGGGGGGCACCTATTGAGCAAGCCGATCACGCAAAACTTTCCGTAGCCTGCATGCTGGCCATGGAAAAGGAGATGGAACGTCTTGGCGCCAAGTGGAAGGTAGAAGGCGTGGAACCATTTTCAATTCGCGGCGGAGCGCAGTCGGGCGAGGTGGTGGCCGGCAATGTCGGCTCACTCGGCAAGAAGATGGAATATACGTTGATCGGGGATACGGTAAATCAGGCGGCCCGGCTTGAAGGCGCTGCAAAATATTACGGTGTGGATTTTCTGATCGGTGAGAGCACCTATTTGATGACCAGCGATATCTATCGCTACAGGGAATTGGATAAGGCCAGGATGGTTGGCAAGCAGGTTCCTGTTACAATTTATGAGCTGCTGGGGAGTTTGTCAGAACCGGAAGATGAACGGCTCGCGAAGTTTGGTGCGGCATTGTCACTCTATCGTGCGCAAAAGTGGGAAGAAGCAGGCAGATGTTTTGCCGCCATATTGAATGAGATTCCAAAAGATAGGCCAAGCAGGATATATTATGATCGTTGCGAGTACTTCAAGGGAAATCCGCCGGCAAAGGATTGGGATGGCATATTTAACCGAACAGACAAATAAGACATTCGGCCTTGCATAAGGGTTGAGGCTTCGACTGAAATTCTTTCAAACTAATTATTACGGGTGGTATTCCACATGCGTATTGTCGCTATCACGATACTGACTTTGATCTTGTTTGTATCTGCCCGTGCGGATACCACTGATATTTCTTCTCCGGCAGGCCTGCCTAAAGTCGAACTTGTGCAGGAGTTCACCGTTGTCGGGATGCGAAAATTGCTTGGTTGGAGCGGAGGCAATTCTTACTTCGCAAAAAAAGATGGCACCGTCAGTATAGTGGACAAGGATGGCAAAGAACTGGCTGCCTTGCAGGCAAAGGACAGCAAAGGAATACCAATACTCAAGCAGCCGGAAGCCGTTGCTGTTTCAGACGGCGAGATCTATGTCGTCGACAGTGAAACCAATCTTGTTGCAATGTTCTCTGCGCAAGGTAAATACCAGGGGAGCTTCGGCACCAAAAGCAGCAGAGGTTTGTTTGGCGGAACGGGGAATGCACTAAGTTCACCGCGTGGTGTTGCTGTCCACGAAGGCATAATCTACGTGGCTGACACCGGCAATGGCAGGATACAGTTGTTTGGCAGCAACGGCGTTTTCCTGACTACTCTAGAGATTGACGGCGCTAGCGAAAACAGCGCCGCAAAAGCAAAAAAGCTGCCCTACAAGTTGCGTGAGCCAACCGGCATTGCGATCGATGCCATGGGACATATCTATGTGCTGGACGAAAATGATGCCTTGATCAAGGTCTACAGCCCTGACGGTATATATCTGAAACATCTTCCGGAAGAAACGAAGGCATTATCTTTCAGTATCTCCCGTGACGGTATCTATGTGGCAGACCGGGACTCCTATGCGATCAACAAATATGATTTCAAAGACAGGCTGGTGTACTCCTTTGGCTCCAAAGGAAATGGGCGCGCACAGTTTAAAAGCATAGCCGGACTGGCTACCAATCAGGACCGTCAGGTGTTGATAGGCGATGGCGAAAAGGGGATCGCGGATATATTCATGGTCGAGAGTGGCGCGACTTTTGAGCCCGAGGTCAATCGTCCTTCAAGAACCTCGGTGCGATGGGAGCAGATCATCCCGGTGTCGGTGGGCAAGATGGCCGGAGATGGCAAAGGAACCATGTATGGTATCGATGCGGAAAACAACAAGATAGTCCATATCGTTAACGGAGCTGTGGCCGGTGAAATCAAAGCGAAGGATTTTTCTCCGGTGTCAGTTGCCGTCGACAGGAATGGAACACTTTGGGCGCTGGACAAGAGGAAAGCCAAGGTCATCAAGCTGGACGAATCAGGTAATATCCTCACCAGTTTTGGTTCCCCGGGGAGCCAAAAAGGCGAGTTCGACGATGCTGAAGATTTTGCCATTTCCAGTGGCGGGCTGGTATTTGTCGCCGACCGGGGAAATCGCAGGGTGCAAGCATTCAGCAACGATGGCGTGTTCCTTAAAGAGATTCGCAACGATGCTTCCGGCAAACTGGAGGATCCTGCAGCGATCATTCTTGATTCTCAGGATGTGATCTATGTCCTGGATAAAGGCCGTTCTGTCATATCCACTTATTCGGCCAACCTGGAACCGCTGTCCGTTTTTGGCAAACCGGCGGGGGGTGCTGCAATCCTCACCAAGCCTGTGGCCATGATGGCAACCCCGGATGAGTTGTTCGTTCTTGACTCAGGCCAGGTTAAAGTTTTTTCACACAAGGGACAGTATGTCCGTTCATTCGCGGCCAGCGGCAACGGCCCCGGAGAGCTTGATGAACCAATGGCGATCATTGCAACGGGCGACACGACCTTCGCTATTTCAGAGCGCGGAAATAAACGAGTGCAAATTTTTTCCACATTGTATAAACCATCGGCTCCCTCGCAGATGGCAGCGCAGGACGCGGTACACTCTATTCAATTGCAATGGGCGGCCTCTGCGCTGCCTTACATCAAACAGTACCGTATCTACAGGTCGCAGAGCGAAAACTCTGCGTTCGTCCAGCTCGCCACCAGCAACACCAATCAATACATGGACACGGGTCTGGAAGCCGGCAAGAAATATTATTACCGAGTGGCAGGAGAAACCAATTACGGGTACGTAGGACCGAAGAGCGAGCCGGTGAATGGGATCGCCAAGCAGTACATTCCGTCACCATTGGAAAATGTCATGGTGGAATCCACCCAAGTGCAACTTAAAATCACCTGGAAGCCTGTAGACCCGCAATATTTCAGTGCCTTTCTGATTTATCAGAAAGAGGGAGAAGCCTTTACCAAGGTTGGTGAAACGGCCCTGCCGGAGTTCATAATAAATTCACTGACTCCCAATACCGGATATACCTACTATATTGCGACGCGCAGCACCGATGGGACCGAATCGGATAAGGCTGCTGCCACAGCCACTACTCTTCCCTCCAATAACGCACCGCTGGAAATCGAGGTGCTCAAACTAAGGGATGTCTTCTCTAATTCTTATAAGCTTTACGAGCAAGACTGGGTAGGCCGCATCAAACTGACCAACAACACCGGCAAACCCATAGAAAAAATCAAGATCAGTTTTATGCTGAACAACTTCATGGATTTTCCCACAGAAGGTAAAGTCAACAAACTGCTGCCGGGACAGAGTGAAGAGGTCACTCTAAAAGCGGTGTTCAATAATAATATTCTGACCATCACCGAAGATAGCTCCATACAGGCGATGATAGAGGCGAGCTATTTTCTGAATGGAAAACGGGAGGTATACGGCAAAAATGCCTCTGTCACGGTCTATGATAAACACCGTATGACTTGGGATGAGCATGAGCGTTTTGCTTCATTCGTAACACCCAAAGATACGCCGATAATCGATTTCGCACGTTCGGTCGCGACCCAGTTCAAGGAAACCAAAGACGAGTCACATCTGGCCGCAGTGCTGTTCGACTCGATGGGAGTGATGGGGTTTACCTACATCCAGAATCCAACTGACCCCTATCAAGTATCCCTTGCCAAGACGGCGACGACAGCAAAAACGGACACGGTCGACTATGTCCAGTATCCACGTGAGACGCTGGAGCGCAAATCGGGTGACTGTGTCGATCTGGTCGCGTTCTACTCCACCGCCCTTGAGAGCATGGGGATCAGCACTTTGGCGCTCGAGGTGCCGGATCACTTGCTGATGATGTTCGCCACCGGCATCAGTGCCGACCCCGATGGCTACACGATGAATGACATGTATGTGATACACGACGGCATGCTGTGGATCCCGGTCGAGACCACCGTCGTTGGAAAACCTTTTATTAAGGCATGGGAGTTGGGTGCCGCAAACTATTACAAATGGAAAGGCAAGGGACTTGCGATACTGGATGTTCACAGTGCGTGGAATACTTACAAACCAGCCACGCTGCCCAATTCCTCATTAAAGACCATGGACATTGCTTCAGGGGCTATCGAGAAAAAATTCCCGGGAGATTTTCTGTCCATGCTCAAGATCAGCTCCCAGACCAAGACCCGGCGTTATCTTCAGGCGATACAAAAAAATCCTGCCGACATGGATGCGCATCTGCAGATGGGTATCATCCTTGCCAAAATCGGGGACAGGAAGGAAGCGACTAAATATTTTGACAAGGTTCTCGTCGCCGAACCAAAGAATGCGGCGGCACTGAACAACCGGGGTAACGTCTTTATGCTCGACGGAAAGTATCCTGATGCGCAGAAGGCCTATCTTGCCGCGTCTCAGGCAAGCCCGGACGATCCCTACGTCTGGGTCAATCTGGCAAAATCATACAAGGCGGTGAACGATACAAAGAAAGCGAAGGCGGCCTTTATCAAGGCGCAAAAACTGGATCCGTCGGTCAAGGAGCAATATAAGGCATTGGCGCTGGAACTGTTAAACTCATTGTAGGACTAAAGAACTGTTAAGCTCGCTATCAGGGCTGACTTGTGTCAATAACCGTAGAAGGAGAAAATGATGAAGAAACTGACCATGCTGCTTTTGTTGAGTTTTATTTTCGGTTCACAGGCGCTCTATGCAGATGAGAAGAGCAATAGCACACAGAGTTTCTGGGATACGCTCCGAAGCAAACTCGAGTCGTTGACCCCGCAGAAGAAAGTGGCCGCAACCAATGCAACCGGCGGCGTTCGCGGTGCCGCAGTGGCATCCGAAGATGTGTACTGGAAAAACGAAGCTACAGGGCAGACCATAGATTCGGATGAGCTGGAGGCATTCAAGAAGGCGCTCAAACTGATCGACGCGGGAAATAAGGCTCAGGCAAAATCGGCCTTCTCCGAATTCATCAAAAAATATCCAAGCAGCGCTTTGCGCAAAGAGGCTGACCAAGCCTTGGCACTTTCCTCCTCCTAAACGCTCCCTCGTATGGGCAACCCGGATGAAACGTAGCTTCTAGTGGTATACGAGGCTTTCAAATTCAATTTCATCCGGGCTATATCGCTTACAGAATGAACGGTACGAACATCTTGGTTCGTTCCATATACTTCCGGTATGCCTCGCCAAAATAGCGGATATTTTCAATTTCTTCCGCGCGCGCGGCGATCACCATAAAACCATTCGCGATCACGGCGAGAATGCCTCCGGCCAGCGAGGGCTGCTTGAAGAAAAATCCCCAGCAAAGAAAGAGCAGCGAGACATACATTGGGTGCCTGATGTAGCGGTACACACCGGCGGTCACCAGAGTGGTCGTCTTCTCGAATTCGTACAATGGCGCATCATCGCGTCTGGTGTCCAGTTTCCCAAACTGTTGTAACAGCCCGACGCTAAAAAGAACCAGGAACAAAGAGGCAGTAAATAAAATTCCGGAAATAATTTGATGAGTAGTATTCGTTCCAACGTACCAGACACGCATGTTCATTACGAAAAGTCCGAGCATGCACTCCCAGGCAAAGAAGCGATAGAACCCGTGCGAGCCGGGCTTGCGCAAAGAAGCACGCGACACAAAGACCAACGCCAGCGTTACAACAATAAATACGGCTGCTTCCTGCACAGTTGTCCCCCTGCTCTACGTGGTGGAACGCCTTCCATCACGATCGGCTCCGCGACGGAAACATCCGGGGTTCGATCTCCGACAAATGTCGCGCCACTGAAAGCCATGCACCCAGCCAACCAAGATACATCGAAAACAATAACAGTGTCAGGCTGTCGCCGGGCGACAGCATATGCAAAACAAACTGGCTGGCGTAAAGCTGCGATAGCCCGCTGAGTTGATAGTTGAGCAGTAGCAGGCTGATGGTGATGATGAGCCAGGCCATGGCGCCGCCGAGCAACCCCTGCGTCGCGCCGAAATATAGAAATGGCCGGCGAATGAAGCCATTGGTGGCACCAATCAGTTTAGCCACTTCGATCTCGTCGCGCTGGGTAAGTATCTGCAGGCGGATGGTGTTGAAGGTGATGGCAATCAGTGCAAGGCTGAGCAGGCTGGCCAGTATCAACACCACCATCCGCCCGAACTTGAGCAGAGCTTCGAGCTTGTAAGCCCAGGCTGAGTCGAGTTGCGCCTGCTCCACCTTGGGCAGCTTCTCCAGTTCGTTGCGCAGAGCTTCCAGCGTTGGCACTGCGCTTGGCTTGGGATAAACGATAAAGGCATCCGGCAAGGGGTTCTGGTTCAGACCACCGATCACGTCGGCAAGTCCGGTGCTTCGTTTGAGTTGCTCCAGCGCTTGAGCGCGGGCAACAAATTCGACGCGTGAGATAGCGGGATGCTTCTCCAGCTGTTTACGCAACTTATCAGCGTCGTCGGCATTCGCATCCATAGCCATGAACAAACTGATCTGCGCTGTGCCGGACAGTTGCGCGACCATTCCTTCTGCGTTTTGCAGCAGCACATACATGCCCGCAGGAAGGCTGAGTGCGATGCCAATGACCAGAATATTGAGGCTTCCTGCCAATGGCGAGGCAAACATGCGCCGCAATACACCTATGCTTTGCGCCAGTGAGTGCCTCATATCTGTCTTGATCCTGCCGAATGACCAGTAGCTCCAGCAGTGGTTTGCAACTCTCCCTGCTTGAGCGCGAGCACGCGCACATCGGTATTTTGCAGCACGCTTTCATCGTGGGTGGAGATCAACAGAGTGGCGCCGACCTGATGGAAGGATTTGAATATCGCCATGATCTCCTGCGCGTATTCGGCATCCAGATTGCCGGTCGGCTCGTCGGCCAGCAGGATAGACGGGCGATTCACGATGGCGCGAGCGATGCACAGCCGTTGTTGCTCGCCACCGGACAACGCGATGGGATTGGATTTTTCGCGCTTGAGCAGACCGACCTTGTCGAGTGCCGCACGCACCCGCTTGTGGCTTTCCCGGTAATCGAAACCGCATATCTGCAGCGGCAGCAAGACGTTGTCGAACGCATTGCGGTCGAACAACAGCTTGTGATCCTGAAAGATGATGCCGAGGTTGCGGCGCAGAAAAGGCAGCGCGCGGCTTTTGAGAACGCCGACGTTCTGATGGTTAACCAGCACGCTGCCGAGGTTGGGTCTTTCGATCGCGGCGATAAGTTTAAGCAAGGTGCTCTTGCCGGCACCGGAGTGTCCGGTGAGGAACACCATCTCGCCCTTGGCGATTTCAAACGAGACGTTCTTCAACGCCTGATAGCCCCCAGGGTAACGCTTGTGGACTTGGTTAAAGGCGATCATTTGAAATTCAAAACCGTGTCCACGAAAAGCACGAAAGACACGAAAAAAGGATTGTGGACAATTTCGTGCCTTTCGTGCTTTTCGTGGATAAATGTTTTTTCACTCGTCCAACCCCAATAGCGCGGCGACAAAATCTTCTGCGACAAAGGGGCGCAGATCATCCAGCCTCTCGCCTACTCCGATAAAGCGTATCGGAACCGGATGCGATTTGGCTATCGCGGCGATCACACCGCCCTTGGCGGTGCCGTCCAGTTTGGTCAATATCAGTCCGGTGACGCCGAGCGCTGCATCGAAGGCTTTGACTTGACTCAGTGCATTCTGTCCGGTGTTGGCATCCAGCACCAGCAACACCTCGTGTGGTGCGTCGGGCAAGACTTTAGTGATGACACGCTTCACTTTTTTGATCTCTTCCATCAAATTCGCCTGAGTGGTCAGTCGCCCGGCGGTATCGGCCAGCACCACATCGATCTTGCGTGCGTGGGCGGCTTGCACCGCGTCATAAATCACCGCAGCGGCATCCCCGCTTTGCTGCGTGATCACCGAGATGCTGTTGCGCACTCCCCATGCCATCAGTTGTTCGCGTGCCGCTGCGCGGAAGGTGTCGCCTGCCGCGAGCAATACCGACAAACCCTGATCTTGCAAATGTTTCGCCAGCTTGCCTATCGAGGTGGTCTTGCCCACACCGTTCACGCCCACGATCATGATGACGAAAGGTTTATGGGCATCGACCTGCAGTGGCTGCGCCAGCGGCTTGAGTAGTTTGAGCAGGCAATGAGAAAGCGCTTCTTTTAGTTGCACAGCTTCGCTCAAATGCTGCTCTTTGACCCGCAGGCGCAAATCGGCAAGCAGCGCTTGGGTCGTGCTCACGCCGACATCCGAGGTGATCAGGATGGTTTCCAGTTCTTCATAAAGATCGTCGTCGATCTTTCCGCTGCGGCTGAACAAGTCCGCCATCTGGCTGCCGGTGCGCGCCAATCCCGACTGCAGTTGCTTGACCCAACTGATCTCCGATCTCTTTGTGACGGGCTTGGGTGGCGATTTTTTCAGGAAGCTGAGCATGATTAAAGAGTCTGGCTAGTAAGAAGCAAAGTGTCGCATAATATGCGCATATTTTATGCTGAATAATCATTAAAGGGTTAGGGTTATGAAAACGGGATCAGGAATATGAAAACTTATTTATTTTACATCGCATTGTTGCTGGGGTGGATGCAGGGTGCCGCTCAAGCGGAGGTGTTCGAACGCACGCTGACGAACGGACTGAAAGTCGTCGTCAAGGAAGATCACCGCGCGCCGGTGGTAGTGCAACAAATATGGTACAAGGCGGGCAGTATGGACGAGTTCACCGGCACTACAGGCATCGCGCACGTGCTGGAGCATATGATGTTCAAGGGCACCAAGGCCGTGCCGGTGGGTGAATTTTCCAAACGCATCGCGGCGGCAGGCGGGCGCGAGAATGCGTTCACCAGCAGCGACTACACCGCTTATTTTCAGCAACTGCACAAATCCCAATTGCCATTGGCGATGAAACTGGAATCCGACCGGATGCAGAACCTCGATCTGACCGAGAAGGAATTCGGCAAAGAGATCAAAGTGGTCATGGAAGAGCGGCGCATGCGCACCGACGATGAGCCGCAATCGCTGATGAATGAAATCATGAAGGCCGCGATCTATCAGGAACATCCGTATCAACATCCGGTGATCGGCTGGATGAGCGATCTGGAAGTCATGACGGTAAACGATGCCAGGGTTTGGTATAACCGCTGGTACGCGCCGAACAACGCCACATTGGTCATCGCCGGTGATGTCAAGCCCGACGAAGTGTTCGCTCTGGCGCAACGCCACTACGGTGCCATCCCCCGGCATAAGTTACCGGCACGACGCAACTATACCGAACCACAGCAAGCGGGTATCAAGCGCCTGATCGTGAAAGCACCCGCCGAGTTGCCGCAACTGGTGATGGCTTACCACGCGCCGACGATCAAGAATCCCGAGCAGGATTGGAAACCTTACGCACTGGAGATGCTGGCCGGTGTGCTGGACGGCAACGATTCGGCGCGTCTGAACAAACATCTGGTGCGCGATCAACAGATCGCCAGCGCGGCGGGGGCGGGCTATGACTCGACCGCGCGCGGCCCGAGCCTGTTCATGCTGGAGGCCACGCCGAGCACAGGCAAGACGGTGCAGGATGTGGAAGCCGCATTGCGCGGGGAGATCGCGCTATTGGTTAAAGATGGGGTGAACGAGGATGAGTTGAAACGCGTCAAGGCACAGGTAACGGCATCCGAGATATTCAAGCGCGATTCGCTGTTCTATCAGGCGATGCAGATCGGGGAGATGGAGAGCATAGGCTTGGGATACAAAGCGATTCCGGTGACACTGAAAAAACTTCAGGCGGTGACGGCAGAGCAAGTGCAGCAAGTCGCCAAGGAATTTTTGCAGGACGACAACCTGACGGTCGCGGTGCTCGATCCGCAGCCGCTTTCCGGCAAACCGAAACATAAGACTGAGGGAGTATCGTCACATGTTCGCTAAAACAAAAACATTCAAGGCGATTTGCGTCGCAGCTTTGTGCTGCATATCGGCCATTGCTTACGCCACTCCAAAAATACAGCACTGGCAGAGTGCCAGCGGCGCGAAAGTGTTGTTCGTGGAAGATCATGACATTCCGATGCTGGATGTGGCGGTGAGCGTTCCGGCGGGCAGCAGCTTCGATACCGCAGAAAAATCCGGCGTGGCGGGATTGACCCATGGCATGCTGGATTCGGGTGCGGATGGTTTGAGCGAGGACGACATTTCACGCGGCATTGCAGACATCGGCGCGCAATTCGGCGGGAGCTTCGACTATGACCGTTCCAGTGTGAGCCTGCGCACTTTGAGTAACGCGGCAGAGCGAGACAAGGCATTGGACATCATGGCTCGCGTGTTGCAACACCCGATGTTTCCGGAATCAATTCTGGCGCGAGAAAAAGTGCGGTTGATCGCCGCGCTGAAAGAATCCGACACCAAGCCTGAAAGCATCTCCGAGAGGGCTTTTCAAAAAGCGGTGTTCGGCACGCATCCTTATGCGTTGCGCAGCTCGGGCGAGGTCGAGACCGTGGAAAAAATCACCGTGCAAGATTTGAAGGATTTTTACCGTGCGCATTACCAGCCCGGCAAAGCGGTGGTTGCCATTATGGGTGATGCGACGCGTGCCCAGGCGGAAGCCATCGCGCAACAGCTCACCGCACAATTGCCGTCATCTGCCGCGCCATCCGCATTGCCCAAGGTCGTGATGAAGATCGCCGCGAGCGAGCAGCGTATCCCTCATCCTGCCACGCAAAGCCACATACTGATCGGTGCGCCGGGCATGGCACGGGGCGATCCGGATTTTTTCCCGTTGTATGTCGGCAATTACACCTTGGGCGGCGGCGGCTTCGTGTCGCGCCTGATGGAGGAGGTACGCGAGAAGAAGGGTCTGGCTTATAGCGTCTATAGCTACTTCATGCCGCTGAAACAACCGGGCGCATTCCAGATCGGCCTGCAAACCAAAAAGGAACAGGCCGAAGAGGCGTTGCAAATAGCGCGCAAAACGCTGGCGGATTTCATCGCCCAAGGACCGACCGAAAAAGAATTGCAGGCCGCCAAGCAGAATATCATCGGCGGATTCCCGCTGCGCATCGACAGCAACCGCAAGATACTCGACTATCTGAGCATCATCGGTTTCTACGATCTGCCGCTGACTTATCTGGACGACTTCACGCGCAACATCGACAAGGTAACCACGGCGCAGATCCGCGAAGCATTCGCGCGCCACATCGATCCCAATGCGATGGCGACGGTGATCGTGGGGGCACCCGAGGGGGCGGCGAAATAAACAAGGCCAAAATTAACAAGGTCAGAATAATCGGCGGCGAGTTGCGCAGCCGCATGATCAGCTTCCCCGATGCGGAAGGGCTGCGACCTACCCCGGATCGAGTGCGCGAGACCTTGTTCAACTGGCTGGGGCAGACATTGTACGGTCGCACCTGCCTCGATCTGTTCGCCGGGAGCGGCGCGTTGGGCTTCGAAGCTGCCTCGCGAGGTGCCGAACGCGTGGTGATGGTGGAAATGAACCGCACAGTGCTGCGCGCCTTGCAGGACAACATCAATAAACTGGGATGTGTGAATGTGTCCGTACTGGGGCAGGATGGGCTAGAATTCGTTTTGCGTGATGCGCAAAAATATGACGTGATTTTTTTAGACCCGCCGTTTCAGTACAATTCTTTGGGCGACTATCTGCCCAAGCTGCTGGAAATCTTGCCGCAACACCTGAATAGGAACGGCATGGTGTATGTCGAGACCGGTGAAGCGATAGATGTACCGCCAACATGGCAGGTGCTTAAATCAGGCAAGGCGGGGCAGGTGTATTATCAGTTACTGGCAGTTACGCAAATTCAATTAGCGGGATAGCAGGATGAACACGGCGATACGAAGTATTTGGGGCGGGCAATCCTGCTGCCCCGCGCTCCCGCACCGGAGGGCTGCGCTCCACCGTGTTACGCGGGCACCGCAAGGAGCCGCGTAGCGAATGACGAGGCATATCAAGATGGATAGACGAGGAATGAGCAAGCATGCGACACAGCGATTTGCCCGCCAATTGGATTTGCCATGATTAAGGTTGTTTATCCCGGTACGTTCGATCCCATAACTCGTGGCCATGAGGATGTGGTGAGGCGTGCTGCCGGTTTATTCGGCGAGGTGATCGTGGCGGTTGCGGAGAGCCGCACAAATACATTATTCAATTTGGCGGAGCGAGTTGAGATTGCGAGTGAGGTATTCGCGAATTTTGCCAACGTGCGCGTGGAAGGCTTTAACTGCTTGTTGATGAGTTTTGTCCAGGCTCATAATGCGCGCGTGGTGTTGCGCGGCTTGCGCGCTGTGTCAGATTTCGAATATGAATTCCAGTTGGCGGGCATGAACCGCAATTTGTATCCCGAGGTGGAGACATTGTTCCTGACCCCGGCGGAACAATACACGTTCATCTCGGCCACAATGGTGCGCGAGGTCGCGCGCTTCGGCGGCGATGTCAGCAAGTTCGTGTCGCCCTACGTGATGGATAAATTAAAGCGCAAGAATGAATCTCTACAGGATTAAATTGTCTTTATCGTATTGAATTGAAAACAGGAGAAACAGCATGGCTTTGATGATCACCGATGAATGCATCAACTGCGACGTGTGCGAGCCGGAATGCCCGAACGACGCGATCTCGCAAGGCGATACCGTTTATGTCATCGATCCCCACAAATGCACCGAATGCGTAGGCCACTACGATACGCCGCAATGCGTGGAAGTGTGTCCGGTGGATTGCATCCCGATGAATCCGGCCTACGAGGAAAGCAAGGTGCAGTTACAGGCCAAGTATGAAAAGCTGATGGCGGAAAAGGGTAAATAGCCTCATCCAAAAATTTTGTAGGAGCGGGTCATGCCCGCGATTGTTTTATTGTTCGCGGGCATGGCCCGCTCCTACACACAACTTCGGCTAGCGCCCCTTCCAGATTCCCTTGATCGCCTCCGCATCGCGACTCGCGCCCAGCGCGGGCAAGCCATAGAAGTCGAGCAGCATGCGCAGCACGCTGTAGTGATCGATGTGCTGCGAACTGGTACCTGCCACCACCATCGGCCCCGCCAATATCGTGACGATGCGATTATCTCCGCGAAAGTCGTCCTCATCCCAAGTGAGTATCAACAAACTGTTGTGCTTGTATGCCCAAGCGACATACGGATCGATATGCGTCTTCAGCCACTGATCCGCTGTCTCGAAACTGCCGTCGTGCATGTCGTCGTCCTGGTCAGGGACAACAAAAGAAACCGTCGGCAGTCTGGAATAATCCTGCGGAAAATCGGCAAAGCGCCGGTTGATCCCGGCAGGCAAGCGCGCGCCTTGCCAATTCGCCGCAGGGTTGTGCTTGCGTTGATAATCGCCGGACGAACAGATCAAATCGCCGGTTGCGGGCAATGATTCTGAAAAAGTAGCGAAACTGAACCCGCCATCCTGCAAGCTCGAAGCAAGATTGTCGTTATTAAAAGTATGCGGACAGGAATCGTTGGTGATGCCCTGCGTGGAGCCGGAGAATAACGCCAGATAGTTGGGCTGGCTGGGATGCGTGACTCCATGCGATTCGGTGAACAGCACCCCGCGCTTCGCCAGAGCATGGATGTACGAAGCGCTGTTGCGCTTATCCATGATCTGCGCGTAACCATGATTTTCCTCGATGACGATCACGACATGGTCGGGGCGCGGCAATACCTCGGCGTATACAGCAGATGCCAGAGTTAAAGCGAGCAGGGTGGTGACGAATAAGTGGCGCATGATGATTTTCATTAGGTACGTAAAATCACCGTTCGCCCTGATAAACAGCGACTTTGCTGTCATAGTGTGGCAGCTTAGTCGAATGGCTATGTCGAAGGGCTTGTCTTGCTATAGCGAAGACTGTGGTTCGACAAGCTCACACCCACAGGGTGCAAGTACCTCTGCGAGGCCACGAACGGTTCGTAGGAGTGTCCGAAAAACGACTACTTCTCAGCCTCTTCAGCTTTTTTCTTTGTTTCATCGGCGTTTTGTTGCACGATCTGATCTACGCCCTTGGCTTTTTCAAGCACTGCGCGTTGCGGCGCGGCGATCTTTGGAGTGGAGTTATCGCAGGCAGCAAATAGCAGGGTTATGGCGAGCAAGATGTATTTCATGTTTCCTCCAGTTGAGTAATATTGCAGGAAAAGCACTTACAAAAATTCGTCGTTCAGGAAACCGATAAAACCGGTTATCACTCTAGCACAATCAACAATTACTTCTGGCAACTCCCGCAATAAAAACTGGAGCGCTGTCCCTGTTTGATTTGCTTGACGAGTGCGCCGCAGCGTCGGCATGGTTCGCCTGCCCTGCCGTAGACCCAATAAGTCTGCTGGAAGTAGCCGGGTTGGCCGGAGGTGTTGACGAAATCGCGCAGCGTGCTGCCGCCGAGCTTGATCGCTTCGGCCAGTGTCGCGCGGATTTCCTCTACCAGTTTTGCGCAGCGTGGCAGGCTGAGTTTTCCGGCGGCGAGTTGCGGTCTGATTCCGGCGCGGAACAGCGCTTCGTTGGCGTAGATGTTGCCCACGCCGACCACGACGCGGTTGTCCATGATGCATTGCTTGATGCTGACCTTGCGCTTGCGCGTGGCATGGTAAAGATAGCGCGCATCGAATTCGTTTTCCAAAGGTTCGGGGCCGAGCGAGGCAAGCAACGGGTGGGTATGCACATCGCCGCTATGCCACAGCACCGCACCGAAACGGCGCGGGTCGCGCAGGCGCATCAGTGTGCCGTTGCTCAAAATCAAATCGAAGTGGTCGTGTTTCTCCGCTGGTGTATCGGCGGGCAGGATGCGCAGGCTGCCGGACATGCCGAGGTGCAGGATCAAGGTGCCGCTGCCGCAATCCATCAGCAGGTATTTTGCGCGGCGCTTGAGCGAGAGGATGGTCTGCCCGCGCAACAGCTTCGGCATGTTTTTCGGGATCGGCCAGCGCAGGCTGCCGTTGCGGATGATGACATCCTTGATGACGAGTCCGGTGAGATGTGCATCCAGCCCGCGACGTGTGATCTCTACTTCGGGGAGTTCAGGCACGCCGTTTTCGCCAGATGTATATTCCTGCCCCGGCGAGCAGCAGCGGCAAGAACAGCAGGAAGATGCCGCTGATGATCTCGAGTTGCAGTTTGCTTAACACCAGGCTGCTGTCTTTTGCGGCGCGCGGTTGCAGGTTGATGAAGCGTTCTTCGCTGGCGAGCCAGTTCACCATATTTAAACCCAGGTCGATGTTGCCGCCGTTGCCTGCATAGCTGTTGGCGAGGAATGCGCCGTTGCCGACGACCACGATGCGCTGATCGCGGTCATTGATGCGGCGTTGCAGCGCCATCGCGATGACGGCGGGGCCGGGAGTGTCGTGTTGTTTATCGAAGCGCGGTTTGTCCCCGGGTTTGTCGTTTGGCTTGCTGCGGCTCACCCAGCCGCGCGCGGCGACTTCCACCAGCACGTTGTGCTGCCAGTTTTTACTGTCATCAGAAACCAGCGGATTTTCATTCCAGATCAGCGGGCGCGCGGATGGGAAGGCTGTGATCAGATTGAAGTTGCGTGTGATCGTGTGCGGCGGATAGGTCGCACCCAGCGACCAGGTGGCGGGAGCGTTCATCCCGCTGGCAGCCGGATCGATCACGATGCCGGGCGGCAGCAGCAGGTCGAGTTTTTCGGCGAGGCGTTCCAGACCGTGCAGCGGCTCGGCGTCCACCAGCCACAGCAGGTTGCCACCGCGCTCCACATAGCGCAGCAGCTTGTCCACTTCACCGCGCATCAGATCGAGTTGCGGCTGGGTGACCACCAGCACGCTGACGTTGCCGGGGACTTCCTGCGCCAGCGCCAGATTCAGGCTGCTGATGTGAAATCCGTTCTGCTTGAGCTTGGCACCAAACAGTGCGCCGAGGTCATAGTTGGCGATGCCGTCCAGCTTGCGTTCGCCGTGCCCGTCCAGATACATCACGGTCTGGTCGCGGGTGTGCGCGAGGCGCAGCAGCGTGCTGGTGAGGATGGGCTCGTTGATCTTGGTCAGGTGTTCGCTGCGCCCGCCAAACTCGACCACCATTTCGCCATTGAAACGGATCTGCGCCGCGCGGGCTTTTTCCTCGTCCTTGGACGGATCGATGAACACCAGATTGAAGTCGGACTTGTAGCGCTGATAGAGCGACAGGAAATCGCGAATGATCTTGCGGATGTCGCCCAGTCGCTCGTCCTGTTCGGTCGCATACACGGTGATATTCACCGGGCCGTCCAGTTGCTTGAGCACCTCGATGCTGCCGGGCTCAAGACTGTTGATGGTGTTGTAGGTGACATCGCGCTGCACGTGATAGCGCGACGCAAGATAACCCAGGCCGCTTGCGACGCCGATCAGGATCAGCACGAACAGCAGATTTCTGAGAGTGTGGGTCTTGAATAATTTACGCAGCATGGTTAATGTGAAAATCGCGTAGCGGTTCGTTTGCTTCCTCTCCCGCTTGCGGGAGAGGATTGAGGAAAGGGGACGGGCATGGGACACTCATCATCAGTGGATAGTTATTTGCCATGCCCGTCACCCGTAGACGCGGTTGTTGTGCAAGCGCTTGACTGTCAAGATCAGAAACACGGCGGTGAACAAAACGAAGTACGCGGCATCGCTGCTGTCCAGCAAGCCGTTGTTGAAATTCTGAAAGCGATTGAGCGGCGAGATGAGATGCCAGGGCGAGTTTTCGGCAGTGGTGCCGATGTCTACCAGCCACAATCCCAGTAGCACCGCCAGTGCGCCGATCGCGGCGATGATAGGTTGTGTGGTGAGCGCGGAGATATACAGCCCCAGCGCGACATAGCTGGAGATCAGCAGCAACAGGCCGAGGAGGTTGCTCAGCATCAGTCCTTGATCGAGATTTGTTCCGAGCACAAGCGTGTATAGCATCAACGGAACACCGGTCATCAGCACGACCAAAAAGATCAGCAAGCCCATGAATTTGCCGAGCACTATATGCAAACCGGATAGCGGAGCCGAGAGCAGCAGTGCAAAGGTCTGGTTGCGGCGTTCCTCGGCGATCAATCGCATCGTGAACATCGGCACCAGCATCATCAACAGCAGCGCGAGCGTGTTGAACATCGGGGCGGCAACTGTGGTCGTCACGCCGGGCGGATTGGCGAGCTGTGCGAGCTGCGGTTGTATTTCCAGGAAGGCTTCCAGCCGCGCCAGAAAGAACCACGCCAAAATGAATTGCAACACGGCGAAGACGATCCAGGTGGACGGCATCGCAAACAGGCTGCGCAGTTCGCGTAGGGCAAGCAGGCGGATCATGGCGCAGGCTCCGCAGTTAGATGGTTTTCAGTGATCGCATGATTTTCAGTGATATCAAGGAACACTTCTTCCAGCGTCATCTTCCCGTTGCCGTGTTGCATCATGTCGGCGCTGGTTCCGCTGTAGATCAGTTTGCCTTGTTGCATGATCTCGACGCGGTCGCACACGTGCTCGACTTCGGCAAGCAAATGAGTCGAGAGGATCACGCTGTGATTGTCGCCCAGTTCGCGGATCAGCGTGCGGACATCGCGTATCTGCATCGGGTCAAGACCGACAGTAGGCTCATCCAGCACGATCACGGCGGGACTGTGGATGATCGCTTGCGCGATACCGACGCGCTGCTGATAACCTTTGGACAAAGTGCCGATGGTTTTTTTTCCGACCTCTTCCAGGCCGCAGCGTTGCTTGGCCTGTGCCAGTGCTGCGGCGACATCGGCAGTCTTTATGCCGCGCAAGCGCGCCGCAAAAGTCAGGTAATCGTCCACGCTGAGCTCCCGGTACAACGGCGGCGTTTCCGGCAGGTAGCCGATGTGTGCCTTGGCTTGCGCCGGATGATGCAACAAACTGATGCCGCAAATGTCTATTTCGCATCCATATTGCTCGGCATCGCTCGGCAATAAGCAGCCAGTGAGCATTTGCAGTGTGGTGGTCTTGCCCGCGCCGTTGTGCCCGAGCAGGCCCAGCACCTCGCCGCGTTTCAATTCCAGCGACACGCTATGAACGACCTCGAGATTGCTGAAGCGGCGCGTCAGGTTGCGTGCGGAAAGGGTTGTTTCGGGAGTGGCGTTAGACAAGGTGAAGTGTAGTCGTGGTTGTGAGTTTGGTTAAATATAACCTATTATGTGCGTCTCTATCAAAAGCAGTTTAATGTTATCGTGAAAGCAGTTAATTTTATGTCCCAGTTCAAATACGTCCTGCTAGGCAGTTTGCTGCTTACCGCTTGTGCGCACGCCCCTGTAAACCAGACTTCGCAAGATGAAGCTGAAGATCAGGACGGTACGGATCAGATTACCCAACCCGAGCCACAGGCAGAAGTGCCGCAGGGGTTGCCCAACATTGCGTTGAGCAAAGAGTTGCTCTATGAATTCCTGCTTTCCGAAATAGCCAGTCAGCGCGGAAACGATATGCTCGCCATTGAGGGAAGTGCGGATTTGGCAAAGAAAACGCGCGACCCGCGCCTTGCCATGCGTGCTGCGCACCTGGCGCTTCAATACGGCAAAGTCGACAAGGCTATCGAGGCACTCAGGGTTTGGCGTGACGCTGATCCGTCTTCGATCACCGCAAGACGCATGCTGTCCTCGGTATTGCTGCGCAGCGGCAAGCTCGACGCAGCCGGTGAGGAATTGGCTCAGTTGCTGAAAGCGGACGAAACCCATTCCGCACAGAACTTTATCCAGATATATCAAATGCTGGCCACCTATCCGGAGAAGGAAGCGGCGTTGAAGTTGTTGCGCGAGCTCGCGCAGCTCTATCCGCGTGCGGCTGAAGCTCATTGGGGGGTGGCGCAATTGGCGCTGGTATCCGGCGACGGTGAGCTTGCATTAAACGAGGTAAGACAAGCGCGCAACTTGCGTCCCGAGTGGGATACGGCAGCCTCATCGGAGGCGATAATATTGCAGAAGGATGCGCCGCAACAGGGTTTGGATGTATTGCGGAAATTTTTATCGAGCTATCCCGATGCGCGTGAAATCCGCTTGCAGTATGCACGCGCTTTGCTTGATCAAAAACAATACAAGCTGGCGCGTGACGAGTTCCAGCGTTTGGCGGACGAACATCCCGACAACCCGGACATGGCTTATGCCATCGCCTTGATCTCGTTGCAGTTGAACGATTTGAAGAATGCGGAGGCAGAACTCAAACTAGCGCTCAGTAAAGGCAAGAAAGATCCGGATACGGTTCGGTATTACCTCGGGCAGCTGAGCGAGGCCAGGAAAAACGAAGACGAAGCAATCGCCAATTACCGCGAGGTAAAGGGTGGCGAATATCTCGTTGCCTCACAGATCCGCATCGCTTATCTGCTGAGCAAGCGCGGTCAACTTGCCGAAGCACGCCGACAGTTGCAGGAGGTGCAGGGCGCTGACAATCAGCAGCGTGCACAACTGGTGATGGTCGAGGCGCAATTATTGCGCGAAGCAAACCAATTCAACGAGGCCTATCAGGTATTGAATCAGTCTTTGGAAAAATTTCCCAATCACACTGATCTGCTTTACGAAACCGCGATGATGGCCGACAAGATCGGCAAACCGGATTTGTTCGAGAAATTGATGCGCAAGCTGATCAAGATCAAACCCGACCACGCGCAAGCCTACAATGCGCTGGGCTATGAATTGCTGGAGCGCAACGAGCGTATTCCGGAAGCGATGCAGTTGGTGGAAAAAGCCCTGCTGCTTGCGCCCGATGATGCGTCCATCATGGACAGCGTGGGCTGGGGTTACTATCGCAGCGGCAAGCTGGATGAGAGCGTGAAGATGTTGCGGCGCGCTTTTGCCGGCAATGCCAATCCCGAAATTGCAGCGCACTTGGGTGAAGTGTTGTGGGTGCGCGGCGATAAAGAGGAAGCCAAAAAGATCTGGCAAAAAAGCCTCAAGGAAAATTCCGGCAACGAGCAACTGCAAACAGTCATTAAAAAATTCGATCCCTGATCATGAGGTGGTGGCTGGTTTTTTTGGGGCTGACTTTATTGAACGGCTGCGCGTTACTGCCGTCCGCACACTCGCCGGTTGCAAGGCCCGCACAATCTGAAGTTGTACCTTTTGCATTGAACGGACGCGTCTCGATCAAGCATCTGGAAACGCGCAATTCCGCCGGGCTGCACTGGACGCATCAATCGCAGTCCGATGAGATCCTGCTGCTCAATCCGCTCGGGCAAACAGCTGCCCGAGTCTATCGCGACGATGGAAATGCGACACTGGATACCGGCGACAAACATTATCAGGATGTCGATGCAGGATCGTTGATGGAACAGGTGTTGGGTTGGCATCTGCCGCTGAATGGTTTGCATCACTGGGCGCTTGGAATGGCAGACCCAGAAAGCCCCGCACAAATCGAACGCGCCGACAATGGCCAAATCTCTGTGCTGCATCAGGATGGCTGGGATGTGAGCTACCTTCGCTATGCCGACGGCAAGCCGGACAGCCTGCCGTCGCGTATACAGTTAAACCATGAAGACTTGCAAATACAATTACTGATCGACGAGTGGGAATGGAATCCGCAATGACACTCACCTGCCCTGCTCCGGCAAAATTGAATCTGTTCCTCCATGTCGTCGGGCGCAAACCGGGCGGTATGACACGGTGCGCGCAAGCGTCCAGTGCGGGAATGCCGCCCCCCCGCCTCCTCCCGCAATCGGCTGGCTCCGCCAGTAACGTGTCGGAGGCGGACGGCTATCACCTGCTGCAAACCCTGTTCCGCTTCATCGATCTGCACGACACACTGCACTTCAGCCTGCGCGAAGACGGCGCAGTGCATCGCACCAATGCCGTTGAGGGCGTGGCCGAAGAGCAGGATTTATGCGTGCGCGCTGCGCGTCTGCTGCAAAGCGAGACCGGATGCGGCTTGGGCGTGGATATCACCGTTGAAAAACGCATCCCGATGGGCGGCGGCCTGGGCGGCGGCAGCTCGGATGCGGCTACCACGCTGATCGCGCTGAATCGTCTGTGGTCATTGGGTTTGTCACGTGCCCGCTTGATGCAGCTAGGCTTGCAACTGGGCGCCGATGTGCCGGTATTTGTGTTTGGTGAAAATGCGTTCGCCGAAGGGGTAGGCGAAGAGCTACAGGCCTATCCCTTGGCGGAGGCGTGGTACGTGGTGTTATTCCCCCCGGTGCATGTGCCGACAGCCCAGATTTTTGCTCACCCGGAATTGACACGCGATACGGTTTCCATCACAATGCGCGCCCTTTTGGAACAGCAATCTGGTTCCGGGCACTATCGCGAAGGGCAGCAACTTCGCAACGATCTGCAACCTTTGGTGTGCAAGCTCTACCCGGAAGTGGCGCGTTATATAGCCTGGCTTGAAAAATACGGCAAAGCGATGATGACTGGCTCGGGTGCTTGCGTGTTCGCCGAGTTTGGCAGCTGCAGCCAAGCTGAAGCAGTTTTAATTGATTTACCCCGCGAAATGCGCGGCGTTGTAGCACAAGGTTTAGCAAGGCATCCGTTGCATGATTGGATGTCTGATTGAGTTTGATACATGGTGGCAGAAATCGTAGCGAGCGGTTTCGGGGCGGGTTCGGACAGCGCACAGCGACCGGAGCATACACAGAGTATGTGAGGATCGCGAGCACTGCCCGAGCCCGCCCCGGAATCGCGCATAACCAGTGACTTGGTTGGCGTCGTTTGCCAACCTAGTCAAATGGCTAGTAGTTTCATCAGTAGATTAATGCCGCTATGTCAGATGGGGAGTCGCCAAGTGGTAAGGCACCGGATTTTGATTCCGGCATTCGTAGGTTCGATCCCTACCTCCCCAGCCAGATTTATGGGCGTATGCCCTGTTGTTATATTGAAAGGTCGCACGTGTCCTACGACAGCTTGATGGTGTTCACCGGCAATGCCAATCCTAAGCTCGCTGAAGCAGTCGCGCGGCATTTGCACATTCAACTCGGACGCGCCAAGGTTGGGCGTTTTTCCGACGGCGAAGTGATGGTCGAGCTGCTTGAGAATGTGCGCGGCCGGGATGTGTTCATACTGCAATCGACTTGTGCGCCGACCAATGACAATTTAATGGAAGTGCTAGTGATGGTGGACGCATTGAAACGCGCATCTGCCGGACGTATCACCGCCGCGATGCCGTATTTCGGCTACGCGCGCCAGGATAGGCGACCGCGCTCGGCGCGTGTCGCGATCACGGCAAAACTGGTTGCGGACATGTTGAGCAGCGCAGGTGTGGATCGTTTGTTGACGATGGATCTGCACTCCGACCAGATACAGGGATTTTTTGATATTCCGGTGGACAACATCTATGCAAGCCCGATCTTGTTGTCCGATGTGTGGAAGCACAATTATCCGAATTTGATCGTGGTATCGCCGGACGTGGGTGGCGTGGTACGTGCCCGCGCACTGGCCAAGGAACTGGATGCGGATCTGGCGATCATCGACAAGCGCCGTCCCAAGCCGAATGTGGCGAAGGTGATGAACATCATCGGCGAAGTGGCAGGACGCACTTGCCTGATCATGGATGACATGGTGGATACCGCCAACACGCTGTGCGAAGCCGCCAACGCGTTGAAGGAAAAAGGTGCTACTCGCGTGTTGGCCTATTGTACCCACCCGGTACTGTCCGGCCCGGCGATCGAGCGCATCGAGAAATCCGCGATGGACGAGTTGGTAGTCACCGACACCATCCCATTGAGCGAAGCGGCGCGCAAGTGCAAGCGCATCCGCCAACTGAGCACGGCAGAATTGCTGGCGGAAACGATACGCCGCATCAACAACGAAGAATCGGTAAGTTCGCTGTTCGCCGAATAAGTTTTTAGCGGCAGCCATGTTGGCTGTTGCAATGTTGGAATCGTCTGGTCGCGGACGATTCTGTTTAGGGAGCTCCAAACAAAGGAGTTCCCGTTATTAGGAGAAGTGAAATGGCAATCGAAATCAATGCAACAAATCGTAAGGCGCAAGGTACGGGTGCGAGCCGCCGTCTGCGTAACACCGGCCGCGTGCCAGGTGTTCTGTATGGCGTGGGCGACGTGAACATGATCGAACTGGATCACAATGAGCTGTATTACAAGCTGCGCGCAGAGGCATTCCATGCTTCCATCCTGACGCTGAATCTGGAAGGCAAAAAAGAAGCCGTGCTGCTGCGCGATTTCGTGATGCACCCATTCCGCCAGCAAGTACAACACATCGACTTCCAGCGCGTGGACGAAAAGAAAAAGATGCACATCAAAGTGCCGCTGCATTTCTTGAACGAAGCTATCGCGCCGGGCGTAAAAGATGGCGGCGGCAAGGTCAGCCACGTGATGAACGATCTGGACATCACTTGTTTGCCAAAAGACCTGCCAGCCTTTATCGAAGTAGACTTGTCGCATCTGGCACTCGGCCATTCCGTCCACGTGTCCGATCTGAAGTTACCAAACGGCGTAGAGGCTGCTTCACATGGCGCGCATGCTGCTGAAGCGGTAGTGGCTACTGTACAAGTGCCGCGTGGAATGCTCGAAGCTGAAGTGACCGCAGAGGCAGAAGCCGCTGCTGCAGCTTCTGCAGCTGCAGCTCCTGCGGTGGCTCCAGGAGCTGCTAAAACGGCAGGAGGCGCTGCCCCTGCGGCTGCTCCTGCTGCGGCCGCTCCTGCTGCGCCTGCCGCGAAAAAAACCAAGTAACTCGATTGGTTGCACAATAAACCCGCCATATTGAAAACTATGGCGGGTTTTTTTATTCAGTCGCCATTCATTCAGAGACTATGACAGCGATACGTTTGATTGTTGGTCTGGGCAATCCCGGACGCGAATACGAAACCACCCGGCATAACGTCGGTTTCCTGTGGGTGGACGAACTCGCTCGCCTGCAAAAGTTGAGCTTCAAGAGCGAGTCCAAATTTCACGGCTTGACTGCGCGCGGTCAATTGCACGGACATGAAGTGTTGTTGCTCAAGCCGCAAACCTTCATGAACCACAGCGGACGATCCGTCGGCACACTGGCGCAGTTCTACAAGATCGAACCGGCAGAAATGCTGGTCGTGCATGACGAGCTGGATCTGCCGCCCGGTGTGGCGCGTTTAAAAATCGGCGGCGGGCACGGCGGGCACAACGGATTGAAGGACATCATCGCGCATCTCGGCAGCAAGGATTTCTGGCGATTGCGCATCGGCATCGGTCATCCCGGTGAACGCACTGAAGTGTCCGACTACGTGCTGGGTGATCCGCGTCGAGAAGAGCGTAAACTCATGGAAGAGGCCATGCAGCAAGCGCAGAACATCGCGCATCTGGTCATTGAAGGAAAAGTTGAAGCAGCGATGTTAAAACTGCATAGCGCCTAGCAGCGAGAAGCCCACGGCGCACCCCGAGTGCAAGAAAAATATCACGGCTCCCCCTGATTAAACTACATGCCCTCCAAAATAAAAGGGCGGCTTTCACCGCCCTTCAATTTCACTTCTTGCCGCAACCAACCTTTAAGAGAGGCCAGCCCAGCCAGCAATCGATACAGACAATGCCGCAAGCCAGCCGAGTGCAATATTGAACTCAGCGTCTTTTGAAAAGTTATTATTGCTGTTCTTGTCGTTCATTTTATATCTCCTTAATCGTTGGATGATTTTCCTGATATCTATCAGGCAAAATTATCTTACTTTAGTTATATGACAGTTATGTGAAATCAACTTGGTGTGAAACTGTTATGCGCAGGAATGTCGAACCGCGCTAGCTTTTGATGAACCTGCAGAGCTCCTGCTGCAATACCGGGTACTCGCCAGTCGTATTGCCAGTGCGGCCAAGGCGGACTTTGAGCTGGTTATCCGTGGCGAATTGCATCACGGCAGCAAAAGATGCGGGACTGTCCCGCTCCAACCTGCTCGACGTCACCACGGCTGCGAGACCGTTGAAATGTGTTGGCCGCAGATAATCGGAATAACGCAACCGCTTGTCCATCTGTTGTGTGGCCAGCAGGCCACACAAACGCTCGGGCCAATCCGGAACATTGAATATCTCGCCCGTGTCTGTCATACCAAGGATCACCCATTCATATGCGAGTGACCGATCGGCAAAAAACTTCGCGCGCGGGGCACGATGAAGCGAACGAAAATGGTCGACAGGTAGAATGGCAGACATAGATTCCCTCCAGTGATGTACGTTGATGAACGCACTGTAGAGAGAGGTTGTTACAAGAATATGACAAGATAGAAATCAGCGGGAGTGTGGTTACTGAATCGCCACAGATTCATCTTTAGCTCGCACCTTTTTACCCAAGCCACCTGCCCTTGCCCAAGGGGTTTGTGCTGGGCATGGATTTTTGCCACAATCGGACATGCTTGCTCGAATTCTTATCTGCTAAGTCCCTCGATGACGTTGCAGCGCGGCGAGCAAGTTTCATGGCTTCTGCGCGGCGCGCTCAGCTACCTGTACTACGACTCCCTCGATGCCACAGGCATCACCAAGGTGAAGTCGCCCGGCGAATCGATCGGCATGGCTGTTCGCTATTCGGGTTCAATTTTGACTGCCACGTTTGGGCCGGGCTACGAAACACGTCAGACGAAACGCACTGATCCCTTCGGTCTGGAAACAAATAATAACGAACGCGGGGCGATCTATCAGGGAGACATCTTTTTTCAGGCGGCGCCCTTAACCAGCGTCAGTCTCATCGGCAGCTACGGACAGGCTAGCCAGTATTTCTGGTTGCGTGGCGGCGTCAAACAACAGATCTCGAATCATGACCAGCAAAGCGATACCACCCTTCACGCGGGCGCCGAAGTGACAAGTCAGGGAAACAAAGATATCAATACATCCCAGATCGGCGGCGTATTCGAGATAGCCTATCCGCGCTCACGTGCATCACTCCAGCTTCGCGCCGGTTATTCGCGCAGCGCTTATGCGGCAGGTACACAAGATTCCGGAGCCTATTTTGGGGTTGGCTCCTACTGGGCTTATTAGCCTGTGATGCAGCGAGCGCAGAACATCGCGCACCCGGCTATCGAACCTTAATAGTCCATCAAGGCTTGACGAAACGCAGCGCAAATTTGTCCGTCTGGATCTTCATATCAAAGAAAGCCTGTTCGCGGGGGTCTGCCGGATTTTTCAGGAAATCGCCTGCTTGCTCCAGCTTGAAACCGGCTTGCTGAAACTCATCCGCGACGACCTTTTCGTCGATACGATGCAGCGTCTTTGTTGCTGATATACTGCTACCCGCCTTGGCCGAGTGATCCAGCACAACAAGATGTCCGCCCGGTTTCAACGCATTGAACAGCCGCTGATTCATCTTTGTGCGGTCAACGGGCATGTAGGCGATGTCGTGGTAATTCATGACGATGGTGATCAAATCCAGCTTGGGCGCATCATTCGGTATCGGATCCTCAAAAGACCGGACAGCCGGAATGATGTTCGGCTGCGGATTTTTGGCCAGCCGCCCCTCAAGACCCGAACTTGGTTTGGTTCCTTGCGCCCATACGGTTCCCTTGCTTCCGACAGCCAGCGCAAGCAATTGCGTGGTGTACCCGCCGCCAGCTGCAATATCCAGCACCAGCATGCCGGGTCGAACATCAGTGAACTGCAAAAAATCCAGCGGCTTACGCTTGGAATCAGCATCCCTGTCTTCATTGGTACGTATCGGACTGGCAATCACTTGCTTGTAACTTTCGGTTAAGGCTTGCGAGCCCTCCGGTTGGGGCGATGCGCGTCCGTTCATTCCCCATGCCAATCCCAAAATAACAAGTAAAACCGGAAACCCTCGCGCCCCTGCAACATATTTTGAAATCAACATGAGTCTCTCCTTTCAATAATTTCGTCATGGTGCACCACTGTCGTCTCATTCTTGCTCGAGACATCGCATCCCTGCCGGGAAAAGTATACTCTGCTATCGTCCAATTCTGCCAACCGATAAATGAAGTAAAAATATTTATGCAAATCCACATCTGAACTAATGGAATAATGACTGCCTGGAATTTCACCAAAGCCGCTCACTGGTAAAGTATAAATCCCAGCTAATCGTTGGCTCAGTGTTAAACCAGACATTCGAGATATGAAGGCGCTATCCAAATAAAAAAACCACCATGACAACCAAACAGATCGTCTACGTACCGGGAAAGAATCCCAAGCCCGAGGCAGCACTGCATAGTGCATTGCTCTGGCGCACCCTTGTCGAGGGGGTGCGTCGCGCCGACAGGGCTGTGGCCGGTACGCTACAGGCCAGCCAGTTCCATCTGGTCAGCTGGAACTACCTTTATTACCAGGAGTACAAAGATATCACCAGCGACATCCCCTGGATCGACGCCCTGATCAACAAACATGACCCCACTGAGCAGGACATGCGCGACGCCCACTCCTGGAACATATGGCTGAGCCGCTTCGTGTTGACACTGGGAGACCACATCCCCTTGCTGATACGGATGCTGCCCGAAGAAGTGCGCAGCACCGCCCATGAAATCGACCGCTATTTCAACAATACCGGTGGTGTCGCCCGCAAAATTCGCGATCTGCTGAAGCAAACGCTACGACCCATGCTTGAAAAACAGGACGATGTGCTGTTGATCGGGCATAGTCTCGGCTCTGTCATCGCCTACGATACCTTGTGGGAGCTGTCACGTCAGGAAGGACTCAAAGGCAAAGTAGATTTTTTGACACTCGGCAGCCCCATGGGTATGCATTACATACAACGGCGCTTGCTGGGCATGAATGGATCAGGGGGGAAAAGTTATCCTGACCTGATCCGCCGCTGGATAAATCTGTCAGCCGAGGGCGATGTCGTTGCGCTTGGCGGAAATCTCAACGAGAGTTTTCACGCCATGCTGGAACAGGGCTTGGTCGAATCTATCGAGGATCATTGCCATGGCATCTACAACTTCTATCGAAGCGATGCCGGCCTCAATTGCCATCGCTCCTATGGCTACATGGTCAATCCGGCGGTAGGGAACATCATTGCAGACTGGTGGAAGCATTGATGCAGTGTGGACGCAACATATCGAATCGCACCGGCGCTTGTAGACACGCTTAGCGCGGCTGCTTCCGAGAAAGTCCAAGTTCGGCTTCGAGCTGCGGTTATTCACTCACTTGCAAACGTTTCTTTTTCTCGGGCTATCTGCACCATTTCATTTCCATAACAGGGCATCCATATTGATGCCCTGACGATACCTGATTATTTTTTAGAACTGCTGAACGAAAACGATGGCAGTTCTGAACCACAGGATATTTATCAACAGCCTTACCCACAAAGATTGTGGATAACCCTGTAAGTATTTCTACGTACATATCGACCATAAAATTAAGCGTACTATTCAAGCAGTGGCCGATAAAGACGACCATCACAATCACCACGGGGTGCCAATTGCTGATAGCCACGCTTCTATTTATTTTGGTTGCATTGCGTTTCTGTGCAGATGCTGTAATGTTTGACCCTGATCTTGTCGCGGACTTGGTCGAGCAGTTTGGG
>JANXXH010000100.1 GCA_025350705.1 Gallionella sp.
GCAGCATGCCGGTTTCATCCCTGGAGGAGGCATCGATCTTCGCCGTCAGGTCGCCTTCGGCCAGCTGGTTGGCGACACCCACTGCCACGCCCAGCGGCCTGGTGATACTGATGGTGATCCAGAAAGCGATTCCTAGTCCCAATAGCGTTGCAGCGATAGCTAACGTTATCATCATATCCCGCGCGGCTTCATACGTTTGTTCGGCATCCTTGCCGGAGGCATCCACGACAGTCTTCTGAAATTTCGCCAGATCGTTGACGGCTGCAGAATAAACAGCCAGCGCAGGAATCGACTCATTCACCATAATTGCGGTAGCCGCCTCACGATTATCATCGCTGAGCAGCAGTTTTGAGACCCGGCCAAAAGCGGCCGCATTGGCTTTGCGCGCTTCTTTAATGGCGGCAAGTTTTGCCTTACCTTCGGCCAGATGTATCAATTCTTCAAGCTGCGCAATATCGTCAGTGACTTTTTTCTTGTTGCCGTCGATGCGCTCCAGCAGCTTGGCAATCGCCGCTTTATCCGTGACCAGGAAAAGCTCCAGGTTTGCCCTGGCGTTGTCATTGGCGGTGTCCGCAATCTCGTGGGCCAACTGGGCTTTGACCCAGTCCTTGTTAATGATTTTAACGGTAATAGCATTCATGCCATTCATTCGGGTAATGCCGATGGTAGCAACGGCTATCAGTAGCAGCAACAGCAAGGCTGACATCAGTCCCAAACGCACACCTATTTTCATATTCTTGAACATGTTTTGCCTCTCTTAAAAAAGCGTGGTAAATAATACTAACAGTCATTGCAATTGCTGCCACCCCTGATAATGAAACTCGCCATGCCCGTTTTCCCCCTATCCAAATCTCCCTCGCTACGTTCTCCCCTGCGCAAGCGGGATAACCGGCGAATTGGCTGCGGTCGTTTGCGACCTGGTTGAATCACCAGTTGTTTTCACCCGGAGAAGGACAAACGAATCGCTACGCGAGTTACACGTTAACGAGCTGTTGCAGTGTTGTTCGGCAGCTTGCGCAAGACCTGTTGCGACTCGCGGGCGACTGCCTGTTGTACCAGCGAGGGCACGTCCAGTATCAGCGCCACTTCGCCGCTGCCCAGGATCGTGGAGCCGCTGATGCCGCGCAGGTTGCTGAAGATCTTGCCGAGCGGCTTGATCACGGTCTGGAACTCGCCCATCAGTTCGTCCACCACCAGCCCGGCTTTTTTCCCGGCGTATTGCACCACCACCACGTTTTCGCGCCTCGCGTTGGCGCCTGCTACTTCGAAGTGATCACGCAGCAATACGAACGGCAACACTTCGCCGCGCAGGTTGAGGTAGCTGCGTTCGTTCGCCGCCTGGCGCTCGGCTTCCGAAAGCTCGACGCATTCGATCACCATGTCGAGCGGCACGACGTAGCTGGATTTGCCGACGCCGACCCGGAAGCCGTCGATGATGGCCAGGGTCAGCGGCAGGCGGATGCGCACCGTGGTGCCGATCCCCGGTTCGCTGTCCAATTGGACTGTGCCGCGCAGTGAAGCGATGTTGCGCCTGACGACATCCATACCGACGCCGCGTCCGGAGAGGTTGGTCACGGTGTCCGCCGTGGAGAAGCCTGCCTCGAAGATCAGGTTGTAAATTTCCTGGTCGGTGGGCATGGCACCCGCGGGGATCAAGCCGATCTCCCTGGCTTTTTTAAGGATCTTGTCGCGGTTCAGGCCGGCACCGTCGTCGGATATTTCAATCGCGATGCTGCCGGAATCATGATACGCATTGAGGCGTAAGGTGCCTTTCTCGGGTTTGCCGAGTGCGACGCGTTTGTCCGCCGACTCGATGCCGTGATCTATCGCGTTGCGCACCAGATGCATCAACGGGTCGCCGATCTTTTCTATCAGGGTTTTGTCCAGCTCGCTTTCGGCCCCGGTAATGACCAGATCGATGTCTTTGCCCAGCTCGCGGCCCACATCGCGAACGACGCGATTAAAGCGGTTGAAAGTCTCACCGATCTGCACCATCCGCAATTTGAGCGCGCTGTCGCGGATCTCTTCGACCAATCTCGATATCACCGAGGTCGATTCCTGTAGCGGGGTATTGTTGGAAAGATGGGCGAGCATATTGGCGCCCGCTCCGGCGATCACCAGTTCGCCGACCAGGTTGATCAATTCGTCGAGCTTGCCTGCTTGTACGCGGATGAACCGGCTCTCTTTGGTTTTGGTGTCCTTGGCCTGACTCTGTTTTTCGAGGGCGGCCTGTACCACTTCTTGTGTGACTGAGCCCTGGTCGATCAGGATTTCGCCCAGCAGCTTGGAGGTTCCGCCGGGTTGAGCGCTTTTTTGCTGGGCATTCAGGCCATCTTCCAGCTCATGTTGAGTGAGCGTACCCGTGGCTACGAGGAGTTCACCCAATCGTGCCTCCTCTTCCGGCAAGGAGCGGATCAACTCAATATACTGTGTTGTTTTGCTGTGCGGCGGCATGATGTGAATCATGCTGCCCTGATGAGCAAATTCGAATACCTCGGAGATGGTTTCCTTGCTCGCGCTTGATTTGAGATCGATCTCAAAGCCGAGGTAGAAGGTTTCCGCGTTCATTTCCGCTGCGGCCGGTATAGCGTCAGCCAGGGTAGTAACAGAGATGACTTCCCCGATGTTGGACAGGTAACGGATCAGGTAAAGCGGATCCAGACCTTCTTTCAAGACGCTCTGCGCGAAGCGCAGGGAGATATGCCAATTGTCGGAGCTGACTTCGCCGCCGCCGCTGGCAGTCAACGGAATGTCTTTTTCTGCGGAGAGCGAAACGCGTGTTCCCTGTGCGTCTCCATTGCCCGTCTGATACGCTTTTAACCGTTTACGCAACTCGTTTTCACGTGCCAGTGCCGCGTCGTCCAATTGTTCGCCTTGCTCGGCGATCACCTCGACGAGATGCAGCATGTGGTCGCAACTGTCCAGCAGCACCGCTACCAGATCGCCCTCGATCTCGATCTCGCTGTCACGCATACGACCGAGCACATCTTCAATGATGTGGGCAAAGCTGACGATGGAATCCAGCCTGAACATGCCTGCCGAGCCTTTGACGGTGTGGGCAGCACGGAAAAGGGAATCAATGGTGCCGGCGTCGTGAGGGCCGTTTTCCAGATGCATAAGTATTTCTTCCATTTCTTGAAGCCGCTCATGGGCTTCGGCAATGAAAGTTTGCAGGAATTGATTGGGATTGGCGCTCATTTGAGTTGTCCTCTCGTTATCAGCAACAGTTTATTTACTTCACTACTATCTTGTGCAAAATTTTACTTAAGCTTCCCACATCTGCATGGGAGGAGTTGGATCAAGCGAACTGCGATTGTTCAAGCACTTGCTGGTAATTTATGCTTTGGCACCACGGGAAATCAATATCGGGTCGCCGAAGTAAGCTGCCAGATTGTATGTGTCCATTACTTCCAGCACGGCACGGCTGTGGCCGATCAAGCGCAAAGGAGTGTTATGCCGGGTTGCTTCGCGTTTGGCCAGCATCAGCAGCTGCATGCCTGCGCTATCCATTTCGCTTACATCGGACAGGTCGATTTCACGCTCGCTCGACTGGGTTATATGTTTCATCAATTCCTCTTTGAGCGCGGCTGCAGTGCCGATGGTCATGTCGCCTTCAATATGAAGTATTGAGACTCCCTTTCTTTTTTTTGTGCGTATCGGCATGGATTAGCTCCTTTTCAGATTGTCTTCGGCAAAACTTGATTTAGAAAGGTTTTAAGGCAAAATTAATTTGGATACTGCGTTCAACATTTGATCGGGGCGGAATGGCTTAACAACCCAGGCTTTTGCGCCCGCTGCCTGACCCTGCAATTTTTTCTTTTCTTGCGATTCGGTGGTGAGCATGATGATGGGAATGAATTTGTAGTCGTCCGACTTCTTGATTTCCTTGACGAAACCGATGCCGTCCATGTTGGGCATGTTCACATCGCAAATAATGAGGTGTATTTTTTGACCTGCAAGCTTGGTCAGTGCATCCTTTCCATCTTCGCCCTCTATGACATCATAGCCCGCACTTTTCAATATATGGCTGACGAGTTGGCGAATGCTTTCAGAATCATCTACGATCAGTATCGTTTTTGCCATAAATTCCTCCATAAATAAAGCGATTCGTAGGACGCCAAGATATATTGTTGCGCTGCGCAGTCAAGTATATTTTAAGCGCTGCGGCGAGCAAGTAACATCTCCGATTTAAGTGTTGGTAATGAAAAAACAGGGCAAGGGCACTTCAGCAAAGAAATACATTTCCGATGCTGACGTGTCGTGTGCTCACTGCCAGTTTAGGGCTTGAGCGACGGTTCTGCGCCCTTGGGAAACAATACCCACATCTGTCCGCTTTGCTTCATGCGTCCCGCCTGGGATCCGGCCTGCTCGCCAAAACCCCAGAAGAAATCGCCGCGCACCGCACCCTTGATCGCGCCTCCGGTATCCTGCGCCAGCATCAGTCGGTTCAAAGGCGCGGTCGTGTTCGGATAAGTGGTGGAGAGGAATACCGGCGCGCCGAGCGGGATGGTGCGTGTATCCACCGCCAGACTGTATTCATTGGTCAGAGGCACCCCCAATGCGCCCAGCGGCGCGGGGAGGTCGTTGGGCAATTCGCGGAAGAACACATAGCTGGGGTTTTGTTCCAGCAAGGTGGCCAGTTTGTCGGGATGTTTTTCCGCCCACAGCTTGATGCTCTGCATCGAAGATTCCTCGATCTTGAACGCACCCATCTCGACCAGCTTCTTGCCGATGGAGCTATAAGGATGGCCATTCTGTTCGGCATAGCCGACCTTAACCATGCTGCCGTCGGGCAACTCGATGCGCCCCGAGCCTTGTATCTGCAGAAAGAACAGATCGATCGCGTTGTCCACCCAGTACAACTCGCGCCCTTGCAACGGAGCTTTGTCGTTATCGATCTCGTTGCGGTTGTAATAGGGCACGACGCGATTGCCTTGCAGTCGCCCGCGCAAACGCATGTCTTTCAGTTGCGGATAAATCTCGCTCAAGTCTATGGTCAGCAGGTCATCCGGCGGTGCGTAGATCGGATAACGGAAGCGCGAAGTCTTGGTCCGGCTGCCATAAAGTTTGGGCTCGTAGTAGCCGGTGATCAAGCCAAGTGACGACCCATCCGGATTGTAAACCTGGTAGGGCGTAAAGCCTTGTTCAAAAAAATCATGCAACGAATTGTTATCGGGTTGCGTCAATTCTTTTGCGCGCGCGCAGATTATTTGCCAGTCGGGCTTGTTCCTCAGCGCGTTACAGCTTTGCCAAAAGGCTCCCCAGGTCGGCTGCAAATCTATCGTTTGCCAATCCGGCAGCATCTCCCATTTGCTGACGGCGAAAGGTGTGTAGGGCGTGGTAGCCATGGGTGGTGATACGGCATGCGGTTTGGGCGTTGTGCAGGCGGCAAGCAAGAGGAGCAGCACAGGTGCGGTGCGCCGCGCATCTAATAAATGATTAACTAATGTCATGCATTGCACATGAAAGAAGCGAAATGGGGCAGACAGGCATTTCGCCGGGCGAAATCTCGCAACAGCACGAACAAGCTTCACAACATAATCCTTTCATCAACTGCAACGGAGCCGACTAAAAACAAAATACATCCCATCTCAATATCCATTTCACGCGCAGCCAATCGTATCTGAAAACACTTTGTTCTCGCTACTCCATCCATCCCTATATTTATACCTTTCGTGTCCTTTGTGGACAGCGCCTTCTGCTGATTGAGTGCATAACAGCACAAGGTCAATGCAAAACACGTGGCACACTCAAAACAAATTGCGGGATCTCGACCTCGAACTCAGTGCCGTCCTCGGCCTGCATCTGATAACTGCCGCGCATCGTGCCGACCTGGGTGGTCAGCACCGTGCCGCTGGTATATTCGAAGCTCTGGCTCGGTTTAAGCAAAGGCTGCTCGCCGACCACGCCTTGCCCGCGCACTTCCTGTACATGATTGTGGGCGTCGGTGATGACCCAATGGCGGCTGATGAGCTTGGCGGGCGAAGTGCCGAGATTGGTGATGGTGATGGTGTAGGAAAATACAAAACGGTTGCCCGTCTCATCGGATTGTTCCGGCAGGTAATTCACCTGCGTTTGTATGACGACACCATGTTGATCGATTTCTTCCATGCGCGGCATTTGAACCGATTTTTGCTTCTGTCGCAAGGGCTTCGCAGTATTTTTATGCTAATCTGCGCGGGTATTTTTATGGATATGCTTGTTGGCACCTCTAGAAATCCGTTTTGTGGGATGAAGCGCAAGAAGCCGCGCAGGGAACGACGAGGCATATCGAATAGATAGACGAGGAGTGAGCGAGCACGCGACGAAGCGATTCGCCCAGACAACGAATTTATAGAGGTGTCAATGAATGGATATTTGAAGCGCATACTTAACGCAAGGGTATACGACGTTGCTGTTGAAACGCCGCTGGAGCAAGCACCAAATCTGTCGGCACGCATCGGCAACACGATCTTGCTCAAGCGCGAAGATATGCAGCCTGTGTTTTCCTTCAAGCTGCGCGGCGCGTACAACAAAATGGCTCAACTCACGCCGGAGCAGTTGAAGCGGGGAGTCATCGCCGCCTCGGCGGGCAACCATGCGCAGGGTGTGGCGCTCAGCGCGCAGAAGCTCGGCTGCAAGGCCGTGATCGTGATGCCCACCACCACGCCGCAGATCAAGATCCAGGCGGTGGCCGCGCGCGGCGCGAAAGTGGTGCTGCATGGCGACTCTTATTCCGATGCCTATCAGCATGCGCTGGAGCTTGAACAGCAAAGCAAGATGACGTTCGTGCATCCTTATGATGATCCCGATGTGATCGCCGGACAGGGCACCATCGCGATGGAAATCCTGCGCCAGCATACCCAGGCCATCCACGCGATCTTCGTTCCGATCGGCGGCGGCGGGTTGATCGCAGGCGTGGCGGCCTACGTCAAGGAGTTGCGTCCGGAAATAAAAGTAATCGGTGTGCAGCCGGTGGATTCCGACGCGATGTATCGCTCGTTGAAAGCCAGGAAGCGCGTCACGCTCGAACATGTCGGCCTGTTCGCCGACGGCGTCGCGGTCAAGCAGGTTGGCACGGAAACCTTCCGCCTGTGCCGCAAGCTGGTCGACGAGATCATCCTGGTGGACACCGACACGGCGTGTGCCGCGCTCAAGGATGTGTTCGAGGATACCCGTTCGATACTGGAGCCGGCGGGTGCACTGTCCATTGCCGGAGCCAAACTGTATGCCGCGCGTGAAAATCTCAAGGGCGAAACTTTGGTCGCTATCGCCTCCGGCGCGAACATGAATTTCGACCGCCTGCGTTTCGTTGCGGAGCGCGCCGAGATCGGCGAGGAGCGCGAGGCGATCCTTGCCGTGAGCATCCCGGAAACGCCCGGCAGCTTCCGCAAATTCTGCGCGCTGCTCGGCAAGCGCAGCATCACGGAATTCAACTATCGCTATGCGGACTCCAAAGAGGCGCATGTGTTCGTCGGTATCCAGGTGCGCGACCAGCTGGAAACCAGCGAACTGGTGGATAAATTGCAGCGCAGCAAACTCGCCACGCTGGACCTGAGCGACAACGAAATGGCCAAGCTGCACCTGCGCCATCTGGTCGGCGGCCATGCGCCGGAGGTCAAGGACGAGATCATGTTCCGCTTCGAGTTCCCCGAGCGTCCCGGTGCGCTGATGAATTTCCTCAACAGCATGAGCCACAGCTGGAACATCAGCCTGTTCCACTACCGCAACCACGGAGCGGATTACGGCCGCGTGCTGGTCGGCATGCAGGTTCCGCACCACGATAAAAAGGCGCTGCGCAAGTTCCTCGACACGCTAGGCTACCGTTACTGGGACGAGAGCGAGAATCCGGCATATCGTTTGTTCCTGGGATAAAATCCGCGCTACTCCAATTCGGAGTACCCAAGGAGCACACCATGACCCCGAAAAATCTACCAACTATTGGCGATCAATCCTTCGAGGAATTAAAACAATCCAACGATCATGGAGCGGAGTATTGGAGCGCACGTGACCTGCAACTGTTGCTTGGGTATACCCAATGGCGGCGCTTTGAAGATGCAATCAAGCGCGCGGCAACCTCTTGCGAACAATCAGGAAATAATCCGCAAAACCATTTTGCCGGCGCCGGCAAAATGGTCGGGATTGGATCAGGCAGCGCACGCGAAGTTGATGACTACCAGCTTTCCCGTTTCGCCTGCTATTTGATCGCCCAGAATGGCGACCCGCGCAAACCGGAAATTGCCTATGCGCAAAAATATTTCGCCATACAGGCACGCAAGCAAGAACTCAGCGAGCAACTTGCCGCAGATCAAGAGCGGCTTGAACTGCGCAAGCAGACCTCTGAAGAATTCAAGATGCTCTCCGGCGCAGCACGGCAAGCGGGTGTGTAAGACAGAATGTTCGGCGTATTCCACGATGCAGGCTACAAAGGTCTATACGGCGGGCTGGGCGGCGATGCCATCAAAACTAAAAAGAACATTCCGGCCAAAGAACAATTGCTGGATCGCATGAATGCCACAGAACTGGCCGCCAATCAATTCCGCATGACTCAAACACGCGACAAACTCGCGCGTGAAAGAATCAACAACCAGCAGCAAGCCATCCACACACATGAGGCGGTCGGCAAAGAAGTGCGCGCCGCTATTGAGCGAATCGGTGGAACTCCGCCCGAACAGATTCCACCTGCCGAACATATCAAGGAAGTCGAAAAACGCATCAAGAATGCTGTGCCAAAAATGGAGTTGGACGAGAAGGATGCGGGTGGGTTGCTTGGCGGAAATAAAGAACACCGGAACTAAGGCCAACCATGACTGACGACGCCAAGCTGCATCTCACCTCCGCGGACACGACCGAAACCTTGCTCGCGCAGTTGCGCGATGCCGCGCCGCAAATCTTCAGCGAAGGCCGCGTGGACTTCGCCAGGCTGCAAGCCGCGCTGGGCGAACATATCGACGCCAACCCGGAACGCTACGGCCTCACATGGGCGGGCAAGCGCGACGCGTTCCGCAACGTACAGGTGCCGAGCGTCGCCACCTTGCGCCCGCAGCTGGAAGAGAGCGTCAACTGGGGCAGCACCGAAAACCTCATCATCGAGGGCGACAACCTCGAAGTGCTGAAACTGTTGCAGAAGCCCTACCACGGCAAGGTCAAGATGATCTACATCGACCCGCCCTACAACACCGGGAATGATTTTATCTATGAAGACGACTTCACCGCCGAAAAGGAAGCCTATCAAAGTGGATCGGGCGAAAGAGACGAAGAGGGGAATCGGATGATAGCTAATACTGAGTCGAATGGTCGATTTCATTCCGACTGGCTGAGCATGATGTATGCACGAATCCGACTCTGTAGAAATGTACTTGAAGAGGGCGGCGTGTGTCTAATTTCCTGTGATGACCGTGAGGAAGCGAATCTCAGGAAGGTTTGTGATGAAGTATTTGGCGAAGGAAATAGACTCGACAGAGGCTCTATGATTTGGAAAAGTGCCTGTTCTCCGCGTGGATTTAATCATGTAATTAAGGATCACGAATTTATCCTGGCTTATGCGAGAAATATTGACTTAGTCGATTACGATACAGCCGATTCCTCGAAGGAGGATGAATTCTTTGACGGACAGCTTTGGATTGCTAGAACAGCAGCGAATCCAGTTTGCAGGATCACTTTTCCGGCTGGGATTCGAAGCGAAGGTCCAGATCG
>JANXXH010000157.1 GCA_025350705.1 Gallionella sp.
GGCGCTCGGGCTCAAGTGCGGGGAAATGCGGAAAATTTGAGAGATTGCCGCAAATAAGGGGGAAGCGTAACTGTTCGATGCCGAAATTCGGGCATCAAATGTCATTCCGCTTCGTTTCAAAAATAGTTTTGCAAGAGGCTCTGAACACAAAACATAAGGCATAGGGCGGCAAAGATGACGAAAATTAAAGCAGCTGGCATCGCGCTTTTGGGCGTCATCATTCTGGCTGCGTATTTCATTTATCCGCACATCACTATTTCATGGTTTGATGCCAACACTGCATCGCCTGGCGTCAGCTCATTACCCAGCATCAACCCGCCCGGACAGGGAAAAGTCTTCGTCTGCCCGATGCACCCCGAGATCATGCAGGACCATCCGGGAACCTGCCCGATCTGCGGCATGGATCTGGTCGAATCCCCAAATCGTACAACGGACCATACTGCCCACGACAATGGCATCCATGTCGATAGCGCATCCGTCCAGAAGTTGGGTGTCAGGCTGGCAAGCGTAAAAAAATCTCGCGTCAGCCAGGAAATCAGGGCATATGGAAACGTAACAGTGGACGAGCGGGCGCTGTATAACGTCCACAGTAAATTCGACGGCTCGATCAAAAAATCATACATCCATTCCATCGGGCAACACGTCGCAAAAGGCCAGGTGATCTACGAAATCTATTCGCCCGAGCTGATCCTGCAGCAAAAAGAATATCTGAGATTCGTGGAGAGACGCAACCAGATATTGAAAACCATAGGCGATGTCAGGATGCAGGAAAACGAATACGTGATGAACCTGCTCGTGGAGCTGTCGAGAGAGCGGACAAAATTCCTCCAGGAGGACGTCGACCTCGACACAATCCAGAAGATCGAAGATTCCAAAATGCCGATAGACGTTGTCAAAATAGTAGCGGGAGAATCCGGCGTCGTGACACAGATCAACGCGCGTGAAGGCAGCTACGCCACGCCTTCTGCCACACTGTTCACGCTGGCGAATGTCGCCAGAGCATGGGTTACAGTCACACTATATCCGGATCAAGCTGCCCAGGTGAAGAGTGGCGACGAGGTAACCATCGGCAGCTCAGATGGACAAGTTACAAAAGCCAAGTTCGAGTTTGTTAATCCCGTTGCGGATAACAACAAGGTCAGCGCCAGAGCAATGATAGATAACTCCAAATTGCATTTGCGTCCCGGCAGTTTTGTCGACGTGACCATCCATGCCATGCCACACGAGGCGTTGGTAGTGCCCGGCTCGGCAGTGATGCGCACCGGAGAAGGAAACGTGGTGATGCTTCACAGGGGAGCGGGACATTTCCTCCCGGTTTATGTCGAGACGGGAATCGAGAGCGGCGATACGATAGAGATCATCGACGGCATCCAGCCCGGCGCTGAAGTGGCGGTCAACGGCCAGTTCCTGCTCGATTCGGCGGCTTCGATGAATGCTGCTATCGAACGCATGCAGCCCCATGAAGACATGAAGCCCGGCGAACACACTGCTCCAGAAATGCACGATGCAAAATGATGATGTTCTGATCAAGCGGGTCATCGACTGGTCATTGCGCAATCGGTTGCTCGTGCTGATCTTCTCGCTGATGCTGGCGCTGGCGGGTATCTATGCGTTGCGCGACATGACTCTGGACGCAATCCCCGATCTTTCCGATGCGCAGGTGATCGTCAAGACCTCTTATCCGGGACAGTCCCCGGACATCGTCGAGGATCAGGTCACTTACCCGCTCACCTCCGCATTCCTGTCTGTTCCCGGTTCGACCGCGGTGCGCGGTTTCTCGATGTATGGCGAGTCCTACGTTTACATCATCTTCAAGGACGGCACCGACCCCTACTGGGCGCGCTCGCGCGTACTGGAATATTTGAGCCAGATCGCGTCCCGCTTGCCGCAGGGTGTGAACCCGGCGCTGGGTCCGGATGCATCCGGGGTAGGTTGGGTGTTCGAATACGCGCTGGTCGACCGCAATCATCGCTATGACCAGGATCAATTGCGCGCGGTGCAGGATTATTTTCTCAAATACGAATTGCAGAGCCTGCCTGGTGTCGCCGAAGTCGCCAGTGTCGGCGGCATCGTTAAGCAATTCCAGATCGAGATCGATCCCAACCGTCTCGCCGCTTATCACATCACCAACGAGCAAGTGGCGAAGGCGGTGCGCGACAGCAACTCGGCCGGCGGCGGCTCGGTAATGGAAATGGGACGCTCCGAATTCATGTTGCGCGAAAAAGGCTATCTCAAATCACTGGACGATTTCGGCAAGGTTCCAATCTCAACCGGCAGTAATGGCATCCCGATCCTGTTACGCGATATCGCGCACATCAGCATCGGCGGCGAGGCCAGGAGAGGCGTGACCGACCTCGACGGCGAAGGAGAAGCGCCGGGCGGCATCGTCGTGATGCGCTACGATTCCAACGCACTGGATACAGTGCAAGCCGTCAAGCAGCGCCTCGCTGAAATCAAGTCCGGCTTGCCCGAGGGCGTCGAGATCGTCGTGACCTATGACCGCTCCGGCCTGATCCGCGATGCGGTCGATACATTGGATCGCAAATTGATCGAAGAGTCGATCGTGGTCGCGCTGGTGTGCATTATCTTTCTGGTGCATTTACGCTCTGCTATGGTCGCGATCATGACCCTGCCCATCGGCATCCTCTCGGCCTTTGTGGTGATGCGCTTGCAAGGCGTGACCGCCAACATCATGTCGCTGGGCGGCATCGCGATCGCAATCGGCGCGATGATAGACGCGGCGATCGTGATGATAGAGAACATGCACAAGCATCTTGAACGTGGCGGAGAAAGTTCGAATCACTGGCAAGCCGCGAGAACAAGTGCGCACGAAGTCGGTCCCGCGCTGTTCTTTTCGCTGCTCATCATCACGGTATCCTTCCTGCCGGTGTTCGCGCTCACCGGCCAGGAAGGCAAACTTTTTTCGCCGCTCGCCTACACCAAGACTTACGCGATGGCCGCCGCCGCCTTGCTGGCCGTGACGCTGACACCGGTCTTGATGGGCTATTTCGTCAGGGGAAAGATCAAACCGGAAAATCAGAATCCGCTTAACCGGATGTTGCAGTCGTGGTATCTGCCGCTGTTGAACCGCGCCCTGAATAATCGCGGGGCAACAATTCTTCTGGCTCTGTTTTTATTGCTTAGCGCGCTCTGGCCTGCCAGCAGGATCGGCAGCGAGTTCATGCCGCCGTTGTATGAAGGCGACCTGCTTTACATGCCGACCACGCTGCCGGGGATTTCGATAGACGAAGCGGCCAACATCCTTCAGATAACCGACCGGCTGATACGCCAGATGCCCGAAGTCGAGCGGGTTTACGGCAAGGCGGGCAAAGCAGACACCGCACTCGATCCCGCACCGTTATCCATGCTGGAAACAGTAATACGCTTAAAGCCCAGGAGCGAATGGCCCGCAGGAGAAAGTATTGAGGACTTCATCAAAAAGCTCGATAGCGAAGTCAACCTGCCCGGCCTGACCAACTCATGGGGCTACCCGATACGCACCCGCATCGACATGCTGTCCACCGGTATACGCACGCCACTGGGACTCAAGATCACCGGGCCGGATGTAAAAGGAATTTCGGAACTGGCACAAGAAATCGAAATAGTGTTACGAAAAATAAAAGGCACTCGCAGTGTTTTTGCCGAACGCATCGAAGGCGGACATTATCTCGACATCGAGGTTGATCGCGACCGGGCCGCACGCTATGGCATCACAGTGACTGATGTCGAACAACTGATTGAAGGCGCGGTCGGCGGAAAAAATATTTCCACGATGATCGCGGGACGCGAACGCTACCCGATCAATTTGCGCTACATGAGATCGTTCCGGAATTCGGTCGATGCACTGTCGAAAAGCAGAGTGACGATGCCAAACGGGGAAAGCGTTCCCTTGGGCAATTTGGCGCACATCGGCACCCACGATGGGCCGACCGAGATCAAGAGCGAAAACGGCAGGCTGGTCGGTTACGTTTACGTCAATACCGAAAACCGCGACCTGGGCGGTTATGTCGGGGAGGCCAAAAACCAGATTGAAAAATCCGTCCAAGCCAAACCGGGTTATGCGATCGCGTGGTCGGGACAATACGCCAATCTGGAACATGCCCGCGCACGTTTGTATTGGTTGATACCGATCACGCTGCTGCTGGTCTGCCTGCTGCTGTTCATGCACTTCAAGGATGTCAGCAAAGTGCTGCTGGTGTTGCTGTGCCTGCCGTTCTCGCTGGTCGGCGGGGTGTGGCTGATCTACCTGCTGGGCTACCCCGTCTCAGTGGCGGTAGTGGTAGGCTTCATCGCGCTGGCGGGCGTCGCCACAGAATTCGGTGTGGTGATGCTGCTGTTCCTCGACAAGGCGATTGAATCATTCCGCGCCGCCGAAAAATTGATTGATGCGGAAATGTTACGAGAGGCAATCATTCATGGTGCAGTACTCAGGCTGCGCCCCAAGATAATGACCGTCTCTGTGATCATCGCCGGACTGTTGCCGGTGATGTACGGACAAGATATCGGAACCGACGTCATGAAGCGCATCGCCGCCCCGCTGATAGGAGGCATGGTCACCGCCCCCATCCTGTCGCTGATCATCATCCCCGTCGTCTATCTCTGGTGGCAGGAAAGATTACTGCAAAGGCAGGCGCGCAATATCAAAACCGGATCCGCATGATACGGAATCCGGTTTCTGCGAGGCTATTTGACCACAGTGATCTCACTGATCACATATTTCCCTTTACTGGCTTCGATCAGCGTGAACGCGACTTTTTGTCCGGCCTTTAATTTGGCCAGCTTGGTCTTGTCCTGAATGTCGAAATCCATGGTCATCCCAGGCCAGTCAAGGCTGGCGATCGGCCCGTGAGTGATGTTGAGCTTGCCTGCTTTGACATTCACACTGTTGATCGTGCCTTTTCCCTGATGGACTTCTGTAATGATTTTGCCGTCCATGGGCATATCCATGCGCTTATCATCCGCACTAGCAGGCAATACAGTCAGAGTGAAAAGTGCAAAAACAATTAAAACAGATGTATCGTATTTCACGGTCTACCCTCCGCAAAGTTATAGATGAATTTTGTCTTAACCTAAACAATCATGCTGAAAATTCGGCTGCATAACAAAGACAACCAATAGGACTTGTTTTTGTATAGCTAAGCAACATTTACGAATTTCATCAGCTCCAAGTCTAATGGCGTGTTAAATTAAAAGCACAACTCGCTGATGTGCAAATATTCTACACTAACCATCCGCCCGGACATATCCATACGCCTATCCATACTAACGATGACGATTGACAAATCCTGGAACAACTTTACCGCCGCACCGCATCGCGTTATGTTCTTCGGCGGAGCAGTACAAGCCATCGCCGCGATGATGTGGTGGCTGATCGAACTGGTGACACGCTATGGCGTGGCAGGTCAGCCCTTTGCATGGTCGATCGCGCCCGGTGCCGCACATGCTTACCTGATGATCTACGGCCTGTTCCCATTTTTCATGTTCGGTTTTTTAATGACCACTTATCCGCGGTGGATGAATGGCAAAGAAATACCGGCGCAACGCTATGTGCCTGCCTTCATACTGCTCATGCTGGGAACCATGGGTTTCTATGTTGGTCTTTTGATCAGTCACCATATTCTGTCGATTGCCATATTCAGCACATTGCTTGGTTGGGGAGTGGCACTGTATGCGTTGTTGCGTGTATTGCTCGATACCCCACCTTCCGACAAGCGACACCCGAAAATCATATTTGCCGCGCTCAGCATGGGTTGGTGCGGGCTGCTTGCCTTCTTGATTTGGTTGCTCAGCGACAATCCTTCATGGCTGCGCTATTCAATTCAAGTCGGCCTGTGGTTGTTCCTGTTGCCGGTATTTGCCAGCGTCACTCACCGCATGGTTCCGTTCTTCACCAGCAGTGCATTGCCGCATCTGCAGGTGGCCAGACCTGTCTGGCCGTGGTGGGTCATACTGACCTTCAGCGTGACGCATGGCCTGCTGCAATTTGCCGATGCGCCTGCCTGGTTATGGTTATGCGATATACCCCTGGCAGTCGCCGCATTCTATCTGACATACGCCTGGCGCTCGCGCCACACCCTGCATATCCCCTTGGTCGGTGTGCTGCACATCGGCTTCGCCTGGCTGTGCATCGCGATGCTGCTGTTCGGCGTGCAAAGTTTCATGCTGCTCTTCAATCGCGGCAGCGCCCTGATCTGGGGGCTGGCGCCGCTGCATGCACTGACGATAGGATGTTTTGCCACGATACTGATCGGCATGGCCACGCGCGTCACGCTCGGACATTCCGGCCTGCCCATGAAAGCGGATAGGCCGATCAAGCTGATGTTTGCGAGAATGCAACTTGTCGCCTTGCTGCGCGTGCTGGCGGACATGCTGCCCATGCAAGGGCGGTACTGGCTGTATCTTGCCGCAGCGATAATCTGGCTGGCTTGTTTCTCGCCTTGGCTACTGCGCTTTTTGCCGATTTATTGGCGGGCACGCGCGGACGGTCGTCCGGGCTGATCGCAAATCCAATCAGCGCAGACTCATCACCGGCCAGCCATGCTGTTCGGCGTGATGGCGCAAAGTGTCATCCGGATTCACCGCGATGGGATTTTTCACCTTGGCGAGCAAGGGCAAATCATTAAGCGAATCACTGTAAAAAGTCGTGTCGGCAAAGCTGCTCCAATTCCAGCCGTGTTGCATCATCCAACTTTCCAGACGCGTTATTTTTCCCTCGCGGAAGCATGGCACATCGGAGACGGCCCCGGTAAATTCACCGTTCCTGTGTTCCGGCTCGGTGGCGATCAAATGTTCGACAGCGAATTCACGCGCGATCGGCGCAGTGACGAAACTATTGGTGGCAGTGATGATGACACATACATCGCCCGCCGCGCGATGGCGATTGACCAAGTTGCGAGCAGATTGTGTAATCATGCCCAATGCCTGCTCGCGCATGAATCGCCGGTGCCATTCATCCAGCGTTTTGCGCGCGTGGCGCGACAGCGGCTTCAATTGAAAATCCAGAAACTCCTGGATATCCAGAGTCCCTGCCTTGTAGTGTTCGTAAAAGGCGAGGTTCTTCGCTTCGAACAGCTCGCGATCGAGCACGCCGATACGGATCAGAAATTGCGACCATTCAAAATCGCTGTCGCCGTTTAATAAAGTGTTGTCCAGATCGAATAAGGCAAGGTTCATCTCTAATAATCCATTTCACGTCATTACCACCGTTGCAGGGTTTAGGTTTTGTAGGAGCGGGCCGTGCCTGTCCTGAGCCTGTCGAAGCGGCCCGCGATTTTCTTTTTATTCGCGGGCATGGCCCGCTCCTGCACGTAAGTTCACTTGCAAAACTTCCTTGAGCAGCGGCACCGAAGGCGCGCGATGCAGGCTCAGCGAATGTTCATCGAGCGCATCCAGCACGGCTATCAGGCTGGGTAGATCGCGCCGCCCGTGGCGCAATAAATATTGGGTGACTTCCGGCGACAAGGCGAATCCTTTTGCTTGCGCATGCTGTGACAAGGCGAGCGCTTTTTCTTCGTCGCTCAGACCATGCACTTGATACACCAAACCCCATCCCAGGCGGGTACGCAGATCATCGCGCAACTTGAGATGCAAGGCGGACTCCTTGCCGCTGACCAGCAACATGCCGTCGCTTTCGCGCATCTGGTTATAGAGATTGAACAATCTGACTTGCTCCACGTCATCGAGTTGCTCGACATCATCTACTGCCAGCACTGCTGCGCCTGCGTCCGTACTCTGAGGTACATTGCCCTGCACATATAACGCGCTTTTATGCATGACCTGTGCGGCAAGCACACAAGCTTGCAGCAAGTGACTCTTGCCGCTGCCGGTCTCGCCCCACACATAGAAGCAGCGCTCGCTAGTGTCACCCACCAAGGAATGACGAAGTGCCGACAGCAATTCCAGATTGCGCCCCACGACGAAATTATCCAACGTCGGCTGCCTGTCGGGAGCGATATCAAGCAGCAATTGACTCATGGTTTCCGATACATCGCGCTTAGCAAGTACCACGTCTTGGCGTAGCGCAGCGCGACCAGCAGGATGGCGGACAGCGGCAACGCCAATAGCAGGCCGAAGAATCCGAACAATTGCCCGAACGCAAGCAGCGCAAAGATCACCGCCAGCGGATGCAGGCCGACGCGCTCGCCGACCAGCCAGGGAGTGATTGCCATGCCCTCGATCAACTGTCCTGCGACGAACACCACCCACACCAGTACCACGTTACTGAATTCGGTGAACTGCATCACCGCCGCCAGTGTGGCCAACATCAAACCAATGATCATGCCCAGATAAGGCACGAATACCAGCATCCCGGCAACGATGCCGATAGGCAGCGCGAATTGCAACCCGACCAGCCATAACACCATAACGTAATACACGCTCATCAACAGCATCACGGAAATCTGTCCGCGCAAAAATTCCGCCAGCACACGATCCACCTCGATGGTGATTTCCTTTACCTTGTCGTGAAAATGGCGCGGGATAAGATCATCCACACGCGCCAGCCAGGTATTCCAGTCGCGCAGCAAATAGAACATCGCCACCGGTATCAGCAGCAGGTCGACCAGCGCGCCGATGATCGCGCCGCCACTACTGCTGAGCAAAGGCAATAATTTCCCCAGAACCCCGCCCGCGCTCTGCCAATGGCTCAGCAGCATATTTTTCACAGATTCACTATCCCATTGCAAATCTGCACCGAACCACTGCTGCAACTTCGGCATCAATCGAATCCGCACCACCTCCACCCAATCCGGCAGACGCGCCACCAACAGGCTGACTTCCTTTTCCAGCAGCGGTAACACGATCAGCAGCAACGATGCGAACAGCAGCAGCAATCCGCCCATCACCAGCACCACCGCCAAGGCACGAGGCACCTTACATGCACTCAGGCGTTGCACCAGCGGATTGCAGATGTAAGCGAGTATCCCCGCCGCGACGAACGGCGTGAGTATCGGGCTGAGCAAATACATCAGCACAGCGAATACCACGGCGAAGGACAGCCACTGCAAGGCGGTGAAGCGGGATAGGGTCATTTAAGGTAAAATTCTATCAATTCGTGCCGCACTTTATCCTGTAGAAAGCGAAAACTCAACTTGAACAATCCGACCAGCAAATCCTCCCTTCCAAACAGCAGCCTTACCTACAGGGATGCTGGTGTAGACATAGACGCGGGCGACCGTCTCGTCGAAAACATCAAGCCGTTCGCCAAGCGCACGATGCGCCCGGAAGTTTTGAGCGGGATCGGCGGCTTCGGCGGCTTGGTCGAGATCTCCAAAAAATATAAAGAGCCGGTGCTGGTATCCGGCACTGATGGCGTTGGCACCAAGCTGCGGTTGGCCTTCGAGCTGAATCGTCATGACACTGTCGGCATCGATCTGGTCGCGATGAGCGTCAACGATATCCTTGTACAAGGCGCGGAGCCGCTGTTCTTCCTCGATTACTTCGCTTGCGGCAAGCTGGACGTGGATGCCGCCACCGAAGTCATCAAGGGCATCGCCTATGGTTGCGAACAATCCGGCTGCGCGCTGATCGGCGGCGAGACCGCCGAGATGCCCGGCATGTACCCGGTGGGCGAATATGACCTCGCAGGCTTCGCCGTAGGCGTGGTGGAAAAATCAAAGATCATCACCGGCGAGCATATCAAAACGGGTGATGTGGTGATCGGCCTCGCTTCGAATGGTGCGCATTCCAACGGCTATTCGCTGGTGCGCAAGATCATCGAGCGCAGCAAGCCCGACCTGAATGCAAAGTTCGACGGGGAGCGCACGCTGTCCGATTGCATCATGGCACCTACCCGTCTGTACGTGAAGCCGATGCTGAGTTTGATGCAACAACTCACCGTTAAAGGCATGGCGCACATCACCGGCGGCGGCCTGCTGGAAAACGTGCCGCGCGTGCTGCCGGAAAACGTGGTTGCGCAACTGGACGGCAAAGCGTGGCACACCCCGGCTCTGTTCGACTGGCTTCGCATAAAGGGCAATGTGTCACAGCAGGAAATGTATCGCACCTTCAACTGCGGCATCGGCATGGTGGTCATTGTGGGCAAGCAGGATGCAGATGCGGCATTGAAACTACTCAACGCTGCGGGTGAGGCTGCGACCCTTATCGGAACAATACGCGTTCGCCAGGGTAGCGAGGCACAAACGCAAGTTATCTGATTTACGATAAAAAATCGCGATGAAAAAAATCGTCATCCTGATCTCCGGGCGTGGCAGCAACATGCAAGCCCTGCTGGAAGCGCAACTGCCCTGCAGCATCGCTGCAGTCATCAGCAATCGCGCGGATGCCGAGGGGCTGAACATCGCCAAGGCGCATGGCATTCCCACTGCTGTCGTCGAACATCGAGACTATGCAGATCGCGACAGATTCGACACCGCGCTTGCAAAATCGATCGATGCATTTGTTCCGGATTTCGTGGCACTTGCGGGCTTCATGCGCATCCTCACCGCAAAGTTTGTAGCTCGTTATCAGGGCAAGCTCATCAACATCCACCCCTCACTATTGCCGGCCTACGGCGGCCTCGACACCCATGTGCGCGCCTTGCACGACGGGGTGAAGATACATGGCTGCACGGTGCATTTCGTCACCACCGATCTCGACCACGGTCCAATCATCATTCAAGCCGCTGTGCCGGTGTTGCGTGACGACACCGAACAAACGTTGGCGGCGCGCGTGCTACGCGAAGAGCATCGCATTTATGCGCAGGCCATCCGCTGGCTATGCAATGACAAAGTGATACTTAACGAACAAGGACACGCCATATTGCGGCATCGTAAACAGTCCGGTTTTACGCTGGTTTCACCCGGCCTGGAATAGAATAGATGGCCCTCAAATCGCTGCTTGTGTTTGTTGCCTTCTGGATATGTGCTGCCAGCCAGGCATTGGCCGAACCGCCAAGCAACGTGTCTGTCACCTACGATGTGTATAAAGGCAGCCTGAGGATCGGGCAGATCGAAGAAAGTTACATGCGCGACAAGGAACAGTACTCTCTATCCAGCACCACGCGTGCGGTTGGCCTGCTGGCGCTATTCAATCCCGGGAAAATCATCATCTCCAGCATCGGTTTGGTGGGCGCTCAAGGTCTGCAACCGCATCGCTTCAGCGATCAGCGCGAACATCACGAGAACAAGAATCGCCAAGCCTTGCTCGATTGGGAAACCAAACGTATCAACCTGATCCAGCATGCGCAGCGCACCACGGTCGCCTTGCCCGAAGGCACGCAGGATCGACTGAGCGTGATGTACCAATTCATGTTCTTGTCACTGCAACCCGGCACTACGCTGGACTTTCCAATGACCGACGGTGGCAAACTGGATATCTACCACTATGTCATCTCGCGTGGGGCACCGCTCAAAACCCCTGTCGGCGAATTCGATACACTGTATCTGGACAGCCAGGCGAAAAAAGGCGAGAACCGCACCGAGATTTGGCTGGCCACACAACAATACAATCTGCCGTGCAAAATGACCATAACCGATTCCGACGGCGATCAACTTACCCAAGTGTTGAGCAAACTCGTCATCAAGTAGACGATGCACACATTCAACATAAGCGTTGCAGGCCTGCTACATATCATGCCGCTCGCTTTAACCAGACCCCACTAATCACCCAATACCCTCCATGCTAATTACCGAATATCGAATAGACCTCGTCATCCTGGCGCTGCGCACCATCCTGCCGCTGGAACATCCCGCCGACACCACACTGCGCTATTTTTTCAAGAACGAGCGCATCGGCTCCAACGAACGCGAACTGGTCGCCGAGACCGTTTTTGGCGTATTGCGCCACCGGCTGTTGCTGGAGCATGCCTGCGCAGGAAATGCATCCCGCGACAAGTTTCCAGCGAACCCGACCGTTTCAGGGAGCGGGCGCGAGGCGACCCCTCCCGCACCGGATGCTGCGCAACACCGTGTCGGAGCCGCCACACCACGCCGCATGGCGCTCGCCTACCTGCTCAGGTTCGGCGGCTATAACCTGCGCGAACTCGAACCGGTGTTGAAACACGGAGAAAAAGAATGGCTCGCCACGGTAAAGGGCGTGAAGATCGAGGAACTGCCGCTGTCCGTACAAGCTGAGCTGCCCGAATGGCTGGTGGAGAAAATGCGCGCATCCTATTCTGACGACGACATTCTCACGCTAGGAAAATCGATGCAGCAAGTCGCGCCGCTGGATATTCGCGTCAACACGCTGCTCGCCAAGCGCGAAGATGTATTGCAGCAACTGCACGACAAAAAGATCGAGGCCACTGCCACGCCCTATTCGCCGATCGGCATCCGTCTCAAGGAAAAGATCCCGCTGAACAAGGATGCCTTGTTTACTGAAGGCAAAGTCGAAGTGCAGGACGAAGGCAGCCAGTTGCTCGGCTTCCTGCTCGCGCCGAAGCGCAACGACATGGTAGTGGATTTCTGCGCCGGCGCGGGCGGCAAGACACTGATGCTATCTGCGCTGATGAATTCACAAGGCCGCTTGTACGCGATGGATGTTTCGGAAAAACGCCTCGCCAATCTCAAGCCGCGCCTGAAACGCTCCGGTGCCAGCAACATCCAGCCGATGCTGATATCGCACGAGAACGACCTCAAGGTAAAACGCCTCGCAGGAAAAATCGACCGCGTGCTGGTGGATGCGCCGTGCAGCGGCTTGGGAACGTTGCGCCGCAACCCTGACCTGAAGTTTCGCCAGTCGCCCAACAGCGTAGCCGAGCTCACCGTCAAGCAAGCCGCCATCCTCGCCTCTGCCAGCCGACTGCTGAAAAAAGGCGGACGCCTGGTGTACGCGACATGCAGCATCCTGCCGGAAGAGAACCAGCACATCGTGCAGGCTTTCCTCGCCGCGCATCCCGATTTCGTGCTGCGCCCGGCAGGTGTAGTGTTGCAACAGCAAAAGATCGCGCTGGACGCCGGTGATTATCTTGAACTGCGCCCGCACCTGCACAGCACGGATGGATTCTTTGCGGCGGTGCTGGAACGGATTTAAAATTCCCAATTTAATCTTGTTTGGCGGGTGCAATTCTGAAAATTCTGTAAAATAGGCCCACGCGATGATTTCGGGTCGCACTTAATACTTCCTTTTAGGAGAGATCATGTTTTCGAATCTACCGTGGTGGTGCTATGTACTCGCCGCACTGTCGCTCACGCATATCACCATCGCATCGGTAACCATTTATTTACACCGCCACCAGGCGCATATGGCAATTGACTTGCATCCTTTTGCCAGCCATTTCTTCCGCTTCTGGCTGTGGCTGACCACCGGCACCGTGACCAAGGAATGGGCAGCCATCCACCGCAAACACCACGCCAAATGCGAAACTGCGGACGACCCGCATAGCCCGATAATACTGGGCATCAAGAAGGTGCTGCTGGAAGGCGCGGAGCTTTATCGCAAAGAAGCCAGAAATCTTGAAACACTGGAAAAATATGGTCGCGGCACACCGGACGACTGGATTGAACGCAACGTTTACTCCAAGCACAGCGGTAAGGGTATATTGTTGATGCTGCTCATCGACGTTCTGCTGTTCGGCCCGATAGGCATCACCATCTGGTCGGTGCAGATGATGTGGATACCTATAATGGCTGCGGGCATCATCAATGGTGCGGGGCACTATTGGGGCTATCGCAACTTCCAATCTGCCGACGCCTCCACCAACATCGTGCCGTGGGGCATCCTGATCGGCGGAGAAGAGCTGCACAATAATCACCACGCCCATATCGGCTCAGCCAAGCTCTCCAACAAATGGTATGAGTTCGACATCGGCTGGATGTATATCCGCAGCATGGCCGCGCTGGGCCTGGCCAAAATCAAAAGGGTCGCGCCAAAGTTGCGGCTCGATACCGCCAAAACAGTTTGCGATATCGAAACGCTGCACGCGGTGATGGCCCACCGTTATGAAGTGATGGCCAAATACGCCACGTCTTTGAAGAAAACATATCGTGAAGAGATCGCGCAACTCAAACTGCGCATGCCCGGCCTGGGCAAAGTTGACCTCAAGCGTGTCAAACATTGGCTGTATGTCGATGCAACCGTTTTAAGCGAACAGGAAAAACTGAAATTGGGTCTGGTCATACAGACCAGTCAAAAGTTGAATATTGCCTATACACTGCGCGAGGATCTGATCGCGATCTGGCAACGCTCCTCGGCAACCAAGGAACAGATGGTCAAAGACCTGGAGGACTGGTGTCGACGCGCCGAAGCCAGCGGCATCTTGGCATTGCAACAGTTTTCCAGACGCTTGCGCTATTACGCTTAACTTATTACCGCGCCTTTGCATAAAAAAAGCCCCTCTTGCGAGGGGCTTTTGCTTGCCACACCATCCCGGATCATCCTGGGATGGTTGATGGGCAAGATTACGTGCAAGACTTGGGCAGAATCGAGGCTGGTATCGTATTTGCACCGGTAACAGCTTTCACACTGCTGGCAGGCGTAGGGGTGGTGGAGTTAACAGCAGAGATGGTTGTAGCATCGTCGCTGGCACCATCGCCGTTTGCGCAAGTCCAAGCACCGGTGGTCGGGTTGTAGTACATGTGCACGCTCAAGCCCGCGATTTTGCTGCTCGGGCCCGAACCGGATGGCCTGAATTGCGCCACCACGCTGAAAGGCTTGCCGACAGTGCTGTTACCGCCGTTAGTCCCGACACCTGCAACATATTTACCTGAGGTAATGCCGGTAACGCCGGTTGAGCTGATATCGAAATTAGCGGAAGACGTATATAACTCGGTCAACGGTGTTTTAAAACCGTCTATCAGCGTAAAAGCTTCCGCGACTTG
>JANXXH010000050.1 GCA_025350705.1 Gallionella sp.
CCCAGCGTCAATGCCAGCACCAGTGCGGCATCGAACAGCGTACCCAGCATGTCGAAGCGCGTCTTGGCCGAGGTGTAGTCAGCCGCTTTTTGATGTTCGTCAAGCTGGACTTTCTGATAGAACGCCTCCGGCACGGCGGCACGATGCTCGGCAATATGCGCCAGATGGCGGCGAGCCAGCCACAATTTGGCCAGCGTAGTCAGGGCCAATGCGGCGATGAAAATAAAAGTGAATTGTGTAGCAGCCATAAGGGTATTATTTCAGTGTTTGCAAGATGCGTGGGTGTGACACAATATGCGCCTTACCGTTCAACATCAGCGCTTTAAATTTAAATAACAGCTTGGCGAATTATGGCACAAAATCAAAACTACCTTATCTGGATAGATATGGAAATGACCGGACTGGTCCCGGATACCGACCGCGTGATTGAAATCGCGCTGGTGATCACCGATAATAATCTGGAAACGATCGCCGAGGCGCCGGTGCTGGTCGTGCATCAGCCAGACAGCGTGCTGGACGGCATGGATGCATGGAACAAGTCCACCCACGCCAAATCCGGCTTGATCGACAAGGTAAAAGCGTCCACGCTGGATGAAGCGATGGTCGAGGCGCAGATGATCGAATTCCTTAAAGAATATGTGCCGACCCGCACTTCGCCAATGTGCGGAAACTCGATATGCCAGGACAGGCGCTTCCTCGCGCGCTGGATGCCGAAGCTGGAAGATTATTTTCATTACCGCAATCTCGACGTGAGCACGCTCAAGGAGCTGGCCAAGCGCTGGAAGCCGGAAATGGCGCAAGGGGTAAAAAAGCACGGCAAGCACGAAGCACTGGCCGATATCTACGAATCCATCGGCGAGATGAAACATTATCGCGAGCATTTCATCAAGCTTTAAAACGGCAAGCTGTAAAAAGGTGTATAACTAATTGACCTGCCTGCATGCCGTGCAATAACTGGAGGTAACCATGACCAAGATCAAGACCACGCCCACGCCTGTTGAATCGACCCAATCTGAAAAAGACCAAACACAGGTGCTTGAACGACCCGATGGCTTTTACTGGCAGGACAAGCTCACCGAAAAACAGTATGGTCCTTTTCCCACGCTGCTTGAGGCGGAGCTGGACATGGCAGGTCAAAACGATGACGGTTTTGAAGAAGGCGAATCGCTGGAAGATGCAGAAGCGGAGATCGGTATCGCCGGCTGGATAGATCCAGACACTGGCGAGCCAGCAGAAAGTTTGTCACCGCGCCGCAGCGACGATTAGCCGCAAGCATCCTGCTTGAATATTCGGCCTGCATCGATTGGCGCTTCGCTCGGCCAACTACTCACGGCTACATTCACCTGCCACAATTGCGAGATGATAGTCTGCGCCATGTCTGGTGTGGCGCTGCTCCAGAAACGCTCTGTCCCAGTACGGCCCTTGATCGATAAAAGCTCGGCACTTGTCAGCCGGCGGCGCAGTTCGCGCGCAATGGCGGCGGAAGGGTCGATGATGGCGACTGATGATCCGGCTATCTCCTGTATCAGTGGCGCGAGGAATGGGTAGTGCGTGCAGCCCAGCACGAGTGTGTCTACGCCTTGTTCCAGTAATGGCTCGACATACAGTGCGATCAATGCGCGAGTTTTATCATCGGACAGATCGCCGATCTCAACTTGTTCGACCAGTCCGGGACACGCCTGCATCAGGATTTTTACATCGGCGCCAAACCTTTCATGCAGTTTCGCAAAGTTGTTGCTGGCTATCGTCCTGCTGGTGGCCAGCACGCCGATCACGCCGGATCGGGTATTCGCTGCCGCCGGTTTCACCGCGGGCTCCATCGCGATGAAGGGTATAGTGAATCTAGTTCGCAGCGTTTCAATCGCCACTCCAGTTGCAGTGTTGCAAGCCACGACGATAGCCTTGGCGTGTTGGCTGATCAGGAATTCGACGATGGCAATCGAGCGCGCCTCGATCAACTCCGTGGACTTGTCACCATAAGGCGCATGGCCGGAATCGGCCACATACAGCAGGTCCTCGCCCGGCAGCTCGCGGCGTATCTCGCGCAGCACCGATAACCCGCCTACGCCGGAATCGAAAACTCCAATTGGATTCGTTACTTTCATTTTCTTAAACCCGCATGTTCAGCGCGTGCGCTTGTGCCCAGGCTTGGGATGTCCCGTCTTCGGGTGCTCTGACTTATGGTGCTCCGGTTCATGATGTCCCGATAATTGGCAGGCGCGGCGATAGGCCAGCAAAGTTTTCTGTGCGTTCCCCAGTACGCTGTCAGGAGGATAAACGCCTTCTTCATTCGCCACACCGAACGTAGCTCCGGTAAGCAACTCCATGCCTTCGCCTGCATGTTCCGCAGTGTAGATATGGAATAAACCCTTAGCCACAGCTTCGACGACCTTGCTGTCCAGCATCAGGTGGCGGCGGTTGCGGTGCGGGATCAGAACTCCCTGGCTGCCGTCCAGTCCCGCAGTCGAGCAGATGCGAAAATAGCCCTCGATCTTTTCGTTGATGCCGCCCACCGGTAATACCTCGCCGTGCTGGTTGACCGCGCCGGTCACCGCGATGCCCTGTTTGAGCGGCAGGCCGGACAACGACGAAAGCAGCACAAAAAATTCCGTGCACGAAGCGGAGTCACCCTCCACGCCGTGATATTCCTGCTCGAACACAATGGAGGCGTCGAGCGCGAGCGGCGCGTTGTGGGCGAACAGCGCAGAAAGATAATGTTGCAGGATCAGCACGCCCTTGTCGTGGATCGGCCCGGACAATTCCACCTCGCGCTCGATGTTGAGCAGGCCGTCCTCGCCGGCAAAGGTGCGCGCAGTGACGCGCACCGGAAAACCGAAACGGTAATCGCCCTGGTCGATCTGGGTCAGGCCGTTGAGCTGGCCCACTTGTTCGCCGTGCAATGCGATCAGCACATCGCCTTTGACGATGGTTTCCTGCATGCGCTGGTCCGGGTAGTCGTGGCGTTTTGTGCGCGCACGCAGTGCCGCTTCTATATCTGCCGCCTCAACCAGATGGCCGCCGCGTGCAATGCACAGCGCGGCACTCTCCATAACAAGTGCTTCGGTGCGGGAAAAGATCGCGCTCTGGCGAGTCTGGTCGTCCACTTCGCGGTGCCCGTCTTCCAGCAGGCACGCCACGGCTGCTGCAGAAAAATGCGATAGCCCGAGATCGCGACAGGCGTGCGCAACGAAGATGGACGATGCGCGGCGCGTTTCGTTGCTGGCGGCAAAACTTTCGGCGAAGTCCACCTTGACGCGGAAGCGGCGCGCGAACTCCGGGTCTTCCTCCTGCAACTCGTAATACTGTTCGCGCGAACCGATCATGATGATCTTGGCCTCGACATCCACCGCCTCGGGTGCCAGCGAAACAGCCGCGACCGGTGCGTAGGCGATGCCGGGTTCTTCGATCTGCAACCTGCCGCTGCGCAAAAAGCGCCGCAGCTTTTCCCACACCAGCGGATCGGCCAGCAGGTCGCGCATGTGCAGCATCAGGAAACCGCCGTGCGCCTTGTGCAGACTGCCCGCGCGTATCCGCGAAAAATCCGTCACCAGTACATCGTTCTCGGACTGGTATTCGATGCTGCCGAAAAGCGAGCGGAACAGAGGATTGTCCTCGACGATCACCGGCGCGCCGTGCAGGCCATCGTTGTCCACGATCAGGTTGACGCGGTAGCGGGACAACACGGTGGTCAATGCCTCGCGCCTGATGTCCTCATCGGTATCGGAAACCTTGAACAGCTCCAGATTCTCCAGCACGTCGTGCATGACCTGATCCAGATAAGTGCTGAGCTTGACCGCATCCTTGATCTGTTTCTTCAGCACGGTGCGTATCTCCTGCAATTCGTGATCAAGCAGCGGCTTCACCACCTGGCGGCGCAACGCCGCCAGCGCTTCGTTCATCACCCGTTCCATCGGACGGGTCTTGTCGAAATACTTGGCGATCTCCGCGCGCAGCTCCTGCTCGGCTTGTGCGATCTCGGCGCGGCGTCCCTTCGGCAAGGCCAGCACTTCGTCCTCGGTATAGGCGCGTCCTTTTTTTCCGATCAATGTGAAAAGTATGTGCCCGGTTTCGCGGTGCATCGTAAAACTGCGCGCTTCGGCAAAAGCCTCGAGTTCGGCGTAGGCCTTGGTTTCTTCGGCCTTGTGAGTCTTTGCTATGCGTTCACTTTCGATTTTGAAATCCTGCCCGTCCAGGCGTTGCGGTATTTCCACTTGCAGCGATTTCGTCATCTGCGCCATCAGTTGCCGCAACAGGCGTCCCTGTCCGGCAGGCAGGCGCAGCGCCAGCGGTCTTTCCGGCGCATCGAAGTTGTGCAGATAGCACAGGTCGGGTGGCACTGCCTTGTTTGCGGCGGTCGATTGCATCGCCTGCTTGAGCAGCGACGAGCGTCCGCTGCCCACTTCGCCCAGCACGAACAAATTGTAATCGGGTTGATCCATCCCCAACCCGAAGCGAGCGGCTTCCTCCGCGCGTTCCTGCCCGATCCACGGCAGCGCATGCTCCAGCAATTCGGACGTGTCGGTGTAGCCCAGCGTATCGGGAGAGATGGTGAGGCGGAGCTCTGCTGGTGTCAGACTTTGGATAGGCATTTTTTAATTATGGGCACAAGTGGATGCACGAATTGTAACCATTAATCGCGGCCGGATGTAATGTGCGCAGCGCGCACGTTACGCCGGCTCAATCAATAGATCGGTCACATCGACGAAATGCGTACGGCATGAATTACAGCGGTAAACCCAGCGAGCGCATGAACGATTCGACACTGTCGGTGTAGGTGCCGGGTAATCCCAGATCATGATTGATTTTTTTGTGGGTCAGGTCAACGGGTAGTACACTGGCTCGGACGCCGAGCGAGGAAGCCTTTGCGACAAAGCTGTTCGCCTGCGGGCAAGAGTCGTTGCGTTGCGTGGAGCAAACCGCCAGCAAAGACGCCGTCATGCCTGACAACTGGTGGAGCGGCGAAGCGGCCTGCCAATCAGCCGGGTCGCTTCCGAAGGCATTGTCGTACAAGCGCATGTGTTTCGATTCCATGATACTCACGACATCGAGTGCCGCGCTGTCGAGCATAACTGTTCCCAGCCACGGGCGCACTCCGTGCTGTTTGGCGATTGCGGGTGAAGAGGCGATGAGGGCAATGATGTGTGCTCCGGCAGAGTGTCCCATCAGAACAAAACGGGCAGGGTCGCCACCCCACGAGGCCGCGAGACTTTGCGCCTTGGCAAGCGCCATCGCAACATCGTTCGCCTGCTCCAGCGGATATATCTTAGGCAGCATCCGGTAATTGACGGATACGAACACAACGCCCTTGGGTAGCCAGCGAGCCGCCTTGTTTTCTACTACGCCAGCCGCCCCCTTGTCGCCAATAAACCAAGCGCCGCCATGAACCATGAATACCACGGGTGCATTGTGCGCATTCTGTGGAATGTAAACGTCCATGCGTTGCGCAGCGGCTGCGCCATATGCAACATCGCGTTGCACAGTGATACCTGCAGGCAGGGAAATTTTGCCGCTCGCGCTACTGTCGTCTTCATCACTCTGGGCATTCGCGATTCGTTCGGCGATCATCCGGTCACGGATCGGTCCTGCCGATGCGTGCGGGCTCAGCGATATCAATAGTGTGATTCCCAGGCAAGCAACGGCAGTTCTCATTTCAGCCCCTCTTCTGATTTGACCAGCCTGTCTACGAATAATGGTTCCATGACGATTGGTCGGTTGCAAAGATATGTCAGCTTACATTCTTCGGATTCGTTGCAACCAGCGCTGCCATCTCCTTTGCATCGCGCTGCCCGCTACCGCTCAGCCCTTCGATAACACCAGCCCGATTTTGCGCAGGCTGATTCTGGCTCACTTTCCATTTGCCGGAAAGTCTGGTGATGACGATCTCGAATCCGACGATGGTAGCTATCAGTTTTTCGGTGTACTCGTGCGGCGCATCCGCTACCGACCAAGGCTTGGAGAAATTTGCTTCATTGTGTGCGGTGAGCGCT
>JANXXH010000058.1 GCA_025350705.1 Gallionella sp.
GGGAATACATATTCGCCTTGTCCTGTGACTGGATACAGGTCACGCAGTATCCTTACGGCTTGATCGGATAACGGCACGGCATGTTCTTTCCGCTTGTCTCCCTTCCCCTTGCGCCCTGTTTGCTCCGCTGGAATAACCCAGCATTTTGCATCCAGGTCGAAGTCCGCCCACTTGGAAAAACGCACTTCGCTGCTGCGGGTTGCGGTCAGCATAAGCAGACGCAGAGCAGCGATGGCAATTGGTGAAACTTTAGCCATGTTTTGATAGGCCGTGACAGCGCGCAGGAAGGCAGGGGCTTCCGCAGTAGTTATGCAGGGGAAGTGTTCAATCTTCGGGCGATCTACCAGAGCCATACGGATTTCAGCCGGATTATATTTGGCGCGGCCAGTAGCGATTGCATACTTAAATACCGCACTGATGGTTTGAAGCAAGCGATCTCTGGTCTCGAATGTGCCATTGGTCTCAACCATCCGCATGATGCCGACCAGCTCCATGGGTTCGATCTCAGCAATCGGACGATTCCCTATAACGGCAAGCGCGTACTTTTCCAAGTTGCCTAACCACTGCTTTGCGTGTCCGGGTGTCCACATCGGGGATTTGATCTTGTGTAATTCTACGGCAAGCGTTGCGAAGCTGTTATCAATTGCTTCGACCTTTGCGGCCTTTTGCGCTTGCTTCACTGCGCCGGGGTCGGTGTCGTTCGCAAGTAGCTTGCGAGCCTGTTCGCGCCGATCTCGTGCATCCGCTAGGGATACGTCAGGATATATCCCGACGGCCAAAGTTTTTTGCTTTCCAGCAAAGCGATAAGCAATCCGCCAATATTTACCGCCGTTAGGATGTACCAACAAGAAAAGCCCACCACCGTCTGCCAGCTTTTGCGGTTTATCCGTTACCTTTGCCTTCTTAACCTCAAGCTCTGTCAGTGCCATGATAGTGTCCTTTGTTTGTTGGTACATTAAGATACTAACATATCATATACCAACAAATATACCAACAAAAAGCAGAGCTTTGCTGATACTACCTGATACCGCGTGAGCAACAAAAACACCGATAAAGCTATACACAGTGCTAGTTTTAGAGATTATTTGAGACTGGGTAATAACATGCCTTGGCGGAAGCGGTGAGATTCGAACTCACGGAACATTTCTGTTCGGCAGTTTTCAAGACTGCTGGTTTAAACCACTCACCCACGCTTCCATATCTTCAAGGCCGCGCATTTTGAACTAAGCCGCCGACCATGTCCAGAAAGAACTATTTTCTTATGCAGTCTGCCCAGTTGTTCGGGGTTTCGTAGATGCGTATGCGCTCCAGGCGCAAGTGGTTGCCGTAAGTGTCTTTGTATGCCGGATTGAGTATGTCGAAGGCGACCTGCGCTAGATTTTCTGCGGTCGGCACGACATCGAGGATGACGGTCTTGTGATCCGGCAGGCTCGCGAGAAAATCGCACACCGGCTTGTCGCCGCGGTAAACCAGGAAGGCGTGATCCCACGCGTCCACCAGCTTTTCCTTTGCGATGTGTTTGACATCGGAAAAATCCATCACCATACCTTGTTCGGATAGTCCTTCTTTGGTGATGATGTCCCCGGACAGCGTGATCTCGATCGCGTAGCGATGGCCGTGCAGATGTTTGCACTGGCTGTTGTGGTTGGGGATGCGATGTCCGGCATCGAATTCCAGGCGGCGGGTAATGAACATGGTTGTCGCTATTTGTTTAAGTGGCGCGGATTATACCCTGTCAGGTTTTGAAAGCTGTCGCGCGCTGCAAAAATACACGTTGCGCAAGTTCGTCATTCATTGCGCCATAGCGCAACGATATATAGCGAGTGGCGAGGTCAAGGATAGCTTCTGCAAGCTCGGGACGCGAGGCGGCGACACGTGCAGCATAGTCTTGCGCGCCTTCATGCGCAGCGCGCGGCAGCCCGGCTTTGGTTAATCTGCGGCACAGCTTGAGCCATGCGGCCTGCACCTTGTCCGGCTGCTGCGTAAACAAGTGGCGCAACATGTAAAGTGAAAATAACGCGATGACGATCCCGAGGCCGCTCATCATGTTGAGCGCCATTTTTTGCCAGGTGACGGATTCCATGCCGAGGCGCATCAGGAAAGCGAATTGGCGTTCGGTGTCATAGCCCAGCACCCATTGATTCCACTGGTTGGCGAGTGTGTCCAGATTGAAGCGCAGGTCGCGCATCCATTGCGGCGGATTGCGCGCCATGAACGGCAGCGCGGCGTTGTTGGAGACGGCTGCCGACAAACTGCGCTGCACACGATCGGGAGCGATCGCGCCGGTCGGGTCGACGCGCACCCAGCCTTGTCCTGCCAGCCACACTTCCGCCCACGCGTGGGCATCGGATTGGCGCACGATGTAGTAGTTGCCGACATCGTTGAATTCTCCGCCCAGGTAGCCGGTCACCACGCGCGCCGGAATATTTGCGGCGCGCATCAAGAATACGAAAGATGAAGCGTAGTGTTCGCAGAACCCCTGTTTGGTGGTGAACAGAAAATCATCCACTGTGTTGACATCGAGTGGCGGAGGCTCGAGCGTGTAGACGAAGTTCTGTTTGTTGAAATAGCTCAGCGCGGTGTTGACGATGGCGACATCATCTTTGTTGCTGGCGCGCCACTCTGCAGCAAGCTGTCGCGCGCGCGGATTGAATTGCTTGGGCAACTGCAAGCCGCGCTGAAGTGGACGCGGAGCTTCTTGCAGGTTGGCGTGATATACCAGATTCGAGCGCGCAGCATAGCGCAGTCGGGTATTGACCGGCGCGTTGTTCAACAACTGAAAATCAAAAGTCAGTGTGGCTGGCACAGACAATTTGTCCGGCACATCGAGCGCGAACAGCCAGGGCTTGTTGTGCGGTTCCAGCGTGACGACGTAATCGATCGCCTGGTCTAGCTCGGTGAATTTCGGCGCAAGCGCGAGTACGGTGGTGCCCGGTGTCCAAGTGCGCCCGTCGAAATACCACAGAACCGGCCCGCGCCAATACATCTGGTTGCGGCGCGGCGGTTTGTCGTTGAAGGTAACGCGAAATGCGACCGCTTCCGACAGGATCAATCGGCTCAAGCTACCGGGAGACATCTTGTCATCCAGCCCGCTGCTGGAGTAGGCATCCTGCGGCAATCCCCACAGCGGGCCCGGCACGCGCGGAAACAGGATGAACAGGATCAGCATCAGCGGAATGGCTTGCAGCAGCAATACCGCCGCGATGCGCAATCTTGGTTTGAGCGCGATGCTTTGCGCTTGCAGATGCACCCAGGTGGCCACGACGACCATCATCGTCGCGAGCAGGTATAGCGCGGTGGGGATGCTTTGCGAATAAAAAAAGTTGGTGATGATGATGAAGCAGGCGAGGTAGATCAGCACCATCGCGTCGCGCGCCTTGTGCAGTTCCATGAGTTTGAGCGTCGCGAGCAGCACCAGTAAGGTGACGCTCGCTTCGCGCCCGAACAGCGTGTTAAATTCAATTACGATCCCGACGGTGCCGGCAAAAGTGATCAGCGCTAACAACCAGCGTTTCGGCAATGCTTTTCCGCTGTAAGCAAGATATGTCCGCCACAACAGCAAGCCGGCGCACAGGCTGCTGACCCACAGCGGCAGATGTTCGGCATGCGGCGCGATGACCATCAGGATGCAGAGCAGCAAGCCGTAGGTTAGGGGTTTGTTCATGATTTGTTCATTTTATATCCGGCGCAGTTGGCATCCCATTCATGCTTCGATACACCTTGCTGCGCAAGGCACTCAGCACGAACGGGGATGGTCACCATTTTGGTGGAAAACCGTTCGCCCTGAGTAGCCTGCGTAGCGGGCGTATCGAAGGGGCTTTCTCGGCCAACTATCCGATTTAAATTCATGGAAGCAATTGTTGCGGCAAATTAAATAACGCGATCCTGCGCAAACACTCCTCGCGATGCGCAATGCCATTGTTGCTGGGCAGTTCGCCATCCGGCATACGCAGCCCGTAGCGCAAACCCTGCGCCTCGGCATCCAGAACCCAGCGGGTCATACGCGCCAGCTTCTGTTCTTCATTGCGATCCTGGGTATCAGAAAAATCCAGCCACAACTCCTCGCCGAGCGGAGTGGAAAAATGTTTGACCTGCAAACCGCGTTCGTGCGCATACGCCTTCCATGCGATGCGCGGCAGGGCATCGCCTGCGGTGTATTTGCGCAGCCCGGCGAAGTCCTCGTCTCCGGCTACACTGCGCTTGCCTGTGCCGTCGGGCGAGCTGCCGAACGGCAACGCTGCATCGCTCATGGGTTTTGGATAGATCAGGCAACGCGTGTCGAAATGCAAATACGACCATGCATAAAAAAGCCCGAGCGGAAATTCGGTAAACAGCGTCAAGCGGCCTGTCTGCAGCCAGCCACGCTGTGTTGCGGGCAGAGGGAAGTTGACCTCGGTATCTTGTAATGCAGGGGCATCGAACTGTATCGGCGTGCCGGAATCTTTCCAAAACGATACGCCCGTCTTCACCAGACAAAGTTGGTAGCGCGACAACTTGCTGCGATTGTTGAAATGAAAAATGAATCGCGCGGTCTCGCCGCTGAACACCGGTTCGGCACGACCCCCGCGTATCTCCAGATGAGCCAGATTGCGAAACGCGTGCAGCATCGACATCACCGCCATCATCGTCAGCAGAAAGGTCAGCACATAACCCAGGCTCAAGTTGTAATTGATGTCACCGAGCAGCATCAGCACCAGCACGAACGCGAGCATGAAACCCTGCCTGGTTGGAATGATGAAGATGCGGCGCTGCGTGAGCGTGACCGTGCCTTGCTCGATCTTGGGGCGGAACAGCCAGGACTTGAAACGGTGTCGGAGTGCGTTCAGCACGATTTTGCCGGATTTATCAGGGAGTCGTCAGTAAAAGTATGTGGATGCTACCGGATTCGAGAGTATGCGTGAACACATATTGACAAGACTGATTGGGGTAAGGGGAGATTCGCCAGCGAAGCACATCAACTGGACAAATCGCAAATTTGGTCAAGGGATGATAAAAATAAGTTTAACGATAAAAATTAAGTTTAACCAGGGGAGTTCAAATTGAAAGCGATAAAACTAGTTGTAGTTATGTTTCTCGGTGTTGCCATTGCGTCATGCGGGGGGGCAGCAGCAGTGTGGGCGGAACCCCTGCGCCAGGTACCCTCGATGCAACCTTCCATAGCACCGGCAAGGTAATCACACCCATCGGCACCACGAGCAATGATGGAGCTTATGCCGTGGCCATCCAATCCGACGGCAAGATCGTGGCGGCTGGATATTCTAACAGCACTACCAGCAGTGATTTTGCCCTTGCCCGTTACACTTCAACCGGGTTGCTCGATACAGGCTTCGGTACAGCCGGCAAGGTAATCACACCCAATGGCGCGGCCAGTGATGGCGCTTATGCCGTTGCCATCCAATCCGACGGCAAGATCGTGGCGGTTGGAGTTTCTTATAACGGCGTAGACAATGATTTTGCGCTCGCCCGTTACACTTCAACCGGGTCGCTCGATACAACCTTCAATACCACCGGCAAGCTAACCACCGCCATCGGCAGCGTGGGCAATGATGTTGCTAATGCCGTTGCCATCCAATCAGACGGCAAGATCGTGGCGGCTGGGAATTCAAATAGCGGCGGCAGTGGCTATGATTTTGCCCTTGTCAGGTATTGGCCGTAAAGACTGTGCAGTGCGATGCGTAAAATAAAGTAAGACGAACCGAAAAACCCCCGCAAGGTGCAAGCCCTGCGGGGGTTTTGTTTTTGTACTGAGCGGGTAGCGTCCATCCAGGCTACAGATTCGGTCATGGAATTGCCACAGCCTCGATCAATTCGCGTACCAGCACATTACTATTTTGCCTGGCGTATTCGCCGACTGCTTGCAAGCGGTGGCTGACCACGCCGGGCAATATGGCCTGCACATCTTCGGGGATCACGGCGTCGCGACTATCCAGCAACGCCCAGGCGCGTGCGGCCGAGAGCAGCGCGAGTCCGGCGCGTGGGCTGAGGCCGTGCGTGTAGCGCGCAGCTTCGCGCGTGTGCAGCAGGATGGCTTGCACATAGTCGAGCAGCGCGGGCGAGACGAATATCTCCCGCGCGCGTTTTTGCATTGCGAGCAGTTCATTGCTTTCCATTTGCGGGCTGAGCTGGGCGACGATCTCGCGCCGGTCTACGCCGGACAGCAAGCCGCGTTCCGCCTGTGCGTCGGGGTAGCCCATCTGGATGCGCATCAGGAAACGGTCGAGCTGCGATTCCGGCAGCGCGAAGGTGCCGATCTGGTACGCCGGATTCTGCGTGGCGATGACGAAAAAAGGAGTGGGCAATGGGCGCGTCGTGCCTTCGATGGTCACTTGCTGTTCTTCCATCGCTTCCAGCAGCGCGCTCTGTGCCTTGGGCGTGGCGCGATTGATCTCGTCGGCCAGGATCATTTGCGCGAAGATCTGGCCGGGATGGAATTTGAATTCACTGGTGTCGCGCTGATACACCGACACGCCGAGGATGTCGGCGGGCAACAGGTCGCTGGTGAACTGGATGCGCTGGAACTGCAAGCCCAGCGTGCGTGCCAGCACGTGAGCCAGCGTTGTCTTGCCGACTCCCGGCAGGTCCTCGATCAGCAAGTGGCCGCGCGCCAACAAACATGCAAGCGCAAAGCGTATCTGTTGCGGTTTGCCGAGTATGACTTGCTCGGCTTGTTTGATGACGTTGTTCAGGTTTTGGCTCATTGTTTGTAGGGGCGTGATTCATCACGCCCTGAATTTATTGGGAGCGCGCGATAAATCGCGCCCCTACAGTTCACAGCAAAATCGCTGCAACCACCCTGCGATCTTCCGCCACCAATATATTGTATGTGCGGCACGCGGCGGGAGTATCCATACACTCTACGCCGATGCCCGCATCGGTCAATGTACGGTACAGGCGCGGATGGGGGAAGCGCTGCGTTGCGCCGGTGCCGAGCAGCAGCACATCCGGCTTGAGGGCAAGAAAATAAGTGAAATGCGATTCGTCCAGTTCATCGAAGCTGGCGACGATCCAGTCGCTGCGCACTTCTTCGGCCAGCACGACGATGTTGTGGCCAAAGCGTTCGCCGCTGACCATCACATGATCTGCGCCGTGTGCGGTGAAGAGTTTGGTGTCGCCGAGATTGGCCAGATGCAATTTCAAAATGACCTCGCAAAAAGTGCGGTATGAGGGCGGGGAGTTTAGCGTTATCTCGCCGCCCTGACTACCAGGCTCACGCCGATGCCGTTAGTGCAATCCCAACCAGAGTCACCACCGTGATGGGTTCAGAAAAAAGCACCCAAGCCATCAATGCTGTGGTGGGCGGCACGAGATAGAGCAGGCTGGTGACGGACGTGGCCGCGCCGCGCTGTATCAATATATACAGCAGCGAACTTCCGCCCAGCGTCAGTGCCAGCACCGACCAAGCCATCGCGGCAACGAATTCGCCCGTCCATTGCACGGGCTCGGTTTCAAACAGCGCAATCGGCAAGGTGACGGCCAGTGCGGCGATGAGTTGCACTGCATTGGCGCTGCGCGCATCGCAGCGCGTCACGTGTCGTTTCTGGTACAGCGTACCGGTGGTGATGCACAGTAGTGCGAAGATCGCCAGCGTAAGGTTGAACACAGTTGCTTCACCGCCCGCGCCGAACTTGCGCGACACCACCAGCACCAGCCCGGCAAAGCCCAGCGCCAGTCCGGCCCATTGCCGGCGCGTGACGCGGCCGCCTGTGGACGACAACCAGAAAGCGGTCAGCACCGGTTGCAGTCCCACGATCAGCGCAATCAATCCTGAGCCCATGCCTGCCTTGACCGCAGCCCATACCCCGCCCAGATAGCCGCCGTGCATCAACATACCGGTGACCGAAAGATGAAGCCATTGATCACGCGAGCGCGGCCAGGATATACCGGCCAGCATGATCCAGGGCAGGAAACAGAGTATGGAGAATGCGTAGCGTAACGCGAGGAATTTCATCGGCGGCGCAAGCGGCATGCCGTAACGCGCCACGATGAAGCCCGTGCTCCAGATCAGCACAAACACCAGCGGCATCGCGCGGATCAGGATATCGTCATTGGCTCGCTCAATCATCGGGTAGATAGAATAATAATCAAAAGGCTCAGTTTTGCTTTCATGTTTTTGCATCTACTGCAAAGCTCCAGGATAACCAATCTAGCTCAGTCCATTTACTATTATGTTCTGTGATCATTGCGTTCGCCGCTGACCACCATATGATCCGTGCAGGGTGTAGTGAAGAGTTTGGTGTCGCCGAGATTGGCCAGATGCAGTTTCAAAATACTCTCGCGAGATGTGTCATGAGATGGTGATGAGTTTAGAGTTTGTTTCCATGCCTGGTTAGGAATGATTAACTGGCTCTGTTGGATAGCATAGATTGGGTGTTGAATATTTCAAGCAATTTGGTTGCCTCAACGGCGGGGACCGGCTTGCTGAACAGATATCCCTGCCCGTATTGGCAGTCCAGTTTTGCCAGACATTCAAGTTGCTCGATAGTTTCTATGCCTTCCGACACAACTTTCAGATTCAGGGATTTGGCCAAGCCGATGATCGCGGTCACCACAGCGAGGGCGTTTTTGTCATGGGGTAGCTTGGCGACAAAACTAAAGTCGATTTTGATCTTGGTGATCGGGAAGCTGGTTATATAACTGAGTGACGAATAACCCGTACCAAAATCATCGATCGAGATGCCTATGCCCTGCTTGATCAGCATATCCAGAAAATTCTTACTGTCGATCGAGTTGTCCATCAAAACCGATTCGGTGATCTCCATTTCAAAATTGCCAGGCTGGAGTCGCGCGTTCTTCAATGCGTTGAATATGTCAGATGCGAGGTCGTTGTGCTTGAATTGTCTTGATGAAAAGTTGACCGCAGTGAAAATATGGTCGAATCTATCGGCCCAAGTCGCCGTTTGAGTCGCCGCGGTATTGAGCACATACCTGCCAATATCAACGATCAACCCGATTTCTTCGGCCAATGTGATGAACTCATCCGGACGGATGACAGTTCCATCCTTCTTGATCCAACGCACCAAGGCTTCAAAGCCTATTATGTTTTTTCCTGTGATCTCTACGATAGGCTGGTAATAAACGACGATTTCATCTCGTTCTAGAGCACGATGCAATTGGGCTTCTATGCTGATGCGATTCTTCTGGGTGCGGGACAACTCGTCCTTGTAGAACTGAAAATTATTCTTGCCCAGATTCTTGGCCCGGTACATCGCGCTGTCTGCCTGGCGTTGCAAAGTTTCGCTGTCTTTTCCGTTTTGAGGGCAAATTGCAATGCCGATCGATGCACCGACAAACGCCTCGTGGCCCTCCAAAAAGAAGGGAGTTTGCAATGCCGCAAGAATTTTTTCGGCCACCGCGCTGATCTGAGAGGTGTCGGCAAAGGCGCTAATGATGATCACGAACTCATCTCCACCCAGGCGTGCGACGAAATCTTCCTTGCGTAGTGTTTTGACCATGCGCTCGCCTATACTGGCCAATAACAGATCACCGACATGGTGGCCAAATGTGTCGTTCACATATTTGAAGTTATCAAGGTCGATGTACAGCAGCGCGAATTTCTCAAGATCATATTTGTAGTTGATCAGCGCCCTGTCGATCTGACTATTGAACGAATGACGGTTCGGCAGATTGGTGATGGTGTCAAAATGCGCTATCTGGGAAAGCTTGGCCTCGATGCGGCGGCGCTCTTTAAGTTCCTGTTGCAGTGAGTCATCGCGTTGTGATAATTCACCAGCCATATGATTGAACACCCGGGCCAGTTCTCCGATCTCGTCCTGGCCTGAGGCAATGCCACGTGCCGAAATATCACCGCGCTGGCCGGAAACGATGGCTTGTGCCGAAAATGTACCTGTCTGGCTGACTTTGCTCATGGTTTCGGTGAGTGATTTTAATGGCTGGGTGATAATGTTCTGTAGCCTGGAGAGCGCCACAGAGACCAGGACAGCACCGATCAAACCGATCACCAACAACCCGGCGATCTAGTAGCCCAGGTGCGCATAGGCGTTGGATAAATCCAGCTGCATAGTCAGGGTGCCGATCTGCTCCTTGTCTGGAGCAACGCTGAGTACCGGGAAGGTGGTGTTAAAGGTCAGCCTGCCAAAGTGGATTTCCGTTTCATAACCCTTGGGATCTAAGTGGGGGGGCGCGCGAAATGTACCGGTTCCTTTTGCATAGCTGGCGAACAGATTGCCGGCTTTGTCATAGATTTCTGCGTGCGACACATGGTCAACAGTTCGCAAACCGGCGAGTGCCTCTTGTGCTGATTTTTTGTCGCCAAACAATAAGGCAGAATTCACGTTTTCTGCCAACAAGCTGGACAGGGATTTGCTGTCGCCCTGATATTCATCCTGCAAGGTGGCATACATATAAAAGCACAAGCTGATGATGGTCAGCAGAGTGATCAGGCTGATCATCAGCAGGTTGATCGCCTGTAGTTTTTTCCCGATCGGGAGTTGATGAAAGCGCTTTAACATGTTGTGATTTAATACACCTTGATGGCGAGCTTCAGGAGTTTTGAGCTGAACGTCAATGAGTTTGCCTGTGCTGAAGTGCGGTTGATCTTGAAGCCGATCCGGCCCTGTTGTTGTGCAACCAGTTCGATAGTGACAGATTTAGGGTCGTAACCGTCTTCTTCCGAGACCAGCAGGACGGGTGCATTGCCGATTAGCTTGGCCAGCTTGGCGATGGACGCATGCTCGGATCTGCCGACGAATAACACCTCGCAGGACTGCACCTGAGTCGCAGAGGAAATATTGATAGCGCTTATCGGATGTTGATTGATCTGTTTTTTCTTGACCGATTCGAGTGCCGCGAGCACCGGGTCGCTGCCCATCACGCAAATCCTGAATTCGTTGGCGGGAAGTGCGGGCCATTCCGTGAAAAGTGCGAAGTTGTAAAGAAAGGCCGCTTGAATCGCGCTTTCGTCGGCGACGATCGCATCGTTCGCCAGCGCGGGCTGCAGCGCACAGCAGGCGAGCAACAGAACCAGCAAACGGAAGTTAGTGGCGACCTTAAAACGCATAGTCCAGTTTGGCCATCAGATCGCGTCCATTTTGCGGGATAAACGGCGTCGGCATTTCATTTGAAGCAGGAACCTGCACATCGCGGTCGAACAGGTTGGTGACGCGCAATTGAAACTGCAAGCCCTTGGTCAGCACGTTCGGGAAGGTCAAGGTCGCATTCGCCAATACTTCGCTGCCCACGCTGTAGGGCGCGGCGTTCCAGTCAAAGGTGCGGTTCCCGATAGCCTGGATCTCTCCCGCCAGATAAGCGGCATGGTCGAATACCGGGGCGCTGGCCGAGAGCTTGCCTATCCAGTTTGGGCTGTTTCCCTGGCTGGTACCCAGACCATTTTGCGCATGGTTATAAGCGATACTGCTTTGTAGTTTCATGCTGGTGGAGGTGGTTTTTTCCACACCCAGTTCAGCGCCCTGCACTTTTACCCAGTTGCCATTCTGGTATTGCAGACCAGCGCCCGTATCCACCTGCTCGATCAACTGATCGAGCTTGTTATCGAAAAGCGACAACACCCACCGCGTCTGGGCATTTTGTAGCCATTCCAGCACCCCTTCAGTGGTGCGTATCTTTTCCGGCTGCAGGTTGGGATTGCTGAGATAGAGCGTGCCCTGGCTGAACCCGCTTTCATAGGCATTCGGGGAACGGTAGGCACGACCGGTCAGCAACTTGGCAGTCCAGGCAGGGTTGGCCTGCCAGATCAGGCCCAGCCTTGGGCTGGTGGTGGAGTTGCTGTTGGTCTCGCTGTCCAGACGCAGCCCCAGACTGAGCAACCAGCCCGGGTTGAATAGCCACTCATCCTGCATGAACAGACCGCTGTGTTTGATCAGGGGATTGATGTCTGTGCCAACCGAGCCGAGTGGGGCTGTACTGGAATAGAAATTTTGTTGCCTAGCCATCAGGTCTTGGGAGAAATCCAGTCCGGCGACCAAGTGATTCGATCCTTGTTGGTGGTCGATGTGGAATTCTCCGTCCAGCATCTGGCTTCTGACATCATCGTAATTTTGGTAATAGGGCGCGCCCAGATAGGGATAGGTGGCGCGATAGTGCCAGTCGGTATATGCCAGGCGGGCGTACATGCTGCTGGTGTCGGTCAGCGGATGTTGCACAGCCATGGTTAACTGGGTGCCGCCATCGTTCAGCTTCAGCGACGGGTCGTCAAAAACTGAAAAATAGAGAGCTGATGACGGATTGATGGTGCGCTCGTGGTTGATCAACTTGAAGTTCCATTCGCCATGATCGACGCGCATCATCAGGTGGTGGTTGTTCCCGTAATCCAACCCGTGAGCTACCCCATCGGTTGCTGGGTTGCCATCGGCTCGAACCAGATTACCAGCCGGATCGGTATTAGGTCAGGTCGCGGCCTGCCTGTCGCTCGGCGGAATATTGCAGCACCAGTCCGGTGCCATCGATCTGCTGGCTGGTCATCGCGTTTACCCCGGTCAGGCCGAGCTGCGAGATATAAGTGCTCACAATGGATTTGTTGGTCTTTCCCGCATTGCGCGTGATCACGTTGATCACGCCGAACATCGCGTTGGAGCCATAGATCGCCGAACCCGGGCCGGGAATGTATTCGATGCGCTCCACCACCGACATGTCCACCCAACTCTCGCTGCCTGTCTCGGCTTGCTGATAGATGTTGTCGTTATTGCGCTGACCGTCGATCAGCAGCAGGAAACGGGTGTTGTAATCGCCGGGGATCAGAAAACCGCGCGCACCGAGAAAGTCATAGGCGCGGTCATTGACAGAATAAATGCCGGGCAAACTGTTCAGGGCTTCAGTGAGGGTGCGCCAGCCATAACGCTCGATATCCTCGCGGCTGATGACTTGCACGGCAGCGGGGGCAGCACTGGCACGTTGTTCGAATTTGGATGCGGAGGTCACCTTGACATCCATGAGCTGTTCCAAAGAGAGTTCGGAGAGGTCGATTTGATCGGCGCGGATATTTTGTGCGGTCAAGCCTAGCAAGATCATGACGACCAGCCTCCCGGACATAAGTCTTAAGGTGTACATGAATTCCCGCTCCCGTTGAATCGTTACGAACAAATATTAAACCAGGGTAGGCGTTATGGGTAATCTTTTTGTAGCTATGAGTATATCAAAGCATCGCGAACAAGCCGCGTCAAACCGGAATGACTATCTAGCGCTGTGGGACGGCGCATATTGGGTGCTGCGCATCTCAAGCAATTTGGTTGCCTCATCGGCAGGTACGGGATTGCCGAACAGATATCCCTGCCCGTACTGGCAGCCGAGCGTTGCCAGACAGGCAAATTGCTCGGCGGTTTCGATGCCTTCTGCGACGATTTTCAAATTCAGAGACTTGGCCAGACTGATGATCGCCGTCACCACAGCCAGTGCGTTTCTGTCGTGTGGTAATTTGGAAACAAAGCTTCGATCTATTTTGATTTTACTGATCGGGAAGCTGGTCAGATAACTGAGCGATGAATAACCCGTTCCGAAATCATCGATCGCGATGCCCATGCCTTGATCGATCAACTGACCCAGTAAATTCATGCTGTCGCTGGAATTGTTCATCAGTATCGATTCAGTGATTTCCATTTCGAAATAACAAGGTTGGAGTCCGGCGTTTTTCAAAGCCTTGAGCACGTCGTTCGCGAGATCATTCTGCTTGAATTGCCTGGATGAAAAATTGACTGATGTAAAAATCTGTCCAAAGCGATTGACCCAGGCCGCAGTCTGTATCGCCGACGAATTGATCAGGTGGCTGCCAATATCGATGATCAGGCCGATCTCCTCGGCTAAAGGAATAAAATCATCCGGCTGAACCAGCGTGCCATCCTGTTTTATCCAGCGTGCCAAAGCTTCGAAACCAACAATCTTTTCGCTGGAGATTTCGACAATGGGCTGATAGTAGGCGACGATTTCGTTATTCTCCAGGGAGCGCCGCAATTGCGTCTCGATGTTGATGCGATTTTTGTGGACGAGAGACAAATCGGCTTGATAAAACTGGAAGGTGTTCTTGCCCAGATTCTTGGCCTGATACATCGCGCTGTCTGCCTGGCGTTGCAGGGTCTCGCTATCCTCGCCATTGTCAGGGCAGATCGTGATGCCTATCGATGCGCCGATAAATGCTTCGTGACTTTCCAGAAAGAAAGGTTGTTGCAGTGACGCCAGGATTTTCCTGGACACGGTACTGATTTTAGAAATGTCGGTAAAGTCACGCATGATGATCGCGAACTCGTCTCCGCCCAGACGTGCGACGTAATCTTCCTGGCGCAACGATCCGCGCAGCCGTTCGGCGACTCTCGCCAACAGCAGATCCCCGGCGTGATGGCCAAGGGTGTCGTTCACATATTTGAAGTTGTCCAGATCCAGGATCATCAACGCAAACTTTTCATGGTCATATTTGTAGTTGATCAGCGCCCTGTCGATTTGGCTGTTGAATGAGTTGCGGTTCGGCAGGTTGGAGACAGAATCAAAATTCGCTATTTCAGAAAGCCTTTCCTCGATGCGGCGGCGTTCATTCAACTCTTGATGCAATGAATTCTCGCGCTTTGATAGTTCATCAAGCATTTGATTGAATCCGATCGACAGCTCTCCGATCTCATCCTGGCTGGTGACCGTCGCGCGTGCCGAGAAATCCCCGTTTTTGCTGACCTTGTGCATGGCTTCGGTCAGGGAGAGCAACGGCAGCGTAATGCTTTTTTGCAATCGGGTGAGCAAGGCGCCGATCAGGGCAAAGCTGATCAAGCCGACCAGCAGGATGGCAGTAATCTGGTTGGCGAGATGCTTATAGGCATCCACCAGGTCTATGCGGATCGCTATGGTGCCGATTCGTTTTTTGTCTGGCGGCGCGCTGAAGACGGGCGATACATTATCCAGGGTCAAGCTGCCGAAGTGAGCTGCTTCATCATATTGCGAAGGATCGAAGTGGAGGGGCGCCCTAAAAGTATTATTCTTTCTTGAGTAGCTGGCGAATAAATGGCCTGATTTGTCGTATATTTCAACGCGCAATACATCGCGGACTGGGCGCAAACCGTTGAGTGTAACTTGGGCTGCTTGAGCGTCGTTGGATAGCAAAGCGGAATTTGCGCTTTCTGCCAGTATTGCAGACAGGGTGGCTGCATCTTGCCGGTAATCATCCCGCAACGAAAAATACTTAAGCAAACTCATGCTGGATATCGTCAACAAAGTGATCAGGCTGACAATCAACAAGTTAATCATCCGCAGTTTCTTGCTGATCGGTAAATTGCGAAAGGATGTTTTCATTACGTCTGTTAACCTAATCTGGCGGGTTTAAATAGCTTGTAGCCCAGCATCAGCGAGCGCGGTATGCCCGGACTGGAAAAAATCGCGAGCCTGAATTCCGGTGTGGCGGTGTTTGGAGGCAACATTTTGGGGCTGCGCATGTTGCATGCATGTTAAACCAGTGCTGGAAGGGGGGCAACCTATACTCCTATCTTAAAGAGGTAGTATTTCCGGAGATGCAAAATCATCGCCAAGAGGGTTGGATTTGCTGCTGCGGGGCCGGACAGGTAAAATCACCCGTTTCTGCACAGTGCCTCTTCTCGCTTTGTTAACTGGGGCGAGATATATTGGGCCCGATATTGTTGGCTGGGCTGATTGAGTAAATGGTAAATAAACCAGAATTGAGTAAATAACCAAAATTGAGTAAATAAACCAGAATTGAGTAAATAAAAAAGTGAAACAGATTTTAAAATCGACCAAACTTTCCAACGTGTGCTACGACATCCGCGGTCCGGTGATGGAGCGCGCCAAGCAGATGGAGGAAGAAGGCCAGCGCATCATCAAGTTGAACATCGGTAACCTGGCACCCTTCGGTTTCGAGGCGCCGGAGGAGATCCAGCAGGACGTGATCCTCAACATGCCGAACTCGTCCGGCTATTCCGATTCCAAAGGCATGTTCGCGGCGCGCAAGGCGATCATGCATTACTGCCAGTCGAAGAAGATCACGGGCGTGGGGCTGGATGATATCTACATCGGCAACGGCGCGTCAGAGCTGATCGTGATGGGGATGCAGGGCTTGCTCAACACCGGTGATGAGGTGCTGATCCCCACGCCGGACTATCCGTTGTGGACGGCGGCAGTCACTCTGGCAGGAGGTACACCGCGCCACTACATCTGCAACGAGCAGAACGACTGGATGCCCGACCTTGCCGACATGCGCAGCAAGATCACGCCGAAGACGCGCGCCATCGTCATCATCAACCCGAACAACCCGACCGGTGCGCTGTACTCGGACGAAATTCTGCGCGAGATCGTTCAGATCGCCCGCGAAAATGAACTGATCATTTTTGCCGACGAGATCTACGACAAGATGTTGTACGACGGCGCGACGCATACCTCGATCGCCTCGCTGGCCGACGATGTGCTGTTCCTCACGTTGAACGGCCTATCGAAAAACTATCGCGCCTGCGGTTACCGCTCCGGCTGGATGGTGGTGTCGGGCGAAAAGAAACACGCGCAGGACTATATCAACGGGCTCACGATACTGGCTTCGATGCGCTTATGTTCCAATGTGCCCGGCCAGTTCGCGATCCAGACCGCGTTGGGCGGTTACCAGAGCATCAACGATCTGGTCGCACCCGGCGGGCGCTTGTGCAAACAGCGCGACCTCGCATACAAGCTGCTCACAGCAATTCCAGGCGTGACCTGCGTCAAGCCCAAGGCCGCGCTGTATCTGTTTCCGCGCTTCGATCCGAAAATCTATCCGATCAAGGACGACCAGAAATTCATACTGGAGTTGCTGGAAACCGAGAAGGTGCTAGTTGTGCAAGGCTCCGGCTTCAACTGGATACACCCCGATCACATCCGCGTGGTATTCCTGCCGAATACCGATGATCTCACCGATGCGATAGGACGCATCGCCAAGTTTTTGGAAAATTACCGCAAGAAACACGGAACGGAAATCAGTCGCTAGTCGTTAGACGTTAGTCGCTAGCAAAACCAAAATACGCGCAGCGACAACATCAACTAACGACTATCGTCTAACGACTAATAACCAGGATTTGCAAATGAAACCAATCAACGTAGGACTGCTGGGCATAGGCACAGTCGGCGGCGGAACCTTCACCGTGTTGCAGCGCAACGCCGAAGAGATCACGCGCCGCGCGGGTCGCCCGATCCGCATCACTGTGGTGGCAGATAAAAATATTGAGCTGGCTAAAAAAGTCACAGGCGGCAAGTGCCGCGTGACCGACGATGCCTTCTCGGTGGTGAGCGATCCTGAGGTGGACATCGTCGTCGAGCTGATCGGCGGTTATGGCGTCGCGAAAGAGCTGGTGATGAAGGCGATTGCGAACGGCAAGCATGTGGTTACCGCGAACAAGGCGCTGCTCGCGACGCACGGCAACGAGATCTTCAAGGCGGCGCAGGAAAAAGGTGTGATGGTTGCGTTCGAGGCCGCGGTCGCGGGCGGCATCCCGATCATCAAGGCGGTGCGTGAAGGGCTGACCGCGAACCGCATCGAGTGGATCGCGGGCATCATCAACGGCACGACGAATTTCATCTTGTCCGAGATGCGCGACAAGGGGCTGAGTTTCGACACCGTGCTGAAAGAGGCGCAGCGCCTGGGCTACGCCGAGGCCGACCCGACCTTCGACATCGAAGGCGTGGATGCGGCGCACAAGATCACGATTCTTTCTGCACTCGCATTCGGCATCCCGATGCAGTTCGACAAGGCGTACATCGAAGGGATTTCCAAGCTGGACGCAATCGACATCAAATACGCCGAGCAGCTCGGCTATCGCATCAAATTGCTGGGCATCACCAAGCACACACCGGAAGGCGTGGAGCTGCGCGTGCACCCGACGCTGATCCCGAGCAAACGTCTGATCGCCAATGTCGAAGGCGCGATGAACGCCGTGCTGGTGCAGGGCGATGCGGTCGGCGCGACGCTGTATTACGGTAAAGGCGCTGGTGCGGAACCGACCGCCAGCGCGGTGATCGCCGACCTCGTGGACGTGACGCGCATGGCGACTTCCGATCCGCAGAACCGTGTGCCGCATCTGGCGTTCCAGCCCGATGCGATGTCCGATCTGAAGATACTGCCGATGGACGAGGTGATCACCAGCTACTACCTGCGCCTGCGCGTGCAGGACAAGCCGGGCGTGCTGGCCGACATCACGCGCATCCTGGCCGACGAACAGATTTCAATAGACGCCGTGATCCAGAAGGAACCTGGCGAAGGCGAAGACCAGACCGACCTGATCATGCTCACCCACCAGACGCGCGAGAAGCGCATCAATGCGGCGATTGCGCAGATGGAAAGTTTATCTGTGGTGGCAGGCAAAGTGACGAAGTTGAGGTTGGAAGAGCTGGGGAAATAACACACTCCCCTCGCCCGCTGGGTGTGTAAGAACCTGTCAGAAGTATCTGAATAGCGCCTTGAACTAATGAAAAATATTATCAATGGGGCAGTGCGGTGTGTCGGCGAACCATATTCGGATGGCACCCCGAGGTTAGAGTTACATATCCCCATTGATCGAGCACATGGGCTGCCGTTTCAATTCAATATACCAGTGCCGATTCAGCTTCAAATCGGGCTGGAAGAGTATCGTGCGGAGCTTCGATCCACCACCGAAAATAAATACATCTGGGTGAGCTCAAAAATTCACTCATTAAATGGGGAGCGACAGAAACTGGGCCGTATACTTACCGATGCAGCATTTCGAGCGAATGACCGAGTGCGGATAATGGTAGAAGGCTGCAGAATAACGGTACATCTGGAGGGGGCGCCAGTCTTGCCGCATACTTTGATCGACGAGAATTATTTGAAATCGCAGCCAACTAATAGGGAGCTACCCATGGCAAAAATTAAAATACCAGCAGCACGAGTTTGCCAAGGTGCTCTCGTACTCTATACAACTTCGATGAAGGTAAGGGAGTTGGTGTCAAATGGATTTTACAGCGTGGAAACTCTCGATCCAGATGATACTAATGATAAAGGGTATCAGCGACTATTAAACAAGACACGAGCCAAAAAACTAGCTGATTACATCGTCAAGGGACAAGATAGCCGTGATGCTTTCCTTCCAACATCAGTGTTCCTTGCTACAGACAAAACTATAGCCTTTGATGAGCAAGATAATACAATCGAATTGGATATATCGAGCGTAGGACCGTTTAGCGTTGTTGATGGCCAGCATCGATTAGAGGGTTTAAAGATGGCTGCCGAGAAGGATGATCGAGTTCTCGATTTTGAAGTACCCGTTAATATTGCGATCAATTTGCCAAAGATTGCACAGATGTGCCATTTCCTCATTGTGAACACCACGCAAAAAAGTGTGGACAAGTCGGTCGAACAAAGAATTATTGCGCGCTTAAGTGAAGCTTTGGATATCGAAGACATACCAAGCCTTCCAAAATGGATACTGAACACAGTTGAAAAAGGCGAAGTAGATAAAGCCATTAAGTATGTTGACTACCTAAATGAAACAGAGGATTCGCCATGGTTCAGAAAAATCCAGATGGCCAATGATGATTCAGATGAGGCCACAATCAATCAGAGAACATTTGTGAAGGCAATTGTTAAATATGTGCTTACTGCAAATAATCCACTAATCATCATTAAGGATTTCGAGAAGGAAAAGAAGATTTTCTTGAATTACTGGAAGGCTATTAAATTAAATTTGGATGACGGTGATTCCGCAACGTTATACAAGTATGGAAGTGTTGAATTGTTTTGTAAATTCTCCATTCCGTTTTTTACAAAACTACAAGATCGTGGAAGCTTTACTGTTTCAACAATGGAGAAGCTTTTGAAATCCTGTTTTGAGAATGTGGAAGGTGAATATGCCGGCGTTGGACATCCTGAGTGGTGGAAAACAGGCGGGCAGGCTGGTCGGCTGAATTCTGGAGCGCTAAACCTTGTGTCTCAGGCAATGTCACAAGCGCTTCACAGAGCCTCAATGAACAATTCCATTGAACTATGAATATCAGCGAATTAGTTCCTCAGCCATTACAGTCCGAGTCATTCAAAAGGGATAGAGAGCGCTATATACCTGACAAATCAGGCTGCTATGTGTTAACAACATTTTCTAAGACGGTACTTTATATTGGTCTAACCAATAACCTCAGACGAAGAATGAATGAGCATCTCGACAATCCAGAAAAAACTTGTGAAACAAAAAATGGGAGGGCAGTTTATTTCTTTTGGATTGAGAGTGATGAAGTTAACAAGATTGAACGTGCTTGGATGAATATTCATAACCTAATTGAGGGTGCGCTGCCTTTATTAAATAAAGTATATTCCCCGACATCTACCTAATGTTCTATTTCGGTACGGGTTGGTGCAAGTGATTCCCAATACGTTTTGAGCAACTGGAACATCTTGTTGCTGGCTGTCAGATTAAAACGAAACAACTACAGATTATGCGATTACGACAATGAAATACATCTCCACCCGCGGCAACTCCCCCGCCAAAACATTCACCGGAATCCTGCTCGGCGGCCTCGCCCCCGATGGCGGGCTGTACCTGCCGGAGCAATATCCGCAGGTGACGCGCGCGGAGCTGGATGCCTGGCGCAAGCTGTCCTATGCCGATCTCGCGTTCGCGGTGCTGGCCAAGTTCATCACCGACATACCGGCCGCCGACCTGAAGGCCATCGTCGGCAAGACCTACACCGCTGCGGTGTACAGCAATGGCCGCGCCGATTCGGATTTCTCGCAGATCACGCCGCTGCGTACGCTGGAGCCGGGCGTGCATATTCTCGAACTCTCCAACGGTCCGACGCTGGCGTTCAAGGATATGGCGATGCAATTGCTCGGCAACCTGTTCGAGTATGTGCTGGACAAGCAGCACGCCGAGCTGAACATCCTCGGTGCGACTTCGGGCGACACCGGCTCCGCCGCCGAATATGCGATGCGCGGCAAACGCGGCATACGCGTGTTCATGCTGTCGCCGCATGGCAAGATGTCGGGCTTCCAGCGCGCGCAGATGTACTCGCTGCAGGACCATAACATCTTCAACATTGCGATCACCGGCATGTTCGACGACGCGCAGGACATCGTGAAGGCGGTGTCCAACGACCACGCGTTCAAGGCCAAGTACAAGATCGGCACGGTCAACTCGATCAACTGGGCGCGCGTGTCGGCGCAGGTCGTTTACTACTTCAAGGGCTACTTCGCCGCGACCAAATCGAACGATGAACAGGTCGCGTTCTCGGTGCCCTCCGGCAACTTCGGCAACATCTGCGCCGGGCACATCGCACGCATGATGGGGCTGCCGATCGGCCAGCTGATCCTCGCCACCAACGAGAACGACGTGCTCGACGAATTTTTCCGCACCGGAGTGTACCGCCCGCGCGACACCAATCACACCTATGAGACCAGCAGTCCTTCGATGGATATTTCCAAGGCCAGTAACTTCGAGCGCTTCGTGTTCGACCTGGTCGG
>JANXXH010000085.1 GCA_025350705.1 Gallionella sp.
CGGCAGGGCATAGCGCGCCTGCGTGTGCGTGGTGGCGATGGTCAGGTTGCCGCTATTCTGCGAGTGAAATTCCTCGGCGACGTGTTTGAGGTTGCCCGCATCGTGCAGCATGCGCTGGGCGATTTCAAGAACGGCTTTGCCAGGCTCGGTGATCGCCACGATGCGTTTGCCGTTGCGCACGAATATCTCGATACCCAATTCCTCTTCCAGCAGCTTGATCTGTTTGCTGACGCCGGGCTGCGAGGTATACAGCGCGCTGGCGGCATCGGAGATGTTCAATCCCTGGCGCACGATCTCGTTGAAAAAACGCAGTTGTTGCAGGTTCATAGCACCCTTCCTATATAGTAATCAGTTATAAGATATTAACATAAAAGTATTTTGAGATATAAGGCATCGGGCCTAGAATGCGCCCATGAATTCTTACTGGTGGTAGCTCATGGACTGGATGTACACATTATCCGGATTTTTGGTCGGGCTGATCGTCGGGATTACCGGCGTAGGCGGCGGGTCGCTGATGACGCCGTTGCTTGTGCTGTTGTTCGGCGTCTCCCCGGCCACTGCGGTCGGTACCGATCTGCTGTATGCCTCGCTGACCAAGACGCTGGGCGGTTGGGTGCATAGTCGGCGCGGCACGGTGGACTGGAAGATCGTGGGCTTGCTCGGCCTGGGCAGCTTGCCCGCCGCTGTGATCACGATAGCGCTGCTGAAATATCTGGCGCTGGACAAGAAGACGTTGAGCGGCCTGGTCACCGGCGTGTTGAGCGTGGCCCTGATACTGACGGCAGCCGCGCTGCTTTTGAAAGGCAGGATCAAGAAGCTCGCGCAGCGCAAGGATGGCACGGTATTCGAGTTGCATCATCGCCATCTGCCGGCCGCAACCATTATCACCGGTGCGCTGCTCGGAATCATGGTGACCATTTCCTCGGTTGGCGCCGGGGCGCTGGGGATGGTGGTTCTGCTGTTTTTATATCCGCGACACGCTCCGGTCAAACTGGTCGGCACGGACATCGCGCATGCCGTGCCGCTGACTGCTGTGGCCGGGATGGGGCATCTGGCACTGGGCACGGTGGACCTGGTGTTGCTGGGCAGCCTGTTGCTGGGCTCGTTGCCCGGAATCTATATCGGCAGCCATCTGAGCGCCAGAATGCCGGAGACGGTTTTGCGCCCCGTGCTGGCGACCATGCTGTTGCTCATCGGCATCAGGATGGTGTTTGTATAAATATTAAGGAAAGACTTATGAGTGCCAATAAACCCGACAAGCCGAAACAAGTCAGCTGGTTCAGCGGCTGCGGTGGTCGCGTCGGTGTGGTGGTCAGCCAAACCGGTGAATATGCATACATAGGTATGGCATTGCGCCACGACGAAGATGCGGATGTGGAACATATTCTGAAGCATGGCGCAAGATTTCCGCTCGAAGCCGCGTTGTTGCTGCCTGTATCCAAAAATTATTCTGTCTACGAAGAAGCGGGGGAAAACTAAATGTATCGTTATGATCAATTCGATCACCAGATCACCGCCCAACGCGTTGCGCAGTTCCGTGACCAGGTTTACCGGCGTTTGGCCGGCGAACTGACGGAAGACGAATTCCGTATCCTGCGTCTGCAAAACGGGCTGTACATGCAGATCCATGCCTATATGCTGCGCGTTGCCGTGCCTTACGGTTTGCTGAGTGCGGCACAGATGCGCATGCTTGCATCCATTGCGCGCAAGTACGATCGCGGCTACGGTCATTTTTCCACGCGCCAGAATGTTCAGTTCAACTGGATCAAGCTGCAGGATGCGCCGGATATCCTGACCGACCTGGCCAGCGTGGAAATGCACGCCAACCAGACCTCCGGCAATTGCATACGCAACATCACCAGCGACGAGTTCGCCGGAGTGGCGCGCGACGAGATCGTCGATCCGCGCCCTTACGCCGAGATATTGCGGCAGTGGAGCACGTTCCATCCGGAGTTCGCTTATCTGCCGCGCAAATTCAAGATCGCCGTTACCGGTGCAACCGAAGACCGCGCGGCGATAGCGGTGCACGACATCGGCCTGGCGGCGGTGAAGAACGCGCAGGGTGAAGTCGGTTTTCGCGTACTGGTGGGCGGCGGTCTGGGACGCACGCCGATCATCGGCACCGAGATTTGCGATTTCGTACCCTGGCAGCATGTCATCACGTATCTGGAGTCGATTGTGCGCGTGTACAACGAATACGGCCGCCGCGACAACATCTACAAGGCGCGCATCAAGATTCTGGTAAAAGCGATCGGCATCGAGGAATTCAAACGCCGGGTGGAAGCCGACTGGCAATTCACCAAGGATGGCCCGTGCACCATCACGGTCGAGGAATTGAATCGTGTCGCGGCTTTTTTCACCGCACCCGATTATGAGCAGCTGCCTGAAAACGACGCGGCCGTGGCGGCGCAGCTGTGCGAGAACCGGGCCTTCTCCAACTGGATGCAGCGCAATGTCAAGCCGCACAAAGTGCCGGGTTATGCGGCGGTGGTGCTGTCGCTCAAGAAAACCGGCATCGCGCCGGGGGATGCAACCGCGAAGCAAATGGACGCGGCGGCAGAACTGGCGGAGCGTTTCAGCTTCGGCGAATTGCGCGTCACGCATATGCAGAATCTGGTGCTGGCGGATGTTAAACAATCCGATCTGATCGCATTGTGGCAAGCCGCGAGAGAACTGGGTATGGCAACACCCAACATCGGCCTGCTGACCGACATCATTTGCTGCCCGGGCGGGGATTTTTGCTCGCTGGCGAATGCGCGTTCCATCCCGCTGGCCAAGGCGATCGCCGAGCGATTCGATAATATTGATTTTCAGCATGACATCGGCGAGATCGAGCTGAACATGTCGGGCTGCATGAATGCCTGCGGGCATCATCACGTCGGGAACATCGGCATCCTCGGCGTGGATAAGGACGGCGAAGAATGGTACCAGGTGTCGATCGGTGGCGCTCAGGGCAACGACAGCAGCCTGGGCAAAGTCATCGGGCCTTCCTTTACGTTTGCTCAAACGCCCGAGGTGATCGCCCGCTTGTTGCATGTGTATGTGCGCGAGCGTTTTGCCGACGAGCATTTCATCGATACCGTGCGCCGCATCGGCCATACTCCGTTCAAGGAATATGTGTATGCGGCGCCGATAGAGGCCGCCGAAGGGTTGACTGGCGAGGAATATGCCCTGTTGGCAGCACCCTATGACACACCGTTATATGCGCCGGGAGTTTGAGACATGATCATCAAAAATAAAACAATCATAAATGACGATTGGATTGTGTTTCGCCTGGGCGAGAAGGACACGCCGGGAAGTGTTGTCGTTCCGCCCGGAAAAGTCATCGTGCCGTTGAAAGTGTGGCAGGCGCAACGCGATGTACTGCAAGTCCGCACAGGGCTGGGCGTGTGGTTGGCCAGCGATGAGCGGGCAGAAGATTTAAAAAGTGATATAGAAAATTTTTCCGTGATCGCCGTTGATTTCCCCAAGTTTGCGGATGGGCGCGGCTATTCCATCGCCCATCATTTGCGTACCAGACTTGGATATACCGGCGAATTGCGCGCCATCGGCGATGTGCTGCGCGACCAGATGTTTTACATGCAGCGTGTCGGCTTTGATGCTTTTGCCGCAAGAGCTGACAAAGACAAAAAGGAGGCACTAAAAGGCTTGAGCGATTTCTCATTTACATATCAGGCGTCATCGGATGAGAAATTGCCGCTGTTTCGCCGCATACAACGCGGAGGCGGACTATGAGTATCTTGCAACAAAAAATTGATCGGGTGGTGGCCGTTCTGCAACAGGCGGTGCGTGATTTTTCGCCGGTTTGCTTCGCGAACAGTCTGGGCGCGGAAGACATGGTGCTGACCGATATCATCGCCAAGAACCGGTTGGACATAGAGATGTTCAGCCTGGATACCGGCCGCCTGCCACAGGAGACCTATGCCCTGATGCAGCAGGTTGGCGAGCGCTATGACATACCGTTAAAAGTGTATTTCCCGGACAGCGCCGCAGTTGAAAAATA
>JANXXH010000104.1 GCA_025350705.1 Gallionella sp.
TGCTGCAATCAAGAAGCCGGCATGAGAGAAACAGGCAAGGCAGAACGAAGAAATATTTACTAAACCGACCGAGTCAGAACGAGATTCAGATTCTCAAATTCACAAACCTTCGTTCAGACTCATTTCAAGATTGGAAAATACTTAGGCTGACGAATCAACGTCACGTCAAACTCCACAGCGCGGTAACATTGTGTAATATCTACCCGTAATGCCACCGCCCGATCAAAAATCATTCCGGTTCAGCAGGCTATTTTCGAGCCTGCTACTGGGTATTACTCTTTTGTTTCCCTTGAGGCTGCTTGGCGCTGAACGATCCGACGTGCCGACAACGCAACCCGATATCTTTGATCCTATCTTTGGTCCTATTTTCGATCCTTTCAATGCTCCTCGCGATTATTTGTCCGAAAAGATCATCAACTTCGCCAGCAGTATCGATCGCTTTTTTGGAGACGAACGTAATTATCAGGAGAGCAATCAAAGTCTATTTCAGATGGATATCTCCAGATTGGATGGATATGGCGGCGATCGCAAGTTCGTGTTGGAGGGAAGAGCCAGGCTACAACTGCCCAACACAGAAAAACGGTTGCATCTGTTGATTGAAACAAACCCCAGCAAAAATGTTACTGGTGAGTCAAAGCAAACTCCAGCTACGCCAGCCAATCAGGTCGCCACGCCTGATAGTTTTTCCGCAGCTGTGCGTATTGAGCGGGCGAAGGTAGAGGAAAGTCCATGGCACTTCAGTGCCGATGCTGGTATTGAGTTTCACGGTATCAATTCAGAACCCTTCGTGCGTACAAGGGGCACCTACTCGATTCCGCTGGATCAGTGGCGGCTGAAAGCGGCAGAGTCTGTATTTTGGTTCAATTCAATAGGCGCGGGGGAAACCACGCAACTTGATCTGGAACATATATTAAGCGAACCGGTTTTGTTTCGTGCCAGCAGCAATGCCACGTGGCTCAATGACAAACAGAACTTTGACCTGAGTCAGAGTTTTTCGATTTATCACACCGTAAATGAACGTAATGCCTTGTTATACCAGGCAAGTGTGATCGGAGTCAGCAATCCGCAATATCAAGTAAATGATTATGTTGTATTGGTGCTTTATCGATACCGATTGCATCGGAAATGGATATTCTTTGAATTAACCCCGCAACTGCATTTTCCAAAAATATATAATTTTAAATCCAGCCCCGCACTCAGCATACGCCTGGAGATGCTATTCGATGAGTCAAAATGATGCTGAACAAACACGGTGAACATTGTTGCCTTATGGCGGGAAGCCTATTGAATACCTGTTGCCAGCCTACTTCCGTTATCACCTTCCTTTTTTTAAGCGCTCGATCTCCCGTCGATCGCGCTTGGTCGGCCTGCCCTTAAAAAAGAACGGTTGCGACTGCGCCTTGATTTGGGCGGCAATAGCTTCCCGCCGCTGAAGGCTGGCCTCAGTCTCACGATATAGTTTGTGCGCCTCGGCTGCCGGGCCGCGTCTATTGGACAGCGCCAATACTTCGACCACATATTGCTTCGGCCCGATATTGATCGTGAGCATATCACCCACCACTACCGCCTTGGCCGGTTTGACGCGCACCTCGTTGATATGCACTTTGCCGCATTCGACTGCGTCACCCGCCAATGAACGCGTCTTGAAAAATCGCGCGGCGCAAAGCCATTTGTCGATGCGGAATTTCCCGGTTTGGTCGTCGATGTTCATGTTGCGCGTCTCATGCCGAGATTGCCGTTGATGTCATCCGGTTTTTTATTGCAACAGCGGATGGTCTTTGGGTAACTGCTTCGAATACCAGATCGCCAGTTTGTGTCGCAACGTCTTTTCGGCGACCTGGTCTTCGGGGAGAGGCTGGATTACTTTATCGTGAACCAACAGCCGGTAGATATACAGAAGTTTCTCGCTTGCCGAATCGGTCGGTTCGAACTCGACCACGCCGCGTCCTTCCGCATACTTCACTCCCGCGAGCAAGGCACCCTTGAATAGTTCCGCCTCATGTTTCAGTTTCTTCATGATGACCTCCGACATTGATTTAATGATTTTCCCCGGCTGTGCAACAGGAAATCATCAACCAACTATACTTAAAATTCAAACCAAGGGATAGCGAGAGAAAACATGTGACAAGGAACCAGCGCCAAGCCAAATAGCCGGAACTTCATCCTTCAGGAACAGATTCGTTTATTGCGGTACAGAGTGAACAGCAGAGGTTCAGACTGGATATATTTTGCAGACTCCTTCAGTCTTGTAAAGGATTCGACCGTGCAGGGCGGCTGGCTTCGACATCTCCACCCTGCTCCAAATTCAAGCCCGCATCGTCTTGCCGGTCATCTGTTAACCAGCGCGCCATAAGGCGCAAGCCAGTATCCCGGCGGCGAAAGTTGATGAGCTATTCGTTCAATTTCCTATGACTTTTAACTGCGCGGTACATCAAAAAACTAACGCGCAATTAGTGTTGATAGGAATACATCTTTCTCATAAACAACTCCGCGACTTCCATCGTAGGCGCATCCGCCATGGCCGACTGTTCCGTAGTTGGCACAAACTGTAGCTGCTCACACACGGTGCTAATTTCAGGATTCCAGCCGGCGAACAATATCTCATCGCCGTATCCAGAATCTGCCGAATCGTACTCCATTTCGTAGCTGCTCATGTCCATAGTTGCTTTCATGACACATCTCCTTCTGTTTCCCGATATTACGGTTTATTGCCGCGCAATTAAATTCCCGTGCCGGCATGTAATAATCCGCATATTACATGCCAGCATACAATGCGAATTGATCAATGCGGCGTCACTACTGGCTTAGCGACCGATATGGGTACGCATATGAAATGACGTAAAAGTTATATAACTGACAAAAATCGTCTCGATTCCCGGAATAATGTTAGGAAAGTGATTTTTAAAATTGAGACATCGGCAATATTCTCCGTCTCCGCTCGCACCCCAAACTCCACACCTTTTTTGCTTTCCACTGGTCTGCTGATCCAGTGTGAGACAGTGCTATGGATGTACCCATTGATGCTCAATGACAAGTTACTTCAAGATATGGATTCGTCAGGGAGGTTGTTTGATGATGCCCCGATTGATTCGGAGTATATTGTCGGGCGGGCTAGCTCCATTAACATTAACGCCTATATTGATACTGGCCAACCCCTAAGGTGAACAAGGGAAATTCAGATCCAAATCTTGCGCGCCCGACAGCATTCCCAGTCTGTAGATTTTCTGATTCACTTTTCATAAGGAGCAACATGTCACAATTATTTTCGAACACCGCTTTAGGAACACTCACACTTCAGAATCATCTGGTCATGGCTCCGATGACGCGCAATCGCGCCACCGGCAATATCCCGAATGAACTAATGGCGGAGTATTACGCGCAGAGGGGATCTGCGGGACTTATCATCACCGAAGGCACATCGCCCTCTCCCAACGGCTTGGGCTACCCACGCATACCGGGGATTTTTTCCGCGGAGCAGGCCGCTGGCTGGAAGCGCATCACCGATGCGGTTCACGCCAAAGGCGCAAAGATGTTCATCCAATTCATGCACTGCGGGCGCATCGGCCACCCGCTCAACCTTCCCAAGGGCGCACGCGTGCTGGGGCCGTCAGCGGTGGCCGCTGTCGGCGACATGTACACCGATGCCGAGGGCATGAAACCGAATGCCATGCCGCAGGCGATGACTGAGGCCGACATCAAGACCGCCCTAGAAGAATTCGTACAAGCTGCGAAGAACGCGATGTTGGCTGGATTCGACGGCGTCGAGCTGCACGGGGCGAACGGTTATCTGCTCGAGCAGTTCATCCGCCCGAACTCGAATCAGCGCACGGATCGCTACGGCGGTTCGGTCGAGAACCGTGCGCGCTTCGTGCTCGAAGTCGCCGACGCGGTGATCAAGGCGATCGGCAAAGACAAGGTCGGGATACGTTTATCGCCTTACGGGGTATTCAACGACATGCCGCTGTACGATGCGATGGATACGGATTACACCTACCTCGCACAACAACTCAACGCGCGCGGGCTGGTTTACATCCATCTGGTCGACCATTCTCCTATGGGTGCGCCACCGGTGCCTGACTCCATCAAGAAGATGTTCCGCAACACATTCAAGGGCAAGCTGATCCTCTCTGGCGGCTACGATGCTGCACGCGCCGACAGCGATCTGGCTGCGGGTAAATGCGATCTGATCGCCGTGGGCAAACCGTTCCTCGCCAACCCGGATCTGGTTACCCGTTGGAAAACCGGCGCGGCAGTGAATGCACCGGACATGAGCACATTCTATACGCCCGGAGCCAAGGGATATACCGATTACCCGGCCCTAGATTGATCCTTCAATTTGATTAAAGCAGCGATCAAGAAAAAAGCGCATGGTAAAACCATGCGCTTTTTTCAATCCGGGGGGCGCGACTACGCAACACCCAATACGAAAGTTATTACTTCAGATGCGTCACACCGCCGAAGCTGCCCAGCCATTTGCTTCCGTCCTCGCCAGTGGCCATGGAAAACACGATATTGGAAATCAGCCCGTCCTTGGTAGTCAGCACTTTGAGCTTTTTGGCTTCTATCTTGTCGCCCTCTATGACAGCAACTCCATTATTGGTTCCAATCCACAATTTTCCGGTCGGATCACGATGCAGCATAAAAATGAGGTTGCCTGGCAGACCATCTGACATGGTGTAGTTGCGCCAATTTTTTCCATCGAAGCGCGCTAACCCTCCTCCCCAGGTACCGCACCATACTACGCCGTTACGTTCCACCACCATAGACACGATATAGTTTGGGTTGTAGGCACCGGCTCCGCTCTTTCCTTCCAAGCCCATTTCCTTAGCCTGTTGAGCGTGATGTTCGGAAAGCTTGGCAGGGTCGACGCCGAATTTTGGATCGTTCTTGATTTTAGCGAAGGACGCGCCAACGCCACCCTTATCGTGATTCCAGTTCTGCCATTTGCCGTCCTTGAAGCGCGCCGGCCCACCTTCGGTCGCAAACCAGATTTCGCCATTCTGACCTTCTTCGAGGCTATAGACCCAGTCGTTAGGTAGTCCCCCTTTGGTGTTTTCCACCGTGAACACATCCCACTTGGAACGATCTTTCAGATCACCGCCTCGAATACGATTAGCACCTGACCATGTAGCGATCCATGTATCGCCGTTGGAAGCCTTCATCACCTTGTAAACGAAAGGATCTCCCAACCCGTTTGGAACATTATAATTTTCCCACCTGCTGCTGGCATTGTCGAACAACGACATGCCGCCACCATAAGTGCCCACCGCGATGCGCCCATCCAGTTTGCCGATAGTAAATATGCCCTTGGAAAGCAAACCATCTTTCTGGTCGAAGAAATGAAAATCATCCGTTGCGGTATCGTAGCGAATCACGCCGCCGGAGGTTCCCACCCACACTGCTTTGCCGTCAATAAAAATAGACTTGACGTTGCTGTTACCAACACGGAAATGGGTGAACTTGGCTTTTGGATCTTCAGGAGTCTTTCCTGTTCGCCCGTCTCCCTGCTGTTCTCCCTGCGGGGCTCCCGGCTGATCGCCTCGACTGACAGCGGGATGACCCGGCGGCATTACCGCGCCGGGCTGGAGTGAGCCTGCTGTTTTCGCCGGAGCCGTGGGAGCCTGCTTCACGCTGATGGTGTAAATTCCAACGGCCACGCCAATTACGATGACCACGATTGCTGTTATCGATTTAATATTCAGTTGCATCCAATAATCTCCTTAAATTTGCCGCTTACTTATCTGATGTTACAACAATCCCTATTGCTGTCCGATGACGGTCACACCGCGCCGAGAACCGGCCCACACCTCTCCGTTGGGTGCAACAGCCAAAGCATAGACGTTATTTTCCAGCAGGCCGTCCGCTTTATCGTAGTTATGCCATTTCTTTCCATCATACCGGCTGAGACCATTGTTCGTGCCAAACCAGAGTACGCCGTTGGGTTCCTGGGCGATACTGTAAACGATATCTCCCGCCAACCCGTCACGAGTAGTGTAATTATGCCAACGCTTGCCGTCGAAGCGGCTCACTCCTCCACCCCAAGTCGTAGCCCAGACTGATTGATCCGGTGCCACTTGAAGAGCAAATACATAGCTGGGATTGTAAGTGAGTCCCCCGTCTCCCGATAACATACTCAAATCGTGGCGGGACCGAGTTCCCAGACCCGTATTGGTACTCGGGGCGCGTTTGTTTTTGTTGATGGCACCCAATCCGTCCTTGTGGCTCCAGGAGCGCCAACTTTTCCCATCGAACATGGAAACACCACCTTCGGTGCCGATCCATACGCGATCCTGATCGTCCACCGCGATACCGTAAGCCCATTCGTTGATCAGTTCCTTCACATAGGTAGTGAACTGCATGGTGCGCATGTCGACCCGATTAACGCCCGCCCAAGTACCTATCCACATATCGCCATTGCGCTGATTGGCGAAAGAATAGACCCAGTAGTCGGCCAGGCCGTGCATGGGAAAATAAGTCTTCCAGATGCCGTCGCGGTATCGCGAAGCTCCCCCGGCATTGGTTCCAAACCACTTGTACCCCTCCTTGTCCACACCGATGGCAAACACATATTCATTTGCCAGTCCGTTGTCGCGGTTGAAAGTGTTGCGAAGTTTGTGGGTGGTAATATCTATTTCATGCACGCCTACCGAAGTACCCACCCACAGGGCATTATTTTTAGGCTCTACCGTAAGCGCCCGCACAACGACATTTTCTCCTACCTCGAACGACTCGATTACGCGTGGGAAATCATCTTTGGCAGACTTCGGCCCGGCGTGGGCAACTTCAAAGCATGCGAAGTAAAATACAATTAATAAGCTAAATGGGAAGAAGCGCATGGGTTTAAGATATATACAGTGGCGGAGCCGCGATCCGCTCTTTGTGGTCGAGTGCCTATCAATTCAAAGTACGCAGATAGGCGATTACATCAAGGGTATCCTGGTTACTCAACACCCCCCGATAGGCTGGCATTGCAGCTTTTCCGCTCTGGATGAAGGTGATCAACGCTCGGTCAGAGCTCATCAGTCCCTCACTTTTGGAAAAATTAGGAACACCTGGCATGACACTGATGCCGGATGCACCATGACATGAGGCACAATGCATGGAATAAATCTCGGCTCCCTTGCTCGGATCAGCCGCATACGACAAGCCAGCCCCGAACATCAACAGGAAAGTGGCCAGTAATCTTAGTTTAAAACTCCTGATTTTTAACATTTTTAGTCGGCCAATCACTTTGCTTTTACAGGTTCAGATTTATCAGCAGCTTTTGTCGCGGCTGCCTCATCCGCTTCATCGACCTTTTTCTCGGCAGATTCATCAGCTGCTTTTTCAGAAGCTTCTTTTGTCGCGGCAGCATCCTTCTCGGCTGCTTCATACGCGGCTCTCGTCGCAGTCCTGGCTGCTTTTAACTCAGTTTTAACCACTTTTTTCTCAGCCGACCCCAAGGCGGTCATCGTGGCCTCCCATTTTTTGGCCTGCTCAAGGTCTACCTTTAGCCCCAAATCACCGCTCTGGTATGCTAGAGCCATAATTTTCACGCCAGGAAGATAATTTTTATCTGCAGAAGTTTTGATCCAGTATAACGCCTTCACCAAATTTTTTTCAGCCCCCTCGCCAACCAGATACATCTGCCCCAAATTGTAGGCGGCAGCGGCATCGCCCTGATAGGCTGCCATCATGAACCAGCCGAACGCCTCATCAAACTCTTGCGTGGTATGCATAAGTCCACCGAGAGCGACCTGAGCGGGCAAGTAGTTCTGCTCGGCAGCTTTCCTGTACATTTTTGCAGCCTCAGTTACATCCTCACGATTGAGGAATTTTTCCGCAAGCGCCATATCTCCCGCCACGTCTGCAAAGGCATACGAAGTCATGGCGATCAACGCCAAAAGACCGATTCCAAATGACTGGCTATGTTTAATATTCATTTCTGTCATCCCCGTTTAAGTATTTCATCATTCCAGCCCAACATCGCCAAAAGCTAAAAATAACATAATTTGAACCAAATTGTATCAAAAACAGACATTACCCTCAATGCGCAACCCATCACGGTTATGAAACCCGGACGGCGGGCCATTCAGAAATAGCGCATCTTGAATTCGTCGTTCCTACGCCCTTATCCACCGAGATGCAGAAGATTGCGTCAAAGGTCAAATTGCAAGCGCGCCAACCGCGCGTAAAGTCCGCTCTGCTTGCGCAAATCTTCCGGGGTGCCGGTTTCGACGATACGTCCGTGTTCCAGCACCACGATACGGCTGGCCTTCTGCACAGTGGCCAGCCGGTGCGCGATGATCAGCGTGGTACGGCCTTGCAATGCGGCGTTCAAACCTTGCTGCACTGCAATTTCCGATTCCGCATCCAGCGCACTGGTGGCTTCATCCAGCAGCAACAGCGGTGCGTTCTTCAAGATCGCGCGTGCAATGGCGATACGCTGGCGCTGCCCGCCGGACAGGCGCGTGCCGCGTTCGCCCAAAAATGTCTGGTAGCCCTGCGGCAAGCGCGTGATGAATTCATCTACCAGCGCAGTCTTGGCTGCGGCGAGAACTTCATCGTCGCTGGCGTCGGAACGTCCGTAGCGGATATTCTCCAGCGCATTGGCCGAGAAGATCACCGCGTCTTGCGGCACGATCGCTATCCTGTCACGCAGGTCGTGCAAGGAAAGTAGTCGTATGTCCTGTCCGTTGAGACGGATCACGCCACTGGTGACATCGTAAAAACGCAACAGCAACTGGAACAGCGTGGTCTTGCCCGCGCCGGAAGGGCCGACCAACGCGACGCTTTCTCCTGCCGCGATGTCGAGTGAGATGTTGTCCAGTGCGGCGGTCTGCAAACGCGACGGGTAGCGGAAGCTGACCTGATCGAAGCGGATCGCCGCCTGCTTCGGCTGCGGCAATGTTTGCGGTGCAACGGCTTCGGTGATATTGGATTTTGCATGCAGCAGTTCCAGCAGCCGTTCGGTCGCCCCCGCCGCGCGCATCACATCGCCCCACACTTCCGCCATCGTGCCCACGCCGCCCGCCACCAGCGCCGCGTAGAGGATGAACGAGGCGAGCTGTCCGCCGGTCATGTTGCCTTGCTGCACCTGGTTCGCGCCGATCCATAACACAAAGATGATCGTGCCCATCACAGAGGTGATGATCAGCGCGGTCATCGCGGCACGCACGCGGGTGCGGCGGATCGCAGTGGTGAAACTCAGCTCCGCGCTGTCGGCGAAACGCCTGGTCTCGCGCTGCTCCTGCGTATAAGCCTGCACCGTCGGCACCGCGTTGAGTATCTCGCCCGCCAGCGCAGAGGCATCGGCGATCTTGTCCTGCGATTCGCGCGAAAGCTTTTTCACCTTGCGCCCGATCAGAATGATCGGCAGCACCAGCAATATCATCAGGCCGAAATTCAGCGAGAACAAATAAAAACTGGTGACCGCCAGCATCACCATGCCGCCGGTGAACTGGAACAGGCTGCGCAAACCCATCGCGATCGAGCTGCCCACCACGGTCTGGATCAGCGTCGTGTCGCCGGTCAGCCGCGACAACACCTCGCCGGTTTGCAATGTCTCGAAGAATTGCGGCGATTGCCGCAGCACCCGCGCATACACCGCGCTGCGCAGATCAGCCGTCACCCGTTCGCCTATCCATGTCACCGTGTAATAGCGGGCGGCCACCGCCAGCGCCCATACTGTCGCCAACCCGAACAGCAAGGCGAAGTGCCCGTCCAGGCTCTGCGTGGCTAATAGTGTGCCGCCAGGCAATGCGCCACGGGATTTATCGCCCTGCCCGAAACCGAAATCGATCAGGTCGCGAAATGCCAGAGGCAACAGCAGCACCGTGCCGGAAGCGAGGATCAGCAACACAAACGCCAGCGCCACCCTGCCGCGATAGGGATGCAGAAAAGGCAGCAAGTCCCGCAATGAAGACAGGCGTTTGGTGGTGGCGGGTTGGACCGGGGTAGAGAGGGTCATATCCTTAGTCTGGTTGGTGAAGAGCTCTGGTCGGTAAAGTTGTGGCTAATGAAGCATGCCATTTTCTCAGAATAAACGGTTTAGCAAAATCCAAGGGGAATTTGTTGGCATCAGCCTCCGGAAGGTTGCAAGAAAAAGTTTCACATTTGCCCGTGACGGATTATCATCTGCACGCGCCGTGTCTTGCCCTGATAGGGATCGGCCCGGCGGCAGTGACCCGCTATTAGTCGCTGCATATTTCAACATGTTTATACTACAAGGAGAACTATCATGGCTAAAGGACAGCAGCGTAAAACCAAGGAAGCAAAGAAACCCAAGAAGCAGCCGCCACCAACCACGCTGACCGGCACCCTCATCAGCCGTCACTAAACGTTCGACGTAGGGGCGCGATTCATTGCGCCCTCGTCTTTGGGCGCAAAGAATTGCAACAAAGTCAGGCAATCTGCTATCGATCAAGATCGATGCAGAATTGACACCGCCCCTACTATCATGCCAAAACCTACCACTCCAGACCACGCGCGGCTCGACCGCGTCGTCGCTGAAGCGCGCAAACACAGCAGCGAGCGCGAGGCGACTTATCGCGAACGGGCACTCAAATTATTTCCATGGATCTGCGGGCGATGCGGCCGCGAGTTTGCCGGTGCGCGCCTGCGCGAATTGACGGTGCATCACAAGGATCATAACCACGACAACAATCCGCTGGACGGCAGCAATTGGGAACTGCTGTGCCTGTATTGCCACGACAACGAGCACATGCGCCTCCTCGAAGAACAGGCGCGGCCGGGAAATCGCAACAACCACTCATCCGTAGCGACGCATAATCCGTTCGCTGACCTGCAAGCCCTGCTGAAAAAGAAATGAGGCGGCAATGAAATAGCCGACGTAAAAAAACAGGGGAGCCGAAGCTCCCCTGTTTTTTTCAATCAGCCCCCATTCCTGGTGGCGTAGCCTGGAAATTAAAAGATCGTTGCCAGGTTGATGATGGTTTGCGTGCTGCCCGTAGCGGCCGTATTCGCTGCGCTCCAGTAGTCGCCGCTTTGGCTGGTGTGTGTCAGATTCAGCATCACGTTCTGCGCGATTTTATAACTGGCTTCGAGCAACCAAGCGTTATCGCTGTCGTTGGCACCTGCAACACCACTACCTAAATTATCACCACTCTTGCCGCGACGGATGCCAAAGCCAATCGTGGCTTTTTGAGGAATCACGCCGAGTTCAGCAGCAATATTGAAAGCACTCTTGGTTTGTGCACCGCCGTTATATGCATTACCATTACCACCAACCGTAGTGGATGGGGCGCGTGCATAAGTCACATAGAAACCAACCGGCATCTTGTTCACTTCACCCTGCATCTGGCCGTCGATGGCCCATGCCTTGGTATCTACCAACGTTGCAGTGGGGGTTACTGTTACTGTTGCAATAGTACCAACAACAGGACCGGTATCGGCAAAGGTAAGAGAAGTAGAAGAACCCCTCCAGTTCTGGAAGCCGACGCCGGCATCCCAGCCTGCCACATCAAACGTACCGGCTACGCGCAAATAGGTGGATGACAAGGAAGCGCCCGTACCACCCAGATCAGCTGGCCCGACCTGATTGAACTTGGTCAGGTTGATGAAGCCCTTGGAGCTGTTCACCACGAAGGCCGCGCCGGTTGCCGGCGTGGCGGTGCCGATGTATTGCTGGGCGGAAAGAACGGGAGCAACGGAACCATTAAAGTCGCCGCCGATGAACATCATGGTATGCACGGCGTTGGCGCCGGTGTTCAGCGTTTCAAAGCCATAAGATGCGCCCTGACCGTTGGTCGTGTAGGGCACCAAGCCTGCGCGGGTATCGGCAGCCACTTCCCACAGCATCGGTAACTTGGCCGAAGCGAGGCCTGCACCCGTACCGGCATCATTCAGCATGCCGAGCTCGGCCAGTGCGCCCGTGTTTTCACTGGTGCGGCCGCCAACGAACAGCGAGAATTCGCCATTGGTGCCTGGTACGTAAAAGACACCATTACCTGTGGTCTTTGCACCTGAGCCAGGCGCCAAACCGGCAGCAGCCAAACCTGCAACTGCATCGGAATTGTTCTTGCTATAGCCGGCGGTGGTCAATATAGCCATATTCAGATTAGTGGGAAGCGATAGGCCTTCGCCTTCCACTTTGCCCTGTGCGCCTATCATGGTGAAAGCACCGGCCTTGAAGGCGCGGCCAAAGGCGGTCAGCATCGGGAAGTGCTGGAAGTGACACGCTGCACATTCCATCCCCGTTTGACGGGCGAACAATGGCAGCGCCGATGCTTCGGACATTAACGTGATGGCAGCGGCCATGCTGGCCAAAAATAATATGACTCTTTTCATGATTTCCCCTCTTTAAGAATTGAAAACTTCGCGTAAGTATTGAAAACTTCCCCGGTGATCTTTTCAACATAGCCAGCCGCTTGATGCCGCTGCCGGTTATTTTACAA
>JANXXH010000132.1 GCA_025350705.1 Gallionella sp.
GAACTGAAGGTCGATCAATCTTTTGTGCGTGACTTGTCTATAGATAAAGACGATGCGGCGATCGTCAGCGCGGTGATCAGCATGGCGAAGAGCCTGGGCTTGAGTGTGATCGCCGAAGGCGTGGAGACCATCGAGCAATTGCGCTTCCTGAAACATCTTGACTGCGACAAGATGCAGGGCTATTACTTCAGCAAACCGCTGTCAGCTGACGAATTCAGGAAGCTGCTCGAATCGGGACGGAAGCTGGCCATGCATTGACGTGAGATAATCCGCGTTATTTCAGATATTGAGTTATGATTTTCCTATGAGTGAATTACAGATATCTTTACTGGTGATCGGTGTGGGCGCGATCGTCGCGGTGTATGCCTTTGGCTGGTGGCAGCAAAGGCGTTATCGGCGCAAGTTCGGCACGGCTTTCAAGGCGGGCCATGCGGACGCGCTGTATCAGGATAGCAATGACAGTCAGGCGATACCGGCTCAACAACCGGTATTGGACGAAGCGATCTCCGTAACTGATACAGCCATTGGAGATTCTGGTCTGGATACTTCAAGCGCAGCTTTGTCTATCGATTTATGTGAGTTGCTTGATGCGCGCAGCGATTTTATCGTCGAGCTGCACCTGGACGAGCCCGGCCCGCCCGCTGTGCTGAATGGCTTGTGGTTCCGCAAGTTCGATTTCGGCAAGCCGGTGCAGGTATGCGGTTTGACGCTGGGCACAAAAAAATGGGAGCGTGCCATCTCCGAAGGTCATACCCTGTATGCGGGTTTTCGCATAGCTCTGCAACTGGTAGACAGGGGGGGCGTGGTCAGTGAGGCGAAGCTGGCGGATTTCCGCGATCTGGTGCTGGGAATTGCAAAACATATCAAGGCGGATACCACCGTTCCAGACCTTAAAAAATCGCACCATCAAGCAGTCGAACTGGATGCATTCTGTGCCGACGTGGATCAAATGGTCGGGGTCAATCTGGTGTCGGCAGGGGAGCGATTTATTCGCGCTACGAATATTGCACAGTCCGCTGCTTTTCACGGCATGACGCTGGAAGCCGACGGCGCTTTCCATTTGCTGAATGTGCACGGTCAAAGTGTTTTCAGCTTGAGCAACCAGAACTCAGTCCCATTCCAGTATCACACGCTGGAAACTTTCAGCACCGCGGGCATCACGTTATTGCTGGATGTGCCGCGCGTGGAAAATCCCTGCATCCAGTTCGACCAGATGATGCACGTTGCGCGCGAGTTGGCCAAGGAATTGCGGGCCACCGTGGTGGACGATCATCGCGTGGTACTCAGCGACAATGGACTGGCACTCATCCGCGCACGGATCGCCGGGGTCGAAGCAAAAATGAGCGATCACGGATTCGAGCCGGGCAGTGCGCAGGCACTCAGATTGTTTTCCTGATGGTCAGTAACGAAGTATTCCGCCGCGCTGCCCAATTGCGCAATCAGATTAATAAGCACGATTACCATTATTACGTGCTGGATGCTCCGATCATTCCCGATGCGGAATACGACAAGCTGTTTCGTGAACTGCTAGCACTCGAAGATCAACATCCCGAGCTGCGCGAATTTCATGATTCACCCACCCAGCGCGTGGGTGGTAAACCTCTGGATGCCTTCCCGCAGGTGGCTCATGACGAGCCTATGCTTTCCATACGCACCGAGACCGACATCAGCGACCAGGGTGCGATTGCTTTTGATACGCGCGTGCGTAAGGCGCTTGGCTTGCGTGATTCTGATGCGCCTGTTGAATATGCCTGCGAACTGAAATTCGACGGCCTTGCAATCAATCTGCGCTATAAACAGGGCAAGCTGTGGATGGCATCCACACGTGGCGATGGTACGGTCGGCGAAGTCGTGACGGAGAATATCCGCACCATCCATCAAATTCCGCTGGTACTTGTAGATTGTGAAGTCCCGGTACTGGATGTACGCGGCGAGGTGTACATGCGCCGGGACGATTTTGAAAAATACAATGAGCGCCAGCGCGAGCGGGGTCTTCCTACGCTGGTAAATCCGCGCAATGGCGCAGCAGGTAGCATACGTCAGCTCGACTCCAAGTTAGCTGCTCAGCGTCCGTTGTCGTTCTTCGCGTACGGTATAGGCAAAGTGGATGATGGCTGGAATAAACCTGAGACGCATAGCGCCATGCTGGATGCATTGGCAGCGATGAGCGTACCGGTGTGTGAAGAACGCGCAGTGGTGCACGGTGCACAAGGTTTGGTGGAGTTCCATCGTCGCATCGCGGCCAAACGCGATCAGTTACCGTTCGATATCGACGGCGTGGTGTACAAAGTTAACAACCTTGCGTGGCAAAAAGAACTTGACTTTGTATCGCGCGAACCGCGCTGGGCAGTAGCGCACAAATTTCCGGCGGAAGAGCAGCTCACCGTGGTGCGCGATATCGACATCCAGGTCGGGCGCACCGGCAAGCTCACGCCGGTGGCAAAATTGGAGCCGGTGTTCGTCGGTGGCACCACGGTCAGCAACGCCACATTGCACAATGAAGACGAGACACGCCGCAAGGATGTGCGTGTCGGCGATACGGTGATCGTGCGTCGCGCGGGCGATGTGATCCCGGAAGTGGTGGGCGTGGTGCTGGAGAAACGTCCCGCACAAGTGGGCGAGTCGTTCGACTTGTTCAAGCGGCTGCACGGCAAATGCCCGGTGTGCGGCAGCGCCATCGTGCGCGAGGAAGGCGAGGTCAATTGGCGCTGCACCGGCGGCCTGTTCTGTCCGGCGCAGCGCAAGCAGGCACTGTTGCATTTCGCCAGCCGCCGCGCGATGGATATCGAAGGACTGGGAGATAAACTGGTGGAGCAACTGGTGGATAGTGGTATTGTGGAAACGCCAGCCGATTTATACGACAAACACAAATTGAATTTGCAGACCTTGGCCAATCTGGAACGCATGGGCGAGAAATCGGCGCAAAATCTTCTGCAAGCCATTGAACACAGCAGGCAAACGACGCTGGCACGTTTCATTTACGCGCTCGGCATCCGCAACGTGGGTGAGGCAACTGCAAAAGATTTGGCACAACACTTCGGCTCGTTGGATAATCTGCTTGCGGCCAATGAGGAGCGACTGCAACAGGTTCCGGATGTGGGGCCGATAGTGGCGCAAAGCATCGCTGCTTTCTTCGGGGAGAGGCACAATCTTGATGTGATAGAGAAGCTGCGCGATAAGGAACGCGGCCAGCTACGTTGGCCTGAGCATGCCGGTTTGAAGGTGCAAGTGTTGCCATTCAGCGGAAAAACGTTTGTGCTGACTGGTACACTCAGCATGCCCCGCGAAGAGGCGAAAGAGAGACTGGAAGCGCTCGGTGCAAAAGTCAGCGGTAGTGTGTCGAAAAAAACTGATTACGTAGTGGCGGGTGCCGAAGCGGGCAGCAAGTTGGACAAGGCGCGGGAGCTGGGTGTGACTGTGCTGGACGAACAACAATTTTTAACGTTATTGGGGAGTGCATGAAAAAATTACAAAGGCAGTGTTTGGCTTCGGCCATCCATTGCACGATGGCAATGGACTTAACATTTGCTTTGCAAATGTTAGCCTGTGCCGAAAACAACTTTCGTTGATCCAGTTTGTGGGGGACCTGAAGTGAAGAAGATAACGAAAGCTATTTTTCCTGTCGCCGGCATGGGCAGCCGATTCTTGCCCGCCACCAAGGCCAGTCCGAAGGAGATGATGCCCATCGTGGACAAGCCGCTGATCCAGTACGCGGTGGAAGAGGCTGTGGCTGCGGGCATCACCGATATGGTGTTTATCACCGGGCGCAACAAGCGGGCGATCGAGGATCACTTCGATAAGGCTTATGAACTGGAGGCGGAGCTTGCCGCGCGAGGCAAGGAAGAATTGCTGCGCATGGTTCAGGAGGTGATCCCAAAGCACGTGAATTGTATTTACATCCGCCAGACCGAGGCGCTGGGGCTGGGCCATGCCGTGTTGTGCGCGCGACCGGTGGTGCAGGATGAACCGTTCGCGGTGATCCTTGCTGACGACCTGATAGAAGGAAATTTGCCGATCATGAAGCAGATGGTGGATGTATATGAGCGCCACCATTGTTCCATACTCGGTGTGCAGGATGTGCCGCGCGAGCAGACCAGTCAATATGGTATCGTCAGCAGCACCAATCTGGAACCGGGTGTGGAACGGGTCAATGGCATTGTTGAGAAACCGAATCCGGAGGAGGCACCCTCCACGCTGGCGGTGGTTGGGCGCTATATTTTGTCGTCGCGCATCTTTCATCACCTGGCGAAGGTGCGTGCGGGGGCGGGCGGCGAGATACAGTTGACAGACGGCATCGCCGAGCTGATGCAGGAAGAACAACTGCTGGCCTATCGTTTCAACGGCATCCGCTACGACTGCGGTTCCAAGCTGGGTTATTTGCAGGCGCAGGTGGCATTCGGCCTGCGGCATCCGGAAGTGTGCGAGGGTTTTGCCGAATATCTGAAGGGACTGAAGTAAACCGTGACCATTGCCATGCAACAGGCGCGCGACATCCTGAAACAAGCCGAATTGCTGTATTCATCCGAGCAAGTGCAGGCGGCCTTGCGCAATGTCGCGCAGCAAATCAATGCCAAGCTTGCGGATAAACACCCGCTGGTGTTGTCGGTTATGGGCGGGGCGGTGGTGTTCAGCGGGCAGTTGTTACCGTTGCTGGATTTCCCGCTGGATTTCGATTACGTGCATGTGTCGCGTTATGGCGATGCGCGGCACGGCGGCGCGATGCAATGGAAGGTCGAGCCGCGCGAGAATGTGCGCGGTCGCGTGGTGTTGTTGCTGGATGACATTCTGGATGAAGGCCATACACTTTCGGTGTTGCGCGAACGGGTGTTGGAACTGGGCGCGGATAAATGTTACAGCGCGGTGTTCGCCGACAAACAGCGTGGTCGAAAAAAACCCATAAGCGCGGATTTTGTCGGGATGGAAGTGCCGAATCGTTTTGTATTCGGCTATGGTATGGATATCGAGGGGGCGTGGCGCAATTTGCCCGCCATTTACGCAGTTAAGGAGTAGAGAAGAATGAAAGCCTCAAAAAATTGTAGCGAGGTTGCCTTGACACGGTGTTGCGAAGCATCCGGTGCGGAAGGGGCAACTGGCGGCTGCTCCCGCAATCGGCTGGCTTCGCCAGTAACGTGTTGCAGCCGCCGTTTCGAGAGCAAGGCGCGCGGAGCTTTGCATGGCCATTCGACTAAGCTGGCAACAATACGCCAGCCAAGTCGCTGGTCAGCGCAGCGACAGGGACATACCAAGCGGGTAGGCGACGAGCGAGCACCGCGAAACGCCGCTATCGAATCGCGCAGTAAATTTTTGGAGGCTTTCAAATGTTGGCAATCATAGGCGGTCGCGGCCTGACCCAGTTGGCGAATCTCAAGATCACGCATCGGCAGGTGATGCGCACACCCTACGGCGAACCGTCCGGCGCGTTTTTGTTCGGTACGCTGGATCAGCATGAGGTGATCTTTTTAGCGCGCCACGGTTATGGCCACACCATTCCGCCGCATCTGGTGAATTACCGCGCCAACCTTTGGGTGCTGCGTGAACAAGGAGCCACTAAAGTCATCTCGGTGGCGACCGTGGGCGGCATACGCGCCGATCTCAAGCCCGGTGTGATCGTCGTGCCGGATCAGATCATTGATTACACCCATGGCCGCGACGCGACCTATTTCGAGGCGCGCGACAAGCCGTTCAGTAATGCGGATTTTACCTTCCCTTATAGCGCTACCCTGCGCAACCAGATCTTGCGTAGCGCGAAAACCGCGAAGCAGCCGTGTATCGACGGCGGCGTGTATGCAACTACGCAAGGGCCGCGCTTGGACAGTATCGCCGAGATCAATCGCTATGAACGCGACGGGGCGGACATGGTGGGCATGACCGGCATGCCGGAAACCGCGCTGGCCAAAGAACTGGAACTCGATTATGCGACCATCGCAGTGGTGGCGAATTATGCGGCGGGTCGCGGCGACAGCGCAAAGGGCATCAATATTGAAACTGTGAATGCTACCGCCAGCGCAGCGATGGAACGGGTGCGCAGTATTCTCGAATGCGTGGTCAATTGCTCGGATGATTAGGGATGGCGATTAAGCCTGTATTACGCATGGGGGATGTGCGGTTGTGGCAACGTGCCGATCCTGTCATCCACTTCGACACGCACCAGTTGCATGAGCTGCTGGCGGATATGCGCGACACCATGCAGGCGTTGAACGGAGCGGGCCTGGCCGCACCGCAGATCGGTGTGGGTTTGCGCGTGGTGATCTTCGGCGTGCAATACAGTGCACGCTATCCCGATGCCGAAGCTGTGCCGGAAACGGTGCTGATCAATCCTGTCATAACTCCGCTGGGCGACGCGATGGAAGAGGACTGGGAGGGTTGTTTGAGCGTGCCCGGCTTGCGCGGTTTGGTGCCGCGCCATGCGCATATCCGTTACCAGGGACTGGACGAATACGGCGACGAGATCGACCACACGGTCAGCGGGTTCCATGCCCGCGTGGTGCAACACGAGTGCGATCATCTCGACGGTATTCTGTATCCGATGCGCATCCGCGACATGACAAAATTCGGCTACAACGAACAACTGTTTCCCGGACAAGAAATGCAGGACGAGTAGCCCGGAAGAATCACCAGGAAGACTAAATGGAATTCACCGAATTGTACGAATCGAAAGTGATACGCAATCTGCGGATCGCGTTGCTGGCGCTGGTGCTTGTATTGATCACAGGCACGGTCGGCTATCGCATCATCGGCAGCCCGGAGCATTCCTGGATGGATTGCTTCTACATGACGTTCATCACCATCACCACCATCGGTTATAACGAGATAGTCGATGTCTCGCAACATGAATATGGAAGACTGTTCACTGTCTTCATCGCCATCACGGGCATCGGTGCACTGGGTTACGTGCTCTCCACCGTGACGGCATTTACGCTGGAAAATGATCTCAATATCGCTTGGCGGAGAAAGAAGATGCAGAAAAAAATCGAACAAATGAGCGGCCACTACATCGTGTGCGGCGTGGGCTTGGTGGGCAGCAACGTGGCACATGACCTGGAGCTGACCGGGCGGCCGTTTGTCATCATCGACACTGACATGAAGGTAATTCAGCATTATCTGGAAACGCATCCGACGCAGGTTTATCTGCACGGCGATACGACAGACAACGATGTGTTGCTGGCAGCCGGGATCATGCGCGCCAAGGGCGTATTCGCTGTGGCACATGACGATAGTATCAATCTGGTTATCAGCCTGAGCGCCAAACAGCTCAATCCGAACCTGCGTGTGGTGGCACGCTGCCATGATTTGAAAAACGCCGAGAAGACCAAGCTTGCGGGCGCCGACGAGATCGTCTCGCCGGATTTCAGCGGCGGATTGCGCATCGTCTCCGCAATGGTGCGACCGAACGTGATGAACTTCCTCGACGAGATGCTGAAGACAGAATCCAATCTGCGCATGGAAGAGATCCATATACCCGAAAAGCTGGATGGCAAGCAGTTGAGCGTGCTGTACCTCGGCAATCAGGACTGCATGGTGCTGGGCATCCACCGCTTTAAGGATTGGCTGTTCAACCCGACGGCCAGCTTCCAGTTGCAGGGCAAAGATGTGCTGATGGTGATGACCACCCCTGAAGGACGAACCCGATTGGAACAATTGATACAAGGAATGGGTTAGTTGTTGCCAACCACTCGATGAGAGAGGAGTTTCAATTAACTTCTGCCAACCATGAAAAACCTCGCGACATTTTTTATATTCTGCCTTGGGATTGCCGGATATGCTGTGTGTCTGGCCGACGCCTCCCCGCCCGGCAGGATGGTTTATCAGGGAACCATCGCCGCCGATGGCGTGCAGCATGTACGGATTGAAGGCGGTGGTTATTTCTTCAAACCTGACCGTGTGATCGTCAAGGTGAATGTGCCGGTCGAGTTGATGGTCAGTGTGGAAAAAAGTTTGATTCCTCACACTCTGGTTATTCAATCGCCCGAAGCGGGCATCTCGGTGGACGAAGAACTTTCGAGCAATGCCAAAAATATCCGTTTCACGCCTACCGCCACCGGCAAGTATCCTTTTTATTGCAGAAACAAGCTGCTGTTTTTTAAAAGCCACCGCGACAAGGGCATGGAAGGTGTGCTCGAAGTGGTGGAATAGCCGGTGCTATCAGTCCTGATGCTGGTCGCAGCGCTTACCGGAACCCCCCCCTCTGGCACTCCACCAGACCCGCTGGCTAGCGCCATCGAGCATTACGATACGGTCAAATCCTACCGCGTCAACATCCAGTCCTTCCATGCCGATGGCGAGGAGCATATCCGTTATTACTACAGGAAGCCCGGATTCGTGCGCATGGAATTCATTCGTCCGCATGATGGCGCGGTGCTGGTTTACAATCCTCTCACCCAGCGTGCGCGCTTGTGGCCGTTTGGCGCTGGCCATTTTCCTGAATTCAATTTAAGTCCTGGCAATCCGCTGATCCGGAGTTCGCGTGGCCAGCAAGTAGATCGCTCGGATGTTGGAGCGCTGTTCGAAAATATACGCACTCTGCAGGCGCGAGGCAATGCCGAGATATTGGGCGAAGAGAACGTCGACGGGCACACGATCCTGCATCTGGTCGTGATCGGCACGGGCGGTATCGCGGTTGCCGGCGTACACCGCTACGAACTATGGCTGGATACGGTGAACCAGTTCCCGGTCAAGGTAATCAGCCGCGATCAGCAGAATGCTATCATCGAAACCGTAATGATGGAAGCTCTGGAAATCAACACTACGCTGCCAGAGGCGCTGTTTAATCCATAGTAAAGGGAGCATGATGGAGGAGTACCGCTTTGTCACTGTCTGGTATATCGAAGCGCCGCTTGAGGCAGTCTGCGAGGCCATCTGCCATTCTCTGAACTGGCCGCAGTGGTGGCGCAATGTGGAGAGCGTCGAGGAGCTTGCCCCCGGCGATGCACAGGGCGTCGGCAGCGTGCGTCGTTACATTTGGCGGGGACGCTTGCCGTATCGGCTCACTTTCGATATTTGTGTTATCCATATCGAGCCGCTGGCTGCCATCGAGGGTATTGCCAGCGGTGATGTAGAAGGCAAAGGCCGTTGGTCATTCACCACCGAAGGTGTCATGACCGTCGTGCGCTACGAGTGGCAGGTACGCACGACGCCAGTCTGGATGAACCTGCTGGCACTGTTTGCGCGCCCATTCTTCAGGTGGAACCATGATGCCGTCATGCAGCAGGGCGGCGAAGCATTGGCGCGCATGCTCAATGCCCGTCTGGTTGAGATCGCGCATTATTGATATCCAGCCATCGGTAAACCGAAATGCCCGCCACCCCGAACACTTCATGAGCGATCAAGGCAATCCAACCACGCGCCTGCGCGAACCACGGAAAGACAGCCGTGAAGCCGTATAAATTGACGACATAGAGCGCAAAACCGAAGACCGCGCCTGCCAGCAATGCCGAGACGCCACCAAGGCGCACTGCAAGTGGTGCAAGCAATGCGGCGTAAACGATCGAAAGCGCAAAGTGGACAAGCGTGGCCGCCAGCATGATGCTGGCATCGAATGTGGCGGGTGGCGGCAACACTGATCCCCCGAGTACCAATGCCGCGGTCAACCGGGCATCCCGAAACAGGATGGCGGGGAAATCATCGGTAAAAATCAGCCAGAGCAACACTTGGATCAGCGTGGCCAAGGTGCCGGCAATTGCACCGGCCCAGATCGTGACACGCCAGCCGGACTGACGGTTTATGCAGCATTTAACCATTGATCTTTTTGAAGTTCACTGAAGTTGTGGATTTTTTTATT
>JANXXH010000095.1 GCA_025350705.1 Gallionella sp.
GCGCTCGGGCTCAAGTGCGGGGAAATGCGGAAAATTTGTGAGATTGCCGCAAATAAGGGGGAAGCGTAACTGTTCGATGCCGAAATTCGGGCATCAAATGTCATTGCGCTTCGTTTCAAAAATAGTTTTGCAAGAGGCTCATTCGCTCGAATAATTGCAGCCAGCACAATTGCTAACCTGTGGGTTCTAACTACCAAGGGTTTCTGTTTGGACGGCCAGTACCGATTGAAGAATTCGATGCGATACTGAAGAAGAGTTGACGGACTGCTTTCAGGCAACGCGAATGATTGCGATGTATCAGAGGCCGTCCTTCACCTTGGTTTATTGCCTGCCTGAAAGCGGAACCTCAAGGCAGTATGACGACCTCTTGCCAGTGCCCAGATTTATCGCTTCGGGCGCACCGCCTTCCAAAAATCATGTCAAATAAGGTTTTACGTCATCACCGTTACGCCCAATAAAATGGATCTGGCTACTTTAATCTGCCAAGTGCCCAGTTTGATTTTCTGCACTCGGCCAACTGTTGCTTCCGGTTCAGGTGACAGAATAGAACCTTTGCCCGATGTAGCCAGAGTCAAGTTGTGCCTATACCTGTAAGCGCAGGGTGTTAACGAAGATTTCCAGTTCATCGGTCGCCAAATCGGACACCGCCCAGTAATTCATGCCGCCCGCAGCCCAATTTATCAGATGATACCCATGACTGCTCTGCATCTGCGGTGCCGAATTACTATCTGCTCTTGGCCAGATATAAAGATTGATAGGATGCTGATCATGCCGATAGACAAGCACTGCCACGGTGCGGTCATTGAGATAATCCAGCCTCCCGCCCACCAGCGGAAATCCTTGCGGGGTAAGGTCAACCACTGGCGGAGCAAAATCCAGCTTGCCGTGGAACCAGGGCTTTACCGTGTGCTGGTCCGATGAAGCCACATCCGACAGGTGATCGACCTGGAGCGAACGGACATGGCTTGAAACCAGTTCTTCCAGAAGCCGGTCCTGAGCCGATGGCAGTGCGAGATACAGACTTCCACTCCATACCAGCGCCAACAGTGTCGCGATTACGGCTCCTGCGCTTAGCCAATTAACATTCCAGCCGTTGAAGCGATTGGGGCGAGCGCGCTCCGCAGGCATGGACATGTTGATGCGTTGGGCCAAGTGGGCAGGAGCCTTGAAATATGCGGCATCCCTTTTCAGCAGCGCTCTCACGCTGCGTTGCTCCTCGTAGGCTTGTTGGCATTCCGGGCAAGTGCCAAGGTGGTGCTCTACGGCATTCGCATCGGTTATGCCGAGTTCATGGTCCAGATAGGCAGGCAGCAGTTCTTTTGCTTGGTTATGTTCCATCATAAATCCCGATCCGTTGCAGCAAGGATTTCCGCGAGTTGCTTGCGGGCGCGCCCCAGGCGCGACATCACCGTGCCTATCGGGATCCCCACGATCCCGGCAATCTGTTTGTATGACAGGTCTTCCAACTCGCGCATCACTACCACCTCGCGAAATTCCACCGATAATCCTTCCAGTGCCAGTTGCAGTTCACGCCTGTTATCTTTCTGGATCAGCAGCGCTTCGGGGTCATGCTCGCGCGTGTCTGCAACATCTTCAAGATGTGCACCGTGGATTTCTTCCTCAAACCGGGTGTTCCGGGCTTGCGCCTTGTTCTGCCGGTACCAGGTGTAAAAGGTATTGCGCACGATACCCAGCAGCCACGCGCGCCCATCCTCGCCGTGAAAACCATCGAAGAACTTGAACGCGCGCAAATACGCCTCCTGCACGATATCCTCTGCCTCTTGCGGGTTGCGGGTCAACCAGCGCGCCAGATTGAATGCTGAATCGAGATGCGGCAGCACCATTGCCCGAAAGCGTTCTTCTCTGGAGCGTTCTGTGCCGATCGGTGCAGTCATTCGATGTTTCCAGTTTCCATAGTGATATTACCGACTACGCAGGAAGTTTATTCCCGCATTACAGCTTGGATGTGTCCAAATTGCAATCGGCTGCGGGGTTGCGGGACGATCCAGTCCCCATCCCTGATATGGGGGCCTGTGGGAATAAAGTACCTGCCTCCCGGGTAATACATTTCGATGGCGCCAATTCCTGGCGCCTCTAACCGGAGGTGATCAACATGAGTTCAAATATCGACCGTAGAGATTTTCTCAAGCTGGCTGGCCTTGGCGGGATCGTTTTCGCCTCCAGCCTGGGACCCTGGGGCCGTGCCCTTGCTGCGGCAGGGCAAGACTTCTTCTTCGTGCAGATGTCGGACAGCCATTGGGGTTTCGAGGGGCCACCCAACCCCGAAGCGAAGAACAGCCTGAAGCGCGCTGTCGCGGCAGTGAACGCGCTGGAGTACCAGCCCGATTTCATCATGTTCACCGGCGACCTCATCCATGGCACGCCGGACGACAAGGTGCGCAAGCAGCGCATGACGGAATTCAAGGCCATCGTGGCCGGCCTCAAGGTCAAGGACGTGCGCTTCATCCCGGGCGAGAACGATGCCGGGCTGGATAACGGAGAGATGTACAAGAGCATGTTCGGCGTCAGCAACTACAGCTTCGATCACAAGGGCGTGCATTTCGTCGCACTCGACAATGTCTCGGACCCTAACGGATTTATTGGAGAAAATCAGCTGCAATGGCTGGCTGCCGATCTGGCCAAGCACGACAAGATGCAGCCCATCGTTGTGTTCGCGCATCGCCCGTTGTTCGACCTCTATCCCGCATGGGATTGGGCGACCAATGACGGCGCCAAGGCGATCGATATCCTGACGCCCTATGAGAATGTGACGGTGTTCTTCGGCCACATCCACCAGGAATATCACCAGATGACCGGCAAGATCGCGCATCACTCGGCTGAATCGCTGATGTGGCCATTCCCGCCCGCAGGCTCGCAACCGAAGCGTGCGCCGGTTCCATGGGACCCGGCCCATCCGTTCAAAGGTCTGGGCTTCACCACCGCGCAGACCGACGGCAACGGATTCAAGCCGGCGATCAAACCGATAGCCTGATCACACGCCGGGCGCGCGGGATTCCCGGACATCGGGATGAACCGGCGCGTTCGGCATATACGTTAATGTCGCCTCAGGAAACCACTGTCATGGGAATTTCGAGATCATTCGTTGGACTGCTCATCATGGTTGGATCGCTCGCGGCAGCTCACGCGCACGCTGCCGATGCTGAATCGATCGCGCGCGGAAAATATCTTTACCAAGCGGCTGATTGCTATAGTTGCCATGGAGGACCCAGGGGAAGCCCGAACGGCGCTGCATCTTCTGGCAGCTCCCTCAAACTCCCGTCGGGAGGCCTGGGACTCGAAACACCATTTGGCATGTTCCGTTCCCCCAACATCACGCCCGACAGGCAATACGGCATCGGCGCGTGGAGCGAGGCGGAGTTCAAAACCGCACTGCGTGACGGTATCGGGCGCGATGGAGAATATCTGTTCCCGGTGTTTCCTTACACGTCGTTCAGCAAGTTGACCGATCGAGACATTGCAGATATGTACGCCTACATCATGACGCTGCCGGCAGTACCGTTGCCCAACAAGCCGCACGAAGCGAAGCCGCCGTTTGGCTGGCGATCACTGCTGATCTTCTGGCGCGCATTATTCTTCGACAATGCGCCGATCCAAATAGAACCAGCTCGCGGTTCGGACTGGAATCGCGGCAATTATCTCGTTCATGCCGTTGCACATTGCGAGGAATGCCACACGCCGCGCAATTTTCTCGGAGCACTCATCACCGGCAGGTCCTTTTCCGGAAATATCGGCGGCCCGGACAAACAGAATGCGCCCAACATCACTCCGGACGTCAGGACAGGGATCGGCGATTGGTCGATCTCGGATATGGAGCAGCTGCTCAAGACAGGCATGACACCCGAAGCGGATATCATCGGTTCGGGCATGAAAGCGGTGGTGCAGGGGACATCAAAGCTCAGCGACGCCGACCGTCACGCGATGGCGGTCTACCTCAAAAGCATCCCGGCTATCCACGTCGATCTTCCGCCGCCGAAGCTGGCCTCGCAGAGCAAATGAATCAGTGTTCCCGGCATGATCTGCAAATCCGGTGCTGTGCTACCAGCCCTGCCACCCGATAAGCGATCGTGCTTGTCACGCTTCAATTTCACCGCTCATTCCTCATATTCATCCTTACTTCACGGTAACCGACAAGAATTGCAGGTGGTGCATGAACTCGCGGAGGATCAGCAGGGTTGCGGCAAATGTGACATCAGATGGGATCTCTTCCCGTGAATTTGGTCTTCCGAGAATTACCTCCGTAAGCCGCACAAATGTTTGCTCCA
>JANXXH010000096.1 GCA_025350705.1 Gallionella sp.
CCTGTCCGCCGTCATCAACACGGAAAAGCTGGACCGCCTGGGTCCGGTGGAAATTCGCAAGTTGCCCGGGCTTGCCGAGCCGGTTGCCACCATTCACTGCGGCGCGGGCGTGGTGACCAAACGCGTGATGGAAGCGGCGGAAGCGGCGGGTCGCGTGTTCGCGGTCGATCCCACCTCGGCCGACGCCTCCTGCATAGGCGGCAATATCGCAATGAATGCCGGCGGCAAAAAAGCCGTGCTGTGGGGCACCGCCATCGACAACCTGGCGTGGTGGAAAATGGTCACGCCGCAGGCGGAATGGCTGGAAGTCGAGCGCCTGGACCATAATCTCGGCCGCATTCACGATGTGGACGTGGCGCGCTTTCGCCTTACCCGCAGCGCGCCCGACGGCAAGCCGTTTGCCGAGGAAATACTCGAAATCCCTGGCCGCGATTTCCGCAAAATCGGCCTGGGCAAGGATGTGACCGATAAGGCGCTGGGCGGTTTGCCCGGCATCCAGAAAGAAGGCTGCGACGGCATCATCACCTCGGCGCGTTTCATCCTGCATCGCGTACACAAGCATACACGTACCGTGTGCCTGGAATTTTTCGGTCAAGTGCACGAAGCGGTTCCTGCGATCGTAGAAATAAAGTCCTATCTGGATGAGCATTCGTCCACGTTTCTGGCAGGACTGGAACATCTGGACGAACGTTATCTCAAGGCGGTGGGTTATGCCACCAAATCCAAGCGCGGCACACGCCCTAAGATGGTGCTGGTTGCCGATGTGGTCAGCGACGATGCTGATGCTGTCGCTCAAGCCGCATCTGTAATCGTGCGCCTCGCCAACCTGCGCAGCGGCGAAGGTTTCATCGCCGTGTCTGCCGAGGCCCGCAAAAAATTCTGGCTGGATCGCGCGCGCGCCGCAGCGATCGCCAAGCACACCAACGCATTCAAGATCAACGAGGACGTAGTGATCCCGTTGCCGCGCATGGGCGATTATTGCGACGGCATAGAGCGCATCAACATCGAGCTGTCGCTGCACAACAAACTCAAACTGCTTGATGCGCTGAAAAAGTTCTTCGCCGGGGAACTGCCCTTGTATTACCAGGACGACAAGCAGCTTGGCGATGCCGAGTTGCTGGGCAATCGCGGACAGGAAGCAATTCAGTTGCTGGCGGATGTGCGCAAACGCTGGCAGTGGTTGAGGGATAATCTTGATAAACCCAGTTCTGAGTCGTTAGTCGTTAGTTCTAAGTTAGACCCAAAATCAACAACTGGCGACTACCGACTGGCGACTACCGGCTCAACTGTCTTCCGCGCCCTGCAAGACCACACCATCCGCGCCTCATGGAAGCTCGAACTTCGTGAACCACTGCGCCACATCTTCAGCGGCAGCACTTATCAACTCATCCTTGAACAGTGCAACGCGATACACCAGAGCATATTGAAAAGCCGCGTGTTCATCGCGCTGCACATGCACGCGGGCGACGGCAACGTGCACACCAATATCCCGGTGAATTCGGACGACTACCTGATGCTGCAGCAGGCTTATGCTGCGGTGGATCGCATCATGAAACTGGCGAAAGATCTGGGCGGAGTGATTTCCGGCGAGCATGGCATCGGTATTACCAAGTTCGATTTTCTAGAATCCGACGAGATCGCCGCTTTTGCCGAGTACAAGAAACAAGTCGACCCCAACGGCCATTTCAACAAAGGCAAGCTGCTGAGCGGCGGCAATCTGGAGCGCGCTTACACGCCCAGTTTCAACCTGATGGAGCTGGAAAGTTTGATCCTGGAAAAAAGCGAACTCGGCGAGATTTCCGATTCGATCAAGGACTGTTTGCGCTGCGGCAAATGCAAGCCGGTGTGCAGCACGCATGTGCCGCGCGCCAACCTGCTGTATTCGCCGCGCAACAAGATACTCGGCACCTCGCTGCTGATCGAAGCGTTCCTCTATGAAGAGCAGACAAGGCGCGGAGTCTCGATCCAGCACTTCGACGAATTCAATGATGTCGCCGATCACTGCACGGTATGCCACAAGTGCCTGAATCCGTGCCCGGTGGACATCGACTTCGGCGATGTGTCGGTCTCGATGCGCAATTTTTTACGCAAGCAGGGCAAGAAGAAATTCAATCCGGTCAGCGCCGCCTCGATGCTGTTCCTCAACGCCACCGACCCGACCACGATCAAGCTGGTGCGCCAGGTGATGATCGCCTGGGGCTATAAGGCGCAGCGCATCGGCCATCAGATCGCCAAACGATTTGGCTTGCTGGCGGCTATCACCAAACGTCCGCCTGCCACAATGGGCGGTGCGCCGATCAAGGCGCAGGTGATCCACTTCTTCAACAAGCCGATGCCGGGCAATCTGCCCAAGAAAACCTCGCGAGCGCTGCTCGACATCGAGGACAACCACGTCGTGCCGGTGATACGCAATCCGCACAAATTGAATGAGGACAGCGAAGCGGTGTTCTACTTCCCCGGTTGTGGCTCGGAGCGTTTGTTCGGACAGGTCGGTCTAGCCACGCAGGCGATGCTTTATGAAACCGGCGCGATCACAGTTTTACCACCCGGTTACCTGTGCTGCGGCTATCCGCAGAATGCCTCCGGTCAAAGCGACAAGGCCAGCCAGATCACCACCGACAACCGCGTGCTGTTCCATCGCGTCGCGAACACGCTGAACTATCTCGACATCAAGACTGTGATCGTGTCGTGCGGCACCTGCATGGACCAGTTGCTAAAATACCAATTCGACAAGATCTTCCCCGGCTGCCGCCTGCTCGACATTCACGAGTACCTGCTGGAGAAAGGTGTGAAGCTGCAAGGTATAGAAGGTACGCGCCTGCTGCATGAAAGCCTGATGACATCAACGAGCAGTGAGCAGCAGGCCACCGCACTTCCCGCCCCGGCGCTGCGCGATGCCGTGTCCGTGCGGTACATGTATCACGACCCCTGCCACTCTCCGATGAAGACCTACCAGCCGCTCAAGGTGGTAAACGAATTGATGGGTGCGGAAGTGCAACTCAACGAACGCTGCTGCGGCGAATCCGGCACATTTGGCGTCACGCTGCCGCACATCGCAACGCAAGTGCGCTTCCGCAAGGAAGAGGAGATGCGCAAAGGCGCGGATGCCTTGCGCGCCGATGGCTTCAACGGTGAGATCAAGATTTTGACCTCCTGCCCATCCTGCCAGCAGGGACTATCGCGCTATAACGATGACAGCGGCACGACGGCGGATTACATCGTGGTGGAAATGGCCAAGCACCTGTTGGGCGAGAGCTGGTTGGAGGACTACGTCGCCAAAGCGAACAACGGCGGCATCGAAAGAGTATTACTGTAAATGAGCTGCGAGCTATGCGATCAGGCAGGCGGCACGCTGCTCTGGCAGGATGATACCTGTCGTGTGGTGCTGGTTGCGGATGCCGACTATCCCGGCTTCTGCCGCGTGATCTGGAAGCAGCACATTAAAGAAATGACCGATCTTTCCGTTGCCGAACGTGAGCATTTTATGGAGACTGTATTTGCTGTCGAGTCAGCGATACGCGAAGTGGTGCGTCCGGACAAGATCAATCTCGCCAGCCTCGGCAATCTTACTCCGCACCTGCATTGGCACGTCATCCCGCGCTACACGCACGACAAACATTTCCCGCAACCGATCTGGGGCACAGCGCAACGCGAAAGAACTTCATCTCTCGAACATGGCTGGCAAGCGCGCCTGACGGAAAGTGTGCGCTCTAAACTGCCTCGCTAAGCACGGCTTCACAACTCAAAACGGAAACGAGTTCCGCGCTTGTTTCCATCGCGTACGCTAATGTATCGCCCGCTTGACAGGAAACACCAATGCGAAGGTGCTACCCTTACCCTCTTCACTCGATATATCAAGTTTGGCCTGATGACGCATCGCGATATGCTTGACGATCGCCAGACCCAACCCGGTTCCGCCCGTTTCGCGCGAACGGCTGCGATCCACCCGATAAAAGCGTTCGGTCAATCGGGGGATATGTTCCGGCGCGATGCCAATACCGCTATCTTGCACAGAGACGACCGGCTGGTTGTCGCGCTCTGCCCAACTCAACAAAATCGTCCCGCCTTCGGGGGTGTAGCGAATCGCATTGCCGAGTAGATTACCGATCGCGCTATGCAATTCTTCGCGATTGCCCAGCAATTTTGCGTTGCCCGGCACCTCCAGACGCAGCGTATGTTTTTCACCGCTGAGCAACCTTCCTTCCTGATAGATCTCACCGAGCAGCGCGCTCATATCCACGCTTTCTTCGCGCAATGGACTTTGATCATTTTCCAAACGCGACAAGGTAAGCAGATCGGCGACCAGATTGTCCATGCGGTGCGTTTGCTCGGCCATCAAATTCAAAGCTCTGCGTGCACTATCCTGATTGAGATCGGTCATGTCTTGCAAATTTTCGACGAAGCCGCTCACCACAGTCAGCGGTGTGCGCAATTCATGTGAAACATTGGCAACAAAATCGCGACGCATGGCTTCGACACGTTCGAATTGGGTGATGTCTCGACTGATCAGCAAACGCTTGTCTTCGCCGTATGGAATGAGCCTGATGGACAGCACCATATCTTCATGACGCGCAGGACGCATCATTAACGGCTTGCTGAAATTGGATTCCTGAATGTACTCGATGAATTCCGGCTGACGCACCAGATAAGTGATGTCCTGCATGTTGTCATGCTCGGCATCAAAATAAAAATGATGCTGGGCGATCGGGTTGAACCATTCGATGCGATTCATTTCATTCAGGATCACCACACCCTCCGGCAATGCGGCCGTGGCCTGTTCCATATGCTGCAATTCTTCCGCCAATTTTTGTTTGGTCTGGTTGTGCTTCTTGACCATCCTGTACAACCGGGAGAACACCTCGTCCCACAGGCCGTCTGCTTCCGGTATGGTTTCGGGACGAGCATCCTGCAACCAGATTCCCAGCTTGTACAACTGCCGCGCGCGATAGGCCATCACAACCAGCAACAGCGCCAGCATGAACAGCAACGCGACCACGGCAGAGAACAAGCCCCACAACACCAGCGCGACGATCGCGCCCAACCAGACCGGCAAACTTGCCCTGAACCAGAAATCCAGCAAAATGTCTCCTGACCTTTAACTCGTTGAAAATCGATAACCGCTACCGCGCACGGTCTGGATCAGGTTGTCCATTTTCACCGGCTCCAGCGCGGCGCGCAACCGGCGGATATGCACATCCACAGTGCGCTCCTCGACGAACACTTGCGTGCCCCACACCTGATCGAGCAATTGCGTGCGACTATACACACGTTCGGCGTGTGTCATAAAAAAATGCAGCAGGCGAAATTCGGTCGGCCCCAATTCGACACCCGCGCCTTTGGCCGTTACGCGATGGGATGTCGGCGACAATTCCAATCCGCCTGCGGCCACGGTCTCTTCGGACATCTGCGGAACATGGCGGCGCAACACCGCGCGTATCCGCGCCATCAACTCGCGAGGCGAGAACGGCTTGGTGATGTAATCGTCCGCACCGGATTCCAGTCCCAGTATCTTGTCGCGCTCATCGCCGCGAGCGGTCAGTATGATAATCGGGATATCTTTGGTGCGCGCATCGGCGCGAAACTGTTTCGCCAGGATCACGCCACTGGTATTCGGCAACATCCAATCCAGCAGGATCAAATCCGGCAGATGGCTGCGTATTTGCAGCCACGCGCTATCCGCATCTTCGGCACGCAATGCCAGAAAGCCCGCCTGCATCACATTGAATGTCAGCAACTCCTGGATCGCCGGTTCGTCTTCCACTATCAATATCTTCGCATTCATCATTTATTCCTCATCTTCAAATCCCATTGATTGCTGTGGGATGGCGAGAATATGAACAAATTATGACAGGAAGATGACACGCGTCAGGTTTGTTTGTGAGACGGGTGGTGATGCGGCTGCTCCGCCACATGCCCGGTATGGCTTGCGGCCATGTGGTGCAGTTCGGCATGCTCAGGTTCCTGAGGCAGATCTTTGGCTACCACGCTGGGCAGCAATGAGCCGACGATCATGCCGAAGATGCTGGCGAACATCCCGGCGAAATGCGCAGGAACAAACGGATCTTCCGGCCCGAAGATCAGGATGGCGAGCCACACCGACAGTCCGCAGAAGATCGCCGCCAGCGCACCCTGAGTGTTGGAACGCTTCCAGTAGACGCCCGCCACCAACGGCACAAAGGCCATCACCAAGGTGATCTGGTAGGCGTTCTCAACCATCTTGAATATGCTGGCCTTGGAGTTCATCGCATACAGCGTAACCAGTATCGTGAACACCACCGTCACGCCGCGCATCAGGTGCAGCATCTTGTGGTCGGACAGCCTGCGTCCCAGCATCGGCTTGAGGATATTCTCGCTGAACGTCACCGAAGGCGCCAGCAGCGTCGCCGATGCGCAGCTCTTGATCGCGGAAAGCAGCGCGCCGAAGAACATCACCTGCGCGAACAGCGGCGCATGCTGCATCACCAGCGTGGGCAGGATCAACTGCGGATCGGTGTCGATCAATCCTTTCACCATCTCGGGATCGATCATCGTGGCCGAGTAGGCGAGGAACATCGGCACGAAGGCAAACACGAAATACAGGCTGCCGCCGAACACCGAACCCCAGATCGCGATCTTCTCGGTCTTGGATGACTGCACGCGCTGGAATACATCCTGTTGAGGGATCGAGCCGAACATCATCGTCACCCACGCGGCAGCAAAGGCGATGATCTCCTTCACCTCCAGCGTAGGCCAGAATTCGAATTTGCCCGCATCCATCGCATGGTTCACCACCACGCTCACTCCACCCACCTGTCCGCTGATCTCGTGGCCGATGAACAGCATGCCGATGACGATGATGATCATCTGCAAAAAGTCGGTGACAGCCACCGCCCACATACCGCCGAAGAACGTATATATAAGAATGGTGCCCGAGCCTATCCACATACCGGCCAGCTTGCTGATCTCGCCTTGGGATACCACGTTGAACACCAGCCCCAGCGCCGTGATCTGCGCACCCACCCAGCCGAGGTAGGAAATCACGATGGCGATGGTGGTCAGCACCTCGACACTGCGCCCGAATTTTTTCTTGTAGAAATCGCCGATGGTCAGCAAATTCATACGGTACAGCGGTGCGGCAAAAAACAGCCCGACCAAGATCAGGCACATCGAAGCGCCGAACGGATCGGCCACCACACCATGCAAACCTTCTTTGAGGAAAGTGGCGGGAATGCCGAGCACGGTTTCCGAGCCGAACCAGGTGGCGAACACCGTGGCCGTGACCATGTAGAACGGCAAATGCCGCCCGGCGATGGCGAAGTCCTTGGTGTTGTGAACGCGGGTGGCGGCATACAAGCCGATCCCGACCGAAATGATCCAATAGATGATGACGAACCAGAGCAACATTCGATTTCCCCTTGTGTAGCAATGACCGAGCAACCGAAATTGTAGCAGCCCTGTTCATTATGAGCGAAACAAAAACGGGCCGTCATGAGCATAAAAAAGCCACCTCGAAAGGTGGCTTGGTTCACTCCTGATAATCCATATTCCCTGCATCCCCTCCCCCTTGCAGGGGAGGGTTAGGGAGGGGGTAGAAGTATACCTTCCTGTTACTCTACTCTCAACCCCAATGAATGAATAATCAACATTACAACTCTTTGGCGTGTGTAGCCAGATATTTCGCCACGCCTGCGGTCGAAGCATCCATTCCCGCCTTGCCTTTGCTCCAGCCCGCCGGGCAGACTTCGCCGTGTTCTTCGGTGAATTGCAATGCGTCCACCATGCGAATCATTTCGTCGATGTTGCGGCCCAGCGGCAGATCGTTCACCACCTGATGGCGCACCATTCCGGCACGGTCGATCAGGAACGAACCGCGATAGGCCACGCCGCCTTCTGCCTCCACGTCATAAGCCTTGCATATCTCATGCTTGATGTCGGCCACCAGCGGGTAACGCACCTGGCCGATACCGCCGTTGTTGACCGGCGTGTTCTTCCAGGCAAAGTGGGAGAACTGCGAATCGATGGATACGCCGATCACTTCCACATTGCGCTTCTTGAACTCGTCCAGACGATGGTCGAAAGCGATCAGCTCGGAAGGGCAGACGAAAGTGAAGTCCAGCGGATAGAAAAATATCACCGCGTATTTGCCGGAGATATGTTTCTTCAGGTTGAAATTTTCATTGATCTCGTTATTGCCCATCACGGCAACAGCGGTAAAATCAGGGGCGGCTTTGCCGACGAGTACAGCCATGTTCATCTCCTTGGGGGTTAAATATTTCGAGCCGTGCAATTTAGACTTTTGTCATCATCGCGTCAACCTTCTATCAGTTATGGTTTTTGATTTTCGCTGGCTGAGCTCACCAATACTAAACCCGGCTCAATCAGGTTTATGTACGCAGACACTGTATAAATCTACCGGTTATACTGTCGGTGTCGGTCAAAACTTCAGCAACGCAGCATTTTCAAAACATCCATCGGGAACCGATTTCATGATAATGATAAACGTGTTTATTACTATAGTCGTGCTGTCGCCACTTATTATTCTGTTCGGCATGATACTTTTTTCCGGCAAACCGAAAGACGATAAGCCTGAAGACACTCCTTCGAAAAAATAACACACCCCGCCACTTCGACATCTCAATTAGTGCGAATGAACCCCTTGCTTACCGATGATATCGATTGCCATGTGTATTGCGACTGCGCAAGCGATATACAACAGCGCCACTGAAACATACGAAGTATAGTATTGGGCAACACGCGATGCGTATTCGACTGCACTCATTTCCTCAAAGCGCGCGGAGAACATATAAAAGGTGGCGTTGGAAAATATGAAAGCAAAACTATTGGCGGCCCACGCAGCCAAGACCAACACGACGAGTCCCCTGCCTTCCATAGTATGCTTTAAAGCAAACCAACGTCCGACGAACCACAGGCTGCCATAAGTCGGGATGAGGAACCAATAGGCTGAGGTCATGCACCAGTCGCTGGTGCCTTGAATGGATGTCGCGTAGTAATCGATCAAGCCCGCTTCCAGAATCAGCAAGGTGAAAGCTGCTATTGATGCTCGTGTAAATTTGGACAGATATAAACCGCCCAGAAAGAACACCGCGAGAGAAGCATCCGGCAAAGAGATCGCCGAACCGAAATGGTTAAAACGAGTAGCCGCCATCAGTGCAGCCAGCGATGCAAAAATTGCGATGGTTTTGGTTGGAATGTTATTCATAGCATCTCCTTTATTAAGTTCTTGTACTGATGACGGCAACAGTACACCAATCCAAGAAAAAAGCAAAGGCAGCAATGCCGCCTTTGCCATCAATTACAAAATCTATTGCTGATAGCTCAGGCCGACAAACAGTGTACGGCCTAAAGTGTTGTAGCTGTATGCATGCATGTAGCCCTTATTGAACAAGTTATCGGCACGCAGTGACAGCTTGAGTTGTTTGCTGATGTCGTAGTTGGCAGTAATATTTATCAAACTGTAACTAGCTAATGTTTCGCCTATGGTTATGAATGTGCTGGCATCAGTAAAAATATCCTGACGCTCGCCGCTGTATTGCAATTCACCGCCTGCTTCCCATGAGCCGATATGTTGAGTCACCGCGAGATTGGCAAGCCGCTTTGCACGGCGCAACAAGGTTTGGTCGGTTGCTGTGTCGCGTGGATTTTGCCAAGTAGCATTGGCTTTCATGCGGGTATCGCCAAACTCCACGGTATAGCCCAGTTCCGCACCGCTGATACGCGCCCGATCGACGTTTTGTGCGGTATACAGTGGAGCCGGATAGTTGATCAAATCATGTATCCGGTTGTCGAAATACACCAGCTCGACATGCTGTCCGCTGGACGAATAACGCAAACCAAGCTCGCGGTTGTTCGCTCGCTCAGGACGCAGATTGGGATTGCTGCCCCATGCCGCCGGCGCGTGCATATCGTTAAAAGTCGGTGCCTTGAAAGCATTGCTGATACTCGCCGTCGCTCGCCAGCTATCCGCAAACGCCAACCCATAACCGAGCAAGCCGGTGTTAGCTATTCCGAAATCGGAATAACGATCCTGGCGTAAATTGAGTTGCACCTGTTGAGTTCCGTATTCGCCCACATAGCCGCCCAGCAAACTATTCACGATGCGCTCAGTCTGTGTAAACAACGTGCTGGAATCCACCGATTGCACCAGATGCTCCGCTGCCAGATTAATACGCTGGGTATCGGCAATCCTCAATTCATTTTGCCAGGCAAGTTGATTGCTTACCGTTTTGATATGGCCATTCTCCACGTCATTCAGGTAATCCTTGCTATCGTCTGTGCCGCGCGCCCAATTCAACTTGCTGTGCCACATCGCATTCAATTGATCGTCCGAAGTCAACGATAATTTTTCGATTGCAGCCTTGGTATTGTTGAGATCAGTCGTTGCCAGGTTAAACACATTGTCGTACTGGCTATCGCCGCGCGTGCTGAACAACGAAGCCGACAATTGATGATCGGCATTGATAGCGTGTTTCACTTGAGCATTGAGGGTCGTGTTGTCATAACCATCTTTGTCGGGATTAGCGGTTGGCGCTATGTCTGTATTGACCGCCGACACGCCGTCGGTTTTTACCTTGCCGACATTCACGCTATACGAAGTTGCATCCACACTACCCGACAATCCGGCTGCCAAACGTTTCGTGCCATGACTGCCCACGCCGACACTGGCGTTGAATGCCGACGCGCCGCGTCCCTGCTTGGTAAATAACTGGATCACGCCGCCGATGGCCTCCGAACCATACAGGCTGCTGACGTTGCCGCGCACCACTTCGATACGTTCGATGCTATCCAGCATGATGTGTTCGAGCGCGGTCGTTCCGGTGGTAGCGGAATTGATACGCACGCCGTCCAGCAACACCAGCACATGACTTGAATTGGTGCCGCGCATAAAAGTGCTGGATTGTGTGCCCAGCCCGCCGCTTTGCACCACCTCGACCCCAGCCAAAGAGCGCAGCAAGGTCGGCACATCGGGCGCACCGGATTTGCGGATATCCTGTTCAGTCAACACCGACGTGTCAGCGATGGTTTTATCCAGCGACTGCGCCATACGCGTGGGCGTCACGATCAACAACTCCATCGGAGTTTCGGCATGCGCAGCTAAAGGGAATGTGATCGCACTGAACAGTGCAACCGAGATTAATTTCTGTTTCATGATTTATTTCCTGAGTAAGTTCCAAGCGTCCCCGTTGGAAAATTAATAAATCAGGAAATACTGCGAGTTGAATAATTTCTGAAAGACCGTTGCACAACGTAGCGAGCGAAGTTGAGGCAAGGCAAAAAATAGCGGGGAACCGGAATGTACATTTCAGCACATGAGGATTTCGAGTCATTTTTTAACGCAGCATCAGCAAGCGCATAACCAATGACTTAGTTGGCGTAGTTTGCCAACTTAGTCAGATGGCTAGTTGTTTCACCAGTAGTTGTGCAGCGGTCTTCCCGATGCGCCACCCGCAGCATCTCCTGTACCTTTGCTTTGGGGCCGGTATCCGGGCTCACAAGTCTTGATCCATCGCCTTCCCATAAGCACCCTTGGGGGATCACTCACAGTGGCACACTGACAAATCCACACTCGCTTACCGTTGCGGGGGCAGCTCAGGCATAGGAAATTTAATCCCGCACCTGCTTCCCGTTTAACTCATCTGCAAGCAGACGAGCACCTCAAAGCGGCGAGCACTTTATCACAAACATCGCATGTCTTGCCGAAACAATAATTATTGGCAACCTACAATCTGCTTGCATAAATTCGCCTTAGCGTTTGACTTAGCAGCACTTTTCAATTTATAGTCAGCTCATGGAAAACGAATTGAACACGCTGGGAAGCAAAGTCGCCCAGCTAATACAAGTTAATGGCAAGTTGCGTGCCGAAAATCACCAATTGCGCCAAGAGTTGGCGCACGCCCTCAGCAGCAATCGTCAATGCAGCGACAAAATCGATATTGCAAAGACTCGCCTGGAAAAACTGCTGGTTACTCTGCCCGAAGACCAATCATGACCAATACCATAAAAACGCTGGAAATCAAGATTCTCGACCGCGAGTTGCGCATCGCTTGCCCGGAGGAAGAACGCGGCGAACTGCTTGATGCCGTGGCTTATCTGGACAAAAAAATGCGCGAAATCCGCGATGCCGGCAAGATCGCCAGCATCGAGCGCATCGCGCTGATGGCTGCGCTGAATATCACCCATGAATTGCTCACCATAAAAGTTGGCCGGGGCGTTGACCTCGCCGACTTTAAGCGTAGAATGGGTTTCATGCAGGCAGCGATAGACAAAGCCTTAGCCGAACAAGATTCGCTGTTCTAAATAATAATTGTGTTACAGGTTTGTCCCCTGCGGTGTTCGATAGGCTCATAATTCTTTGAACCCATAAGCTAAGGCTTAGGTTGCGACCCTCGATGTTACTGTTGTGCGCGTCCCATTTTGCGGATGTACCTGATGTAACTGGGAAGCGGCCCTCTTGAACCAAGGTTCAAGATATTGAGTCAACGGCACAGGCGGGGGGCTCTATTTAAAATGCGGCTTAGGCCGCATTTTTTTATTATAAAAATACCTTGTCCGCGGGATACACGAAAGGCACGAAAAAAATCAATATTATTTTCGTTGCAATAATTTGCCCATCGAGTTTCGCTGCCTACACCATTTTCGTGTTTTTAGTGTATTTCGTGGACATGTAGTTTATTATTCATGGATGTGAACCATGCGCTACTGGCTGATGAAATCCGAACCCTCCGATTGCAGCATAGACGATCTCGCCGCACTACCCAAGCAAACTGTAGCCTGGTATGGCGTGCGCAATTATCAGGCACGCAACTTCATGCGCGACCAGATGAAGGTCGGCGACGGCGTATTGTTCTATCATTCCAACTGCAAAGAGCCGGGCATCGCGGGCATCGCGAAAGTCAGCAGTGTCGCTTATCCCGACGCCACGCAATTCAACAAGAAGAGCAAATACTATGACCCCAAGGCCTCACAGGAACAGCCGCGCTGGTTCAATGTGGACGTGCAACTGGTAAAGAAGATCGCGCTCATCTCCATCGACGAATTGCGCAAACACCCTGAGCTGGAACGCATGCGCACCTTGCAACGCGGCAACCGCTTGTCCATCACGCCGCTTGATCCGGCGGAATGGAATTTCATCACAAAGAATCTGGCACACACATGAAAACCTCAACGAAACGTAGCGAGCGATTCGAGAACAAGGCGCACGGAGTGCAGCGAAGGAGACATACCGAATGGGTAGGCGAGGAGCGAGTACCGCGCAACGCAGTTCTCGGATCGCGCAGTAGATTGGTTGAGGTTTTCTGATGGATTGGTATATCAGTTATTTAATACTCGGTGCAATCTCGGGATTTTTGGCCGGACTGCTCGGTGTCGGCGGCGGTGTCTTGCTCGTGCCGGTTTTGCTGTTGCTGTATGACGCGCAGCACTTTTCCGCCGATACTTCGATGCATATGGCCCTCGGCACCTCGATGGCAGTCATCCTGTTCACTGCGATCTCCAGCATGCGCAAGCATCACCAGCATGGGGCGGTCAACTGGCGCGTGGTGCGCAACATCGCCCCGGGCATCCTGCTCGGCACCGGTATAGGCGCGTTGCTCGCTGCCTCTATTCCGATACGCGGGCTGAGTATATTCTTCGCGCTGTTCGTCTATTTCGTTGCCGTACAAATCCTGTTCGGCGCACGCCCGCACGCCTCGCGCCAACCGCCCGGCATGCTCGGCATGACGATTACCGGCATATTTACCGGCACGCTGAGCAGCATGGTATCCATCGGCGGCGCCATGATAATCACCCCCTTCCTGCTTTGGTGCAATTTTTCGCTCAGACACGCGATCGGCACCTCCGCAGCCATTGGCTTCCCGATTGCAGTCGGCGGCACGCTGGGCTACATCGTAACCGGCATGAACCTTACCGACTTGCCCGCCCCCAACCTCGGCTTTGTCTACCTGCCCGGTTTATTCTGGATTTCACTCGCCAGTGTCATCATGGCGCCGCTGGGCGCAAAAGCTTCGAACCACTTGAAGGTTGAGTTTCTACGCAAACTGTTCGCCTTGATGTTGATCGTATTGGCGACCAAGATGTTGTTCAAAGTGCTCGCCATTGGAGCCAACCTGCAGGATGTGATCGCTGCAATCCTTGGCCTCAGCCCATTTGAGGTGCTGATCGCGTTGGGGCTGATCATTACCCTATCGCTGGGTAGTTATATATTCAAGATGCTTCCGCCTGGCTTCGAGCCACACAAGATCGATACCGCAGATTCGCGCAAGGCCATACTGACCGCTATATCCAAAGGTGATGTGGTTAATCTGCACCGGTTGCTCAAATCCAACGCAGAGATTAATTTTAACCAGGATGGGGTCATGCCTGTGTTTGTTGCTGCAGAAAACGGCTTGGCTGATGTGATGCAAACACTGTTGCATAACGGCGTAAAATTCCACATAACAAACGCGGAAGGCAAAACGCCTTGGGATGTTGCCATGAGCAAAGGACACCACCGCATCGCGGAGATCCTTAATGACGCTACCGAATCCGGACTGTATCGCTGGTGAGTTATCTAATCAAGCTGCCGCCGGCTGGCATCAAACCACCCAATATTAATACCGTAGAATCGCGCAAATCCGTACTGACCGTGGTATCCAAAGGTGATCTGGTTCATCAGCACTGGCTGCTGAAATTTAGCACAGAGATTAACTTTAACCAGGATGGGATCATGCCTGTGTTCGTTTGGGTGAGAACACATGGACGGCTTGAAGAAGAAATGGTGTTCACTTAAAAGGGAATACGCAATGATCAAGTCAAGCAAACCGGACAAGAATATTGGAGTAGACTATTTCCTTAGGTTTCCCCCGGA
>JANXXH010000079.1 GCA_025350705.1 Gallionella sp.
ACTCTTGGACCTGATGGTGCCCTCGATCAACAAGACCTCCGACCTGGTGCAGGAGATCACCGCCGCCTCCGAAGAACAATCCTCGGGTGTCGGCCAGATCAACACCGCCCTAGCGCAACTGAACCAGATCACCCAGCAGAACGCCTCGGCCTCCGAAGAACTCGCGGCGACTGCCGAGGAGATGAGCGGCCAGGCCGAGCAATTGCAGCACGCGATGGAATTCTTCAAGATCGAGAACATCGCCCCCGGCCACCTGCGGGCGGCACCCAGGGCAGTGGCATCCACCCAGCCGGTCAGGATGGCCGCCGCGCATGCCGCCGATCCCCACCACAAGCCAGAGTTCGTCAAGTTTTAGGGAGACCGTCATGGGCGCACTCGTCAGAAAAAATGAAGCACAAGTACCCGTCGTACAAAAAGAAGAGGCGCAATACCTCACCTTCCTGTTGGGCAATGAAATGTTCGCGATGGACATCCTGGGCATCAAGGAGATCATCGAGTACGGCAGCCTCACCACCGTGCCGATGATGCCTGAATTTATACGCGGGGTGATCAACCTGCGCGGCGCGGTCGTGCCGGTGGTGGACCTGTCGGCGCGCTTCGTCCGTCCCGCGACCGAGGTCACCCGACGCACCTGCATCGTGATCATCGAAGCGGACAATGAGGGAGAGACTCAGGATATCGGCGTGGTGGTGGATGCGGTATCCGAAGTGCTGGAGATCGCCGCCGCCAACATCGAACCCGCACCGAGCTTCGGCGCCAAGATCCGCGCCGACTTCATCAGCGGCATGGGCAAGGTGAAGGACAAATTCGTCATCATTCTGGATGCCGACAAGGTGTTGTCGGTGGATGAGTTGTCGATGCTGGAACAGGCTGCGGGTGCCTTGCCTGCGGCTGAAGCTGCTGCATTACCTGTAGCGCGCCAGTAAGGAACCAATCAAGCTTTTTGAATATTGCTTAACGCATCCAACTCCAATTCGCTGAATCCCGCTGCCCGTCGCGCTTCCAGGTTAAATGGTCCGCGCATCACCGGTGCTTGATACTCGGTGGCCAGACGGGCAGAGGTGGCAACCGGCTCCAGGCCGCGTTGCTCACACAACCAGTTATACCAATGGTTGCCGATCGCGACATGGCCGATCTCATCGCGCAGGATGATATCCAGGATCGCGGCGGCGGCCATGTCTTTGGCCTGAGCAAGTTTGGCGCGCACTTGCGGGGTGGCATCCAGTCCGCGCGCTTCCATCGTGCGCGGCACCAGCGCGATGCGCGCGAGGATGTCGTGCTGCGTTTTCGCGGCCATCTCCCACAGGCTGTTGTGCGCGGGGAAGTCTCCGTACGCGTATCCTTGTTGTTGCAGGTGTCCGGCCAACAGGGAGAAATGCAGCGCCTCTTCATCCGCCACTTGCAGCCAGTCGGCGTAATATTCACGTGGCATGTCGGCGTAGCGCCAGATCACATCTAGAGCCAGGTTGATGGCATTGAACTCGATATGCGCCAATGCGTGGATCAATATCGCGCGGCCTTCCGGCGTGATCATCGAACGGCGCTTGACCGAGAGCGGCGATACCAGCTCCGGTTTGTCCGGCTTGCCGGGGATAAGATGTTGTGCGGTCAACACCGCGTGTGCATCCAGGCTGACATCGCCTGACGTCCATGCTTGCGCCAACCGGCGCACGCCTTCCACTTTGTGGACGGCATCGCATTCGGCAAGCAAAGATAACGAGATGAGCCGCAATTCTGCGGGCGGTGATGTATTCAAAAAACTGCTCCGGTATACTGTATGTGATGCAGCCCGGATTCTATACTGCACGTTGGCGCCTTTGTCATTGTATGGATGATGTGGTTTAATTGGATAATATTCCACCGGTACAGGAGCACACTAACTATGAACCGCATACAAAACAACATTGTCGTTTATTTGGTTACTGTCACTCTACTCACTGCCACGGCAGCTTTCGCCGCTGAGTCCCCTGATGTGATCAAGCAGCGCATAGGTACTGGCAATCCTGTCGCGGGCAAGACCCGATCAGAGTTGTGTCAGGGCTGTCACGGCGAGGTCGGACTCAGTCTGGAAGATTTGATTCCAAATCTTGCCGGACAATATGCCAACTATATCGCGAAGCAACTGCGCAATTTTCAGACTGGGTCGCGCACGCATCAGATCATGAGCGCCATGGCGACGACCATTAACGATGCCCAGCTGATCGATATTGCGGCTTATTTTGCCAGTCAGCCCAAGATGCATGGCAACGGCAAGGGAGACAACGCCGTTGCTAAGAATCTGTTCCTGAAAGGCGATGCAAAAAGGGGTATCCCCCCATGCATGAGTTGTCATGGTGAAAACGGCAAGGGCAAAGCGCCTAACATTGCGACCTATCCGGTGATCGGCGGTCAGCACAAATCATACTTGCGGGCACAGCTCACGCATTGGCGCAGCGGCGAACGCAGCAACAGCCCGGACGGTGTGATGAACAAGGTCGCCAAATCTTTGACTGATCCAGAGATCGAAGCGTTGACGGATTATCTTTCCGGTTTATAGTTTGGCCGGCCTGTAGTTTGGCCGGCTCGTAGTCGAGCCGGGATGCCGTCTTGTCATGGCGCATCCTGTGCGCATCTGGCGCGCTTGCGGCGATTGTCAGCTTTGTCATTGCTCGAGCGATGTGGTTTAATCCCTCCCATGAAATTCCTCTTCAAAAACGTTGCGCTGATCGGTAAATACAAGGCTCCGGAAATCGCCGGGCCGTTGTTGCGGCTGGCTGAATTTTTGTTGTCCAAAGGTTTGACCGTGGTGGTGGATAGCCTGACCGCCGAACACATCAAGAACAATCCATATCAGGCGATGAGTCTGGATGAGATCGGACGCACGGTTGATCTGGCGATCGTGCTGGGCGGCGATGGCACCATGTTGAACATCGCGCGCACCTTGTCGCCGTGCAAGATTCCGCTGATCGGGGTGAACCAGGGGCGGCTCGGATTCCTGACCGACCTCACGCTGGATAACATGCAGGACAGCATAGCGGCGATGCTGGATGGCAAGTTCGTCACCGAGGAGCGCCTGCTGCTTTGCGCGCGGGTGATACGCAACGATGTCGAAGTGTTCAGCGGCTCGGCGTTCAACGAGGTGGTGGTACACCGCAACAATATCAGCAGCATGATCGAGTTCGAAGTGCGCGTGGACGGCGAGTATGTCTACAACCAGCGCGCCGACGGGCTGATCATTGCGACCCCTACCGGTTCCACTGCCTATGCAATGTCTGCGGGCGGCCCGATACTGCATCCCAGCCTCGATGTGCTGGAGCTGGTTCCGATCTGCCCGCACACCTTGAGCAACCGGCCCATCGTGGTGAAGGGTTCGTCGGAGCTGGAGATACTGATGCATCGCACCAGCAACATTCGCGTGCGCTTCGATAGCCACACCAGCCATGATTTGCAGTTGCATGACAAGGTCATCGTCTCGCGCCATCCTGAGGCAGTCTGCCTGTTGCATCCGGTGGGGCATAGCTATTACCACACGCTGCGCGAGAAGTTGCTCTGGAACCAGACTTTATAAATGACAACCTACTGTGCGACCAATCTGATGGAACTACTAGCCATTCCACTAGGCCGCCACAAAACGGCAACCAAGTGTCTCTGGTTATGCGGCGTTGCGTGCTCTCTTGCTCCTCGTCTACCAACATCGGTATGCCTCGTCGCGCGTTGCGCGGCGCCTTGCATCTTGGCCTGCTCGTGACGGTTGTTGGAGAAAGGTAGATGCTGAAATTTTTGTCCATCCGCGATTTCGTCATCGTCTCCTCGCTTGAGCTGGATTTCTCCGCCGGATTTACCGCGCTGACCGGCGAGACCGGCGCTGGCAAATCAATCTTGATCGACGCGTTGTCGCTGGCACTTGGCGAGCGTGGCGATGCGACCATGGTACGCAATGATTGCGAGCGTGCCGAGATCGCCGCCGAATTCGATGTGAGCGCGCTGCCGCACATGCAGAACTGGCTGCAAGAACAAGAGCTGGAAGGCGATCAGGGCGTATGCCTGCTGCGTCGAGTGCTGGATGCCGGGGGACGCTCGCGCGGTTTCATCAACGGGCGCAGTGCCACACTGCAACAGATGCGCGAAGCAGGCGATCAGTTGCTGGATATCCACGGGCAGCATGCACATCAATCGCTGGTGCGCCCCGATGCACAGCGCATGTTGCTGGATGGTTATGCTGGCATGACTGACAGCGCGGAAAAAGTCGCAGCCTTGTATCGCGAGTGGCAAACCTTGCGCCGCCGCCGCATCAGTTTGAGCGAGAATGCCGATGCAATGACCGCCGAGCGCGAGTTGTTGCAGTTCCAGTGCAACGAGATGGAAAGGCTGGGCTTTAATGTGGCGGACTGGAATGCCTTGCAGGAAGACTATGCGCGCTTGGCCCATGCGGCGAGCCTGTTGGAGACTGCGGCGTTCGGCATCGAAACCTTGAGCGAGGCGGACACTGCGTGTCTGGCGCAACTCAACGCGCTGACGGTGCGCATTCGCGACGGCATGCAGCACGATGCAAGCCTGGGTGAAACACTTAAGATGTTGGAAAGTGCTCAGGCCGAATTGCAGGAAGCCGTATATGCGCTGCGCCATTATCAGCAACGTCTGGATACCGACCCGCAACGCTTGCGCGAACAGGAACAACGTATCCAGAGCGTGATGGATGCCGCACGCAAATATCGCGTCGCACCGGAGCAACTGGATCAGGCGTTGCAGCGCATCGTGGCGCGTCTGGAAGAGTTGGGCGGCGATGCTGATCTGGCCGAGCTGGAGCAGCAGGAAAAAACCGCACAGCAAAATTATCTTGCAGCCGCGCAAAAATTATCGGCAGCACGAAAAAGATCCGCAGACAAATTATCGCGTGAGATCAGCGAGGCGTTGCAGACCTTGGCGATGCAGGGTGGCAGTTTTGCGGTGGCATTGCTGCCGCTGGCCGAAGGTAATGCCTACGGACTGGAAGCTGTAGAGTTCCAGGTCGCCGCCAATCCCGGCGTGCCGCCGCGCAGCTTGGCCAAGGTCGCATCGGGTGGCGAGTTGTCGCGCATCAGCCTGGCGATCCAGGTTGCGACCTCGAAGATCGCCAGTGTGCCGACGCTGATCTTCGATGAAGTGGACAGCGGCATCGGCGGGCGAGTCGCTGAGATCATCGGGCACTTGCTGAAAAAACTGGGCAAGTCCTATCAGGTATTGTGTGTTACGCATTTGCCTCAGGTTGCAGCAGCGGCTGACCAGCAGTGGCAAGTGAGCAAGGCAGTGGAAAATGGTGTCACACTGAGCCATATCACCGTGTTGAATATTGAGCAGCGTGTTGAGGAAATTGCGCGCATGCTGGGCGGCGTGAAGATCACCGAGACTACACGGAAACACGCGGCCGAAATGTTGAGCGCGTCAGCTTGAGTTATGATGCATTGGATTTGAATATCGATTAGGAATGTGATGCGTATCAAAATTATTTTGCTTGCTGTGATTTTGCTTTCCCCGGTGCTGTCCTCGTGCGGCCTATACAAGATGGACATTCGACAGGGGAATCTTGTGACACCGGATATGCGCGAGAAGATTAAGGTTGGCATGACAAAACAGCAGGTGCGTTATGTGCTGGGCACCCCGATGATCAACGATGCATTTCATGGCAACCGCTGGGATTATGCGTATCGTCTGGAACACCAGGGAAAAATGACCGAGAAGCAAGACCTGACAATTTATTTCGAGGGCGACAATCTGACGCGCATAGTTGATGGCAACCAACCTGCTGAAACTGCGCCTAAGCGCGCAGAAGCTCAAAAGTAAAAGGATAGAGCATGGGAAAAATAAAAATTGCCATTGCCGGTAGCAATGGACGAATGGGACGCACCTTGTTGGAGACTGTGTTTCAGTCAGATGATCTGGCTCTGCACGCTGCGCTGGAGCACACCAGCAGCGGGCTTCTTGGCAAGGATGCCGGAGAACTGTTTGGCGCGGCCTGCGGCATAAAAATCAGTGCGGACGTGGCTGCAGCGTTGCGGGGTGCGGACGTTCTGATCGATTTTACCCGGCCTGAAGGCACCCTGCATCATATCGAAATCTGCCGCAAGCTAGGCGTGAACATGGTGATCGGCACCACGGGTCTGAATGCGCAGCAAAAAGCGCAACTCGGCGCGGCGGCGCAACATATCGGCATCGTGTTCGCTCCCAACATGAGCGTGGGCGTGAACCTGGTGTTCAAATTACTGGAGACCGCATCGCGTGTGCTGGCGCAAGGTTACGACATCGAGATCATCGAAGCGCATCACCGCCACAAAGTGGATGCACCCTCCGGCACCGCGCTGGGCATGGGAGAAGTGATTGCGAAAACCCTGGGGCGCGATCTCAAGAAGTGTGCCGTTTACGGCCGCGAAGGCATCACCGGCGAGCGCGATCCCTCCACGATAGGATTTGCCACCGTGCGCGGCGGCGACATCGTCGGCGACCACACGGTATTGTTTGCGGGCACCGGCGAGCGCATCGAAATCACCCACAAGGCCAGCAGTCGCGCGACGTTCGCGATGGGTGCGCTGCGCGCTGCGCGTTTCCTCAAGGCCAACAAGGCTGGGTTGTACGACATGCAGGATGTGTTAGGGTTGAAGTAAATTAGACTCCGACACCTTTCGCTCGGACACCTTTCGCTCGCGAAGGTGCCCGGCAGCAACTGTCGCTGCAAATCCACCACCAAAAAGCGCGGGCTGGTGTCTATGTGCTTGTATCGGGCCATTTCAGTCTCCATTGTTCTATCCAGCAGTTTGACCTTGATATTTGACTTGGTTCGATGCAGGATGCGCGAATGGATAGACTTTTTCTACAGCCTCGTTAGGCCTCACGCAATGACAGCCTCGCACCGCACCGCCGAAGAAGCCAAGGCCGAGCACATTCGTTTGATGGGCGATGAGCTTGGAACCATCTATTCTGCGCTTTGGCAAGAGGTCGCTTGGGTATACGGTAAGTGGTCCGACTTCGTTGCCCTGTTCGGAACGAAGGAGTCACGGGTCGACCTTCTGAACGCCGCGGCGCCTGCGTTCTGCAGACTTGTTCAGGACTCCATCTGGGAGAACGTCCTTCTGCATATTGCTCGGCTAACAGACCCACCAGCCACCGCGAAGAAGCAGAACCTGACGATCCAGCGACTACCAGCACTGATTGATCGAGCCAACTCAAAAGCAACGGTCAGCTCCAAAGTTCAGGACGCCTTGCAAGCTAGTGCTTTTGCTCGGGACTGGAGAAACCGCCATATCGCCCACAGCGATCTCGACCTCAAGGTCTCGGAAACAGCGAAGCCACTCGAGTTTGCTTCTCGCCAAAGCGTCAATCTGGCGCTCGCAGCTCTATCCGACGTGCTCAACGCCGTAGCGGCGGAGTACTTGGATTCGTCCAGCTTCTTCGACACACTTGACGGTGACGCCCTAGCACTGCTCTACGTGATTGATGACGGGCTTCGCGCTGATGCACAACGACGGCAACGTCTAAGGGACGGCATCTATGACCCTGATGCATTCAAGCCTCGTGACCTGTAGCCCAGTGAGGCCTACTCCTTCGCTCAGCTCAAACGTTAGCAAGCGTAGCCCGCATGAAACACTGTGAAATGCGGGGAATTCCCGGATTCCACTAAAGCTGCATCCGGGCTACATGGCTGAACAATATGACACGAGTCTAACGGCACCTGAGTCAAATTGATTTTGCCCGGTCACTATGACACCAGCATTTTGATCCCGATCAAGATCAGTACCACCCCGCCAAAGATTTCTGCCTTGCCCTCCAGCCAGGTGCCGCTGCGCTTGCCGATGACGACACCCAGCCAACTGAACGCGAAAGTCGTGACGCCGATGATCGTGCAGGCGAGGTAAACATTGACATCGAGCAGCGTCAGGCTGAAGCCGGCGGCCATCGCGTCGATGCTGGTGGCGATGGCGAGCAGCAGCATGACCTTGTGGGTGATCGCGGCGATGTCTTCCTCGATGCCTTCGCTGAGTCCTTCGTAGATCATCTTGCCGCCGATCAGCGCGAGCAGGCCGAAGGCGATCCAGTGCGACCAGGCTTCGACCCAGCCCAGCAGGCCACGGCCAGCCAGGTAGCCGATGAAGGGCATCAGTGCCTGGAAGCTGCCGAAGTACAGTCCGGCCTTGAGTCCGAGTCCGCGCGCATCGCCTTTAGAGCCGAGGCCGATGGAGACGGCGAAGGCGTCCATGCTCAACGCGATGGCCAATACGATCACTTCTATCATCTGGTGCTTTCCTGAATATCCGGTCAGAATGCGAAGGGGTATTGTAGCGTGCATGTGTTTTGGTTTTTGGACGAGGTGATTAGGGATTGGGGATGAGGCTGGGATGCTTGGAGATGTTACGTCACGTCGTAAGACTGCTTGCGTTGTTGTGTCTGCTGCACTTGCCCATCTCTTATGCGAAGACCGATCCGTCATTTTCCTGGATGACGCTGACCTCGCCGCATTTCCTGATCCACTATCATCAGGGCGAAGAGCAGCTCGCGCAGCGCGCGGCAGTGATCGCTGAAGATGTGCATACCCGATTGGTGCCGCTCATGAAATCGCAGCCGCATACGCGCACCCATATTGTCCTGGTCGATGCGATGGATGATGCCAATGGATCGGCTACGCCGCTACCCTATAATCTGATTACGCTTTACATCACCCAGCCGTTCGGCGAATCCATCTTCGGCGCAGGCAACTATGACGACTGGATGCGGCTGTTGATCACCCACGAATACACTCACATCGTCCAGCTCGACATGGTGAACAGCCTGCCGGAAGTGTTGAGCAATATTTTCGGCAACCTGTATTTCCCCAACATGTTCCAGCCGGTCTGGCTGATCGAAGGTCTGGCGGTCTACGAAGAGACCGAATTGACCGGCGGCGGCCGCAACCGCTCGCCCGCATCAGACATGGTGTTGCGCATGGCAGTGCTGGAGAACAATTTTCCCGACATCAGTCATGCGGCGAACTACGCCGAAAAGTGGCCGGCTGGCGAAGTACCCTACTTGTTCGGGGGCAGCTTTACCGCTTTCATTGCAAAGAAATACGGACGCGAAAAATTGGCCGACCTGTCGATAGACTACAGCGGACGCTGGTGGCCTTTTCTGGTGAACGGCACGGCACAACGCGTGCTGCATAGCGGGTACGGCGAGTTGTGGGACGAATGGAAAAGCGAGCTGACGAGGCGTTATGACGCGGACAAGCAGAAAGTGCTGGCACAGGGCTTGAGCGCATCGCGCGCGCTGACCCCGAATGGATTCAACAAGGGCGGTTACGAAAATCTCGCGCCTGCGATCTCCCCGGATGGCAAACAGATCGCTTATTTCGTACAGAACGCCGATTTACACCCCGCGATCCACCTGATGAACATCGACGGCAGCGCCGACCGCAAGCTCGTCGATAATATCAATTCTTCGGCACCGGGCATCGCCTGGAGAGCGGATGAAAAGGGTTTCTACTACACCAAGATCGAGGTGGTGCGTAACACCGATCTCTACAACGACATCTATTTTTACGATCTGGAACACCGCAAGGAGATACGCCTCACCACGCGTCTGCGTGCGCGCGATCCTGCTCCGTCGCCGGATGGTACCAGGCTGGTATTCGTGACCAATGGCCTCGGCAAGACGCGAATCGCGACGATGCCGCTAGCGCCGGAAATGATCACAGCAAAACCGGCACGTGCAGAGGACATCAGCTGGCTGACTGAAGACAGCGAGTACCAGTTCGAAACCCCGCGCTTCAGCCCCGACGGGCAGATGATCGCCGTCGGCGTCAGGCAGCCGGACGGTTACAAGGATATCTGGATACTCGATAGACTGGGTAACAAGATCGAAGAGCTGATGCACGACCGCGCCATCGACGGCGGTGCGGTGTGGAGTGCGGACGGCCGCAGCATTTATTTCTCCTCGGACCGCAGCGGCATTTTCAATATTTATGTATATGACCTCGATCACAAGCAGATATCGCAGGTCAGCAATGTGCTCGGCGGCGCTTTCATGCCATCGGTCACACCGGACGGCAGCTCGATCGCGTTTGCGGATTACAGTTCACGCGGTTTCGACATACACGTGATGGACAACCAGCCAGCGATCCGAAAAGTGGCGGACAGCTATCGCGATCCATATCCGGTGATGACGTATGAGGAGAAGGCGGTTGAGACAGAGCTGAGCTCGTACAATCCCTTGCCGACGCTGGCTCCGCGTTTGTGGTTGCCCAACTTTGGTTACAGCTCCTATAGCGGCATGCTGGGCGGCCTGTTTACCTTTGGCGCCGATGCGGTGGAGCGCCATAGCTATACCTTGAGCGCGATGTATGGTCCGTCGAAACACCGAACCTGGTATGACTTCAATTACCGCTACGATGGCATGTTCCCGAGCTTGAAATTGCGCGCGCAGGATATCGACATGACTTATGCGCATCTTCTTTCGCAGAAGCAGGGTTTCATCGCCGAGGCAGATTATGTCGAGCGATCCCGCAGGCTCGATGCTGCGCTGGTTTTTCCATTGCACAAGATCGACTGGCAACAGGATTTGACCTTTGGCTTGCAGCGCAAAAGCGTATCGAATCTCACCCCGGTGCCGCCCTGGAGCGGCTATGACGGGACGATTCCGGCGCAGGGCATACAGGCTTCCGGGAGGCTAAGTTACCTTTTCAATAATGCCAAGACCTATGGCTATTCGATCAGCCCGGAAGATGGCCGCAATATCGAATTCGGCTACGAGCAACTCGATAAAAAACTCGGCAGCGATTTCAACCTGAAAAAATACAGTGTCGATTGGCATGAATATATCGATTTCCCATTCAAACACCATGTGCTGTTGCTGCGCGGCTATGCGGGAAAATCGACCGGCGATGTCCTTGCGCAGCGCGCCTTCCAATTGGGCGGAGACATGCCCGGCGACATGACCATCAACGTGGAGGACAACAACGTCTATTTGCGCGGTTATCCGGCCAATGAATACCGCAGTCAGAAAGTCGGGCTCGCTAGTGCGGAATACCGCTTCCCGATCAAAAATATTGAATGGGGAGGCGGTAATACTCCGTTCTTCTTCAAGCGGGTGCACGGCGCCGTGTTTGCCGAAGCCGGCAATGCATGGGACGATGTCTTTGACCAGAAGGATCTAAAGAAGTCGGTGGGTGTCGAAGCAAGGCTGGACATGACGCTGGCCTATTTCCTGCCGGTCACCGTGCGATTGGGCCTTGCCAAGGCGCTCGACGACAAGCGTGACACAATGATGATCGTCAGCATCTGGGCGGAATTATTTTAGTGCTCAGGCGGAACGCGCTTCTGGGTGGCGGGATATCTTGTTCCATAAATCCGGATCATGTCAGTTCCAAAATAGCCACGGGTTGTGAGTGATGGCGACCAGCACGATATAGCCGAACACCAGTTGTGCCATGATCCATGCGGTGAGGCGAACGGTTTTGCTTCGTCCGAATCTGAAAGCAACCAAGCCCAGCACGACATACAGCAACAGCGCGAGCACTTTGGTGGTCAGCCAGGCATCCACAAAAGGATATTGGCGGATGCTGAATGCCAGCGCTGAGGCTGAGACGATCAGCAGCGTATCCACCACATGCGGCACAATCTTGATCCAGCGCCGGCTCATGATGGCCGAGCCACTCAGGCTCCATATGCCGCGCAAAAAAAACAGCATAAAGCTGCCTGCCACGCTGGAGATGTGTAAGGCTTTGAGCAACAAAACACTCATGCCAGGCCTTTTTTAATGTATCTGGGTGTATGGCGATAATCAGGGATGCCGGTGTAGGCCGAATAATCCATTAGTACCTCCTGTTGCAGCAGCTGCAACGTGTTCTTGACAATTGGTTGCTTTAAGCGTATTTATAATATGTATTCTATCTGTATGTTCAGGTTGAATCGACAGGTTTTCATGGAGTTGCTTTTACAGGCGGAAAGAAAGAATATGATATCCCTGAAATCAAAAATGGTTTTGGTTAAACTTTTTTGTTTTCTGTGCACCCAGTTTGATTTTAGATGTACTCTTTTTAAACAGGGCGAAGCACGCGAGCATATCTGAATTATCTTATGCTCAATTGCGCTGGGAATATGTAAATCCGTTAATAACAGATAATAAGCGGGAGATTACATAATGGAATTATTCAAATCCGGGAACGAGTCCGCTTCCTTCATGCAGCAGATGCTGCACAATAAATTTTTTCTTTTGACTGTGGTGCTGGCCGTTTGCGCAGCGCTATATTTATTTGTCGGCCTTTTCGTGCTGCTCGGCCATTAATTATCACATTGCAAGATTCTTGAAGTAGCTTTATTGCGGTAGCAGCTGTTTGCAACACAATTAGAGTTAGATAGTAAGGAATATCAGCTGTCGTTCAATTATTGATTTGATTCTCGTATCAACCATCAATGGCGTCAGCCATCAATTGTTAAGGGAAGGAGCAAGCAATGTCAGAGTCTACCAATAATACAAATCCTCATTTCATGCAAAAGGTGCTGGATAACAACTGGCTGTTGTTAGCCTTGGGCGTATTGACACCTACAGTGCTGTATATCCTGTGGGGCCTGTGGGATGTGATCCACATACCAATGATTCCTTAAGATCACCATGTTTTCTTAATACAAAAAGGAGAAGCAGCTATGGGAACTTCTTATACCACTCCAACAAATCCGGACTGGTGGCGCGAACCGATCGAGCGCACCGAGATAATCTGGATCGTACTTTCATTTGCGTGGTGCCTGTTCATGTTCGGCTGGATGGTCAGCTGGCACTGGATCGGTAACCAGAACATGCGCAACGAGGCCTACAAAACCACGCCCGATGCGTATTCCAAGAAACTGGCGGATCAGCTGGCGAAATATTCTGTCCGCAAGGATGCGGCAACCGGTGAAGATGTCGTGGCACCGCCCCCGGGCAGCGATGTTTATCTGGCCGGTATGCAATGGCAATGGCGTCCCATTCTGGAATTTCAAAAAGGCAAAACCTATCGTCTGCATCTTTCTTCTCTTGATGTGGGTCATGGTTTCTCGTTGCAGCCTGAGAACATCAACTTTCAGGTTTATCCGGGCTACGAGCAGGTGCTCAATTTGACCCCGAACAAATCCGGCACGTTCAGCGTGGTATGCGGTGAATACTGCGGCGGCGTTAACGCTATGGGCCATCACACGATGTTAGGCAGAATTTACGTTAAGGAGTAAATAAAAATGGCGACCACTACATTATCTGAATATCGTGTTGATCCTGTATCCGGCCTCAAGATCAACAGGACGGCGAACACTCTGGTTAAGTGGAATGCGTTTGCAGCAGTCGTATTTTTGCTGGTAGGCGGGCTGTTTGGCCTCGGGGTGGCGCTTACCCGCATGCCGAGTGTGCAGTTGCTCCCGCCCGAGATGTTCTACATGTTCCTGACGGCTCATGGCCTTATTAATCTGGCGGTATGGATCATCTTCTTTGAGATGGCCGTATTGTATTTTCTGGGTGCGCATGTGCTGGGCAACCGGCTGGCGACCCCCCGCTTTGCATGGGCGCAGTTCTGGCTGATGCTGGTTGGTGCGGCGATGGTCGCGGTGGCCGTGCTGGGAGGTAATTCCAGTGTGATGATGACCTCCTATCCGCCCTTGGAAGCGGCCCCGCATTTTTATCTGGGCTTGATCCTGTTCGCAGTGGGTGCGTTGATCGGCTGCTTCGTGTTTCTCGGCACGCTGGTGGTTGCCAAGAAAGAAAAAACCTACAGCGGATCGCTTCCGCTGGTGGTGTTCGGCGGCGTGACGGCTTGCGTGATCGCGATATTCACGATCGTTTCCGGCGCGCTGATCCTGATCCCGACCTTTATCTGGTCGTTACATATAATCGATGGCTTCACTATTAATCCAATGATGTACCGGGTCGTATGGTGGGCGTTCGGCCACTCCTCGCAACAGATCAACGTGGTCACGCATATCTCCATCTGGTATCTGATCGCGTCATTGGTGTTCGGCGCCAAGCCGATGTCCGAGAAGGTGAGCCGTTTTGCGTTCCTGTTGTATATCCTGTTCCTGCAACTGGGTTCGGTGCACCATCTGCTGTCTGATCCCGGGTTGACTTCTGCATGGAAGATATTTAACACCAGCTACATGATCTATCTCGCAGTGTTGGCCAGCATGATCCACGGTTTGACCGTTCCCGGCTCCATTGAAGTAGCACAACGCAAGAAGGGTATGGATGCAGGTTTGTTTACCTGGCTGCGCAAAGCACCCTGGGGCAATCCGGTCTTCTCCGGCATGTTCCTGTCGCTGGTCGGTTTCGGTTTCATCGGCGGCATCACGGGTGTGGTGATGAGCGTGGAACAGATCAACATGATCATCCACAACACGATGTATCTGCCGGGGCATTTCCATGGCACTCTGGTAGCAGGTACCACGATGGCGTTTATGGCGGTGACTTATTGGCTGATCCCGGTGGTGTTCCAGCGCAAGATAGCTTTGGCCGGGGTGGCGAAATTGCAGCCCTATGTCTTTAGTCTGGGTGCCTGGGTCTTCTCGATCTCACTGATGGGTGCCGGTACGCTGGGTGTGCAGCGCCGTCATGCGGATATCACTTTTGCCGGCCAGCCTTTGGCTTATGAGTATCCTGAAATCGCCAAGGGCCTGATGGACTTCGGCGAGATCTTCGCGGTGATCATGTCGGTCGGCGCGATCATGTTCATCATCGTCGTGCTGGCGTCCATTTTTGCAGGTGAGCGCATTCCGGAAGGTTCCGCACCATGGCCGAAAGTTGAAGATGCCGATGTCGCGTTTGCTAAGACCGGCAAGAAACATATCGGTATCGGCGGCTTCGAAGCACCGGGTACTTTTGTGCTGGCCTTGATCCTGTTCGTGACTCTCGTGTTGTACTATTTTATCAACTTCAAGTATCTGTCCACGGTGTGGGGCATGTCCTAGAAACGAGATGATGGAAAGGGTGCAATGGCCCTTTCCTGATTCCAGCTGGACCAGAGAGGGAGCATAAGATGATGATCAGACAATATATCGATGTATTCAAGTTGCGCATCGGATTGGTGATTACCTTTGCCGCATTGGGCGGCATGGCGATCACACCGGGCGCGTCCTTGCCGATATGGAAGATACTGGTTCTTTCGCTGACGGTCCTGATGGGGTCGGCGGCGGCCGGAGCCTTCAACCAATACAGCGAGCGCGACATGGATGCGAAAATGCCGCGCACCAGGAACCGGCCATTCGTGACAGGTTATTTTCAGCATGGCTTGAAGTGGCTGGCGATAATCGGGTTGCTGCTTCTGGTTGCGGTAGCGACTGCGGCATACGTGCTGAATGCGATGGCTGCACTGAATATTTTTCTCGGCGCGTTCACTTACGCCATCGTTTATACGGTATGGCTGAAGCGGCGTACCTGGCTGAATATCGTATTCGGCGGATTGGCCGGCAGCTTCGCGGTGCTTGCGGGCGCGGCAGCGGTCGATCCTTCGTTCGGCCCGCTTCCGGGATTGTTGGCGCTGGTGCTGTTCCTGTGGACACCGCCGCATTTCTGGAGTCTGGCGATAGCCATTCGCGATCAGTATGCCGCAGCAGGAGTGCCGATGCTGCCCGTGGTAAAAGGCGACCAGAAAGCAGCGCAAATCATATTGGGGCACACCATTCTGCTGGTGTTCGTATCGCTGATGCCGATGTATTACGGTTTAAGCTGGATCTATCTCGCTGGTGCCTTGTCGGGTGGCGGTTACTTCCTGATCAAGAGCGTGCAACTGGTGCAGAATCCGACGAGAAAAACGGCAATGGCTAATTTCTTCGCGTCACTGGTGCAGATCAGTTTATTGATGTTCGCGCTGATGCTGGAAGTGCTATTCGCCGGCTGACTCCCGCTTTGTTCAAATAGACATCCCGTCTGGTATGCGCACAGACGGGATGTTTTGTTTAATGAAGGACAAATTATTTTTAGACAGGCTCAGGTGCTATCATTTCCATGGGCCAACTATATGAAAGCATCCCTCATGCATCGCTGCTTATTGCCGCTTATCGGGGCGGTTCTGTTGATTGCAACCGCGCCTTCCCCGGCTCAGGATGGCGATACCGATGGCATCAGGCTGTATAAAAACGCCGTATCTAATGCGAAGCTGCATGTGCAACCGGAAAAGGTCGTCACTCAGGTTTTTGATGAGAAGGATGCCCTGAAAATAAGCCAGGCCGCGATAGGCCAACAACTTGGCGATTACACTTTTTTGAATCGCAGCGGGCATACCGTGCGATTGTCAGACTATCGGGGCAAGCCGCTGGTCATCGACATGATCTATACCCATTGCCCGTTTGTCTGCGCCATCAAGACCCGCAACCTGGAAGCGCTCAAACTGTCTCTGGATGCATTAGGGGCTGACAGTTTCGGAGTGATGACGATCGGTTTCGATACCGAGAACGATACGCCGGAAGCGATGGATGATTTCGGCAAACGTATGGATGCGAAAATGCCCAACTGGGAATTCGTCAGCGCGGACGCGGATACGATAAAAAAATTGAGCAAGGATCTGGGATTTGTTTTTTTTCCTTCACCCGCAGGCGGCTTCGATCATATAACCCAAACCTCTTTTGTCGATGGGCAAGGCAAGGTCTACCAACAGATCTACGGAGAAGAGTTTGACAACAAGACGCTGCTCGAGCCGTTGAAGAACATGATCTATAACATCAAGGCGGCGGAGCCGGGATTGGCTGGCCTATCGAACAGGGTGCGGCTATTTTGCACGGTGTATGACGCCAGGACAGGGAAATACAATGTCGATTACAGTTATTTTTATGGCATTGGTATGGGGATATTCGTTTCGATATTTATTACCTGGTGGATCGTGGTCGAATATCGACGCAGCCCCAAGCGTAGCAAGCCAAACCATGTTTGATAAAGGTAGAAAAAACTTTCTTTGTGTGACTACACTGGAATCGTCGATATTATTTACATAGAAAAATAAAGTGATCAAATTCATCCATCGTACCGGCCAGAGCATTTTTTTAATTCTGGAAAACGGACTCAACGGCGTATTCTGGCCGGCACTGAACCCGCTTTATTTTTTGGGCGCGATCACCTACTGGATGTTCTGGATCATCGTCGTCAGCGGTTTTTATATCTATGCCTTTTACGATACCGGCGTAAATGACGCCTTCAATTCGGTGGAGCGTATCACCCACGGGCAATGGTATCTGGGCGGTATCATGCGCAGCCTGCATCGTTATGCTTCCGACGGGATGGTGCTGGCCGCGGTATTGCACATGCTGCGCAATTTCTTCTTCGACCGCTACCGGAATTTCCGCTGGTTCTCGTGGTACACCGGCGTCATCGTGCTGTGGCTGATCTATATCGCAGGCATCAACGGTTACTGGCTGGTCTGGGACAAGCTCGCGCAGTTCGTCGCGGTGGCGAGCGCAGAGTGGCTGGATGCGCTGCCGATCTTCAGTGTTCCGATGGCGCGCAATTTTCTGGAGCAGGGCAGCGTGAACGACCGCTTCTTCTCGCTGCTATCGTTCATTCATCTGGGCGTTCCGCTGGGCGCCTTTGCACTGATCTGGATACACACTCAGCGCGTTCCGCAGGCCAAGACCTCGCCGCCGCAAGCGCTCAAGATCGGATTGGTTTTATCCATGATCGCGCTTGCGCTGCTCAAGCCTGCGTTAAGCCAGGGTCAAGCGGATCTGGACTCGATTTCATCCATGCTGAATCTGGACTGGTTCTATCTGTGGAGCTATCCGTTGATCTACACATGGGGTCCCGGCAAAGTGTGGATCCTGGCAGGCGGCGTGACCGGCTTTCTTTTGTTGTTGCCGTTTTTAGGCGGGAAGAAACGCGTCAAGGATGATTATGAGATCACCGCTGTTCCCGGTGGGCGCAAGTTTACGGTCAAGGTGGGCGAGACCATACTTGAGGCCGCACTGAATCAGGGAGTGAATCTGCCGTATCAATGCCGCGACGGTGCGTGCGGAACCTGCAAGGGCAAGGTACTGCGAGGCAAGGTCGATTATGGTACTTACCAGCAAGGCGTGCTCAGCGATGCGGAAAAAGCACAAGGCATGGCATTGTTCTGCTGTGCCAAGCCATTAACCGATCTGCACATAGAGTGCCATGAAATCGCAGAGCTGGTGAAATTCCCGGCGAAGACGATAAATTTCAGCGTGCAGAAAATGGAACGTGCGGCGCAGGATGTGATGCTGATCGAATTGCAGCCCGAGGAAGATGCACAGATGGATTTTATCTCCGGCCAGTATATTGCTGTGCTGCTGGATGATGGCAGCAAACGCAGTTTCTCCATTGCCAATGCACCGCATGAAACAGACCGGTTGCAACTGCATATCCGTCTGGTGGAAGGCGGCAAATTCACCAGCCATGTCTTCAATAAAATGAAACAGGGTGATGTGCTGCAAGCGGAAGGCCCGCTCGGCACTTTCTTTATGCATGAAGACAGCGGCAAGCCCATCATCTTCATGGCGGGTGGCACAGGCTTCGCGCCGGTCAAGAGCATGGTGGAACATGCATTCAATATCGGGCTGAAGCGTCCCATGGTGTTGTACTGGGGAGCCAGGACACCGGCTGATCTGTACCTCGCGGCCTTGCCGGAAAAGTGGCAACAGGAGCATGACAACTTCAAGTTCATTCCGGTTTTGTCAGAGCCCAAACCCGAGCATGGCTGGCAGGGCAGATCCGGCCTGGTTCATGAAGCCATATTGCAGGATCATCAAAATCTGGACAGTTATCAGGTTTATGCCTGCGGGCCACCGGTGATGATCGATGCAGGCCGTGCGGCATTCGTCGCGAAGGGATTGCCTGAAGACCAATATTATTCCGACGCCTTTCTGTTTACTCATTACAAGACTCCGGTTGTAGAACCTTCGCTATCCTCTGAGGGAGTGACGCATGACTAAGCCGCTACAATATCCCGTGTTTTTGCAATATCTGGGGCAAGGATTGTTCTATGCCATGTTCGTGGCCGTGATCGGTTTCTTCTCTACTTCTCCGGCATATACCCACCTGCCGCCTGACGAGACGCTGATCAAGCTGAGTTTCAGGCATGCCGGTCAGCTCAAGGGCGAGTGCCGCGACTTCACCCCTGAAGAACTTGCCAAGTTGCCCGCATACAAACGCAAAGGGACCAAAGAATGTCCGCGCGAGCGCGCCGATGTGGTCGTCGAGCTGGAAATGGACGGCAAGCAGCTCTATCATGAGATATTGCGGCCGACCGGTTGGGCACACAGCAGCACGTCGAATATATACCGGCGTATTCCGGTGAAGGCCGGCGTTCATAACCTGAAGGCGCGTCTCAGGGATCATGACGGAAATGATTTTAATTTTACCCATGAAGAAACGGTAACCCTTGCGCCGGGGCGCATTCTGGTGATCGATTTCAAGGATGCGGACGGCGGATTTATTTTCAAGAACAAGATTAAATTTGGAGATAACGGATGAGTTCAACACATCAGCAAACAGGTATCGAAATAGGTGATGGCGGTGCACGCGGATTCGCGCTTTCGATGCCGTCGGAGGCCGGCCGCAGATTAGCTTCCGGCTGGTTGTGGCTGGGCTTGGCATCGCTGGTGGGAGCGGGGCTGTTCGCCATTCTGTTGGTGCTAGCGCGCACTCCCTATTTTCAGGATTTCTTTCCCTGGGTCGATTTCTTTCATACCGCATTGGTGGTGCATGTCGATCTGTCGGTGCTGCTGTGGTTCCTTGCATTCGCCGGAGTGTTGTGGAGCCTGAATTCCTCATCCAGATTTATCGTCATAGGCTGGCTGGCCTTGGTGCTCGCGGCCAATGGTGCCGTGATGATCGTCTTGTCTCCTTTTGTTGAGACAGGTATACCTGTGATGAGTAATTATGTGCCGGTCATTCATAGTACTTTCTTCATGATGGGGTTGATCGTTTTTGCCGTAGGCATCGCATTGCTGGTGCTGCGCAGCTTGATCGCGCTGCCCGCTGCAAATCTGTGGCGGGGAGCGGAAGGATCGATACGGTTTGGTTTTTTGGCCGCCGCTATTTCCACACTGTTCGCGCTGGCCGCTTTCGGCTGGTCATACATCATGATTCCCGGCACATACGACACCACGCAATATTATGACCTCCTGTTCTGGGGTAGCGGACATGTGCTGCAGTTCACCTATCTGCTGTTGATGCTGGCCGGATGGCTGTGGCTGGCGGATGCCTGCGGCGCAAGCATCCCGCTGACCCCGCGGATCGCGACAGTCCTGCTGATGCTGGTGCTGTTGCCGATATTCTATGTCCCCGTTATCTACCTCACCTATGCAGGTTCGTTGCCTGACTACATGGGACAGTTCACCCAGTTGATGAAAGTGGGCGGCGCTTTTGGTCCTGTGCCCATTGCGCTGGCCATTGTATACGGGATCGTGAAAGGCGAACGCACATCGGCGACTGGCCCGCAACGCGCGGCATTGCTGTCATCCATGTTCCTGTTTGCGATCGGCGGAGGCATCAGCCTGATGATCAGGGACAGCAACACCATCATCACCGCGCACTATCACGGAACCGGAGGCGCGATCAGCCTCGCCTTCATGGGGCTCACCTTCCATCTGCTGCAACGCCTCGGCTACCGCGAGCCGGATCTGAAGTGGGCGACACTGATGCCTTACATATACGGCGCGGGTCAGGCGCTCCACATCTTCGGCTTGCTGTGGTCAGGCGGCTATGGCGTGCAGCGCAAGGTGGCAGGCGCCGCGCAAGAGCTGCATGGCTTCGCGCAGAAAGCAGGCATGGGATTGATGGGCTTCGGCGGACTGATCGCCGTGATCGGCGGTATTGTATTTCTGGTGGTGGTGTTCAGAGCCATGCGGCGGATGAAGTAAAAAGGAACAACTCATTACAAAAAAGTCTCGGCGTCAATATCGGGCATCAATGACGCAAGCCCCGCTCAAATCATGTTGATGTTTTAGGGGTGAAAAAGCGAGCTACCGCATTGTGCCAATTCCAGTACTTCTTTCGTATAGCGTTCAAGCCCCCTGCCAAGTGCAGTCGCTCGGGAAGGTACTCCATAGCAGATTAGGCATCAGAAATGAATCAGAGGATTAATCAGAAGTTGTTGGTTTGTGTATGCTTGTTTGCGTTGGGCGCGCAAGTATTTGCAGATTCGCTGCCTGATGCATCGATAGATATTTACGAAGAGAAATATTTCTATGCAGAGAAAGCTCTTGATGCAGGCGACTATGTAAAAGCTGAAAAATTACTAAGAACGCTGGCTGAACAAGGTTATGCTCAAGCACAATTCAAACTTGGGTTGATATATGCCCTGGGAAATGGTGTTCCTCAAGATTATAAAGAGGCGGTGAAGTGGCATCGGCTGGCAGCAGAACAGGGTCTCGGTAATGCACAATTTAATCTTGGGGTGATGTATGACCAAGGAAATGGTGTTCCTCAAGATTACAAAGAAGCGGTGAAGTGGTATCTACTAGCCGCAGGACATGGTATCGCTGAAGCACAAGATAATCTTGGATTGATGTATAGCAATGGGCAGGGTGTTCCTCAGGAGTACACCGAAGCGGTGAAGTGGCATCGGCTGGCAGCAGAACAGAATTTTCCTAGCGCACAAACAAACCTTGGGACGAAGTATTACTTGGGGCAGGGTGTCACTCAAGATTTTCATATGGCAGTGGGGTGGTGGCGGCGGGCAGAACGTGGCAATTCTAAAGCTCAATTCAATCTTGGGTTGATGTATGACCTGGGGAAGGGTGTTTCCCAAGAATACAAAGAAGCGCTGAAGTGGTATCGGTTGGCCGCAGAACAAGGTCATGCTTCAGCACAATTAAATCTTGGGGTGATGTATGGCAACGGACAAGGAGTGCCTAAAAACCATGTTCTGGCATATATGTGGGCATACATAGCAACTACCAATGACGCATCCAGCAAGATACAAAAACTTTCTACGGAAGTCCTATCTTTAGTTGCGAGACAAATGAAATCTAACCAAATAGCCGAAGCGCGTGAACTAGCCGGAAAATGTATCTCAAATAAATTTAAGGGGTGTTAGTAAATCAGGGTGTAAGTCATATCAAACCGTGAACGACCGCTAACGAAAATTTTGAATGTCTGCATCGGAAGCAGAAGTTGGCGTTATCCGAAGCGACTCTTTATTATTCCGAGGGCTGCACAAAATAATTGATCAAGCCGAACGTGATACATGCCAGCGTCAATATAATCACGAAGAAAATGAGACTGCGCAAGCCGCGATTCTGGAAACGTTCTCCGCGCGAGATTTCGATGCGGTCGAGTAACCAGTCGGACATGAAGTAGAGGCCGCCAGCGATCAGTGTGTAGTAGATGACTTCCATGTTATTGTCCCTAGATAGTTAACGCACGCACATTATATGATGCCGCCGGTCTTCGCAGAGATGGATTCAAGCTATTGTTTCAGATACCCTGATGATGGTTTTGATTCGAGGACATTGAATTGAGCATTCCCATCCCCACTGAGTCATACGCGCGCAGGGTGCTGCTTCGGCTTGAAGGAACGCTGAACAAGGTTTTCGGCAATGACCTCAACCCGTTTTACCATCTGGGCGCGCTGGGATTCTATTTCTTCTGGGTGGTGGTGGTCAGCGGCGCCTATATCTATGCCTTCTATAAGACGGGCATCGAATTATCTTATCCCTCAGTCGAATATCTCACGCACGAGCAATGGTATCTGGGCGGGGTCATGCGCAGTCTGCATCGCTATGCTTCCGATGCGCTGGTGTTGGTCATGGTGCTGCATCTGTTGCGCGAATATATTCTGGGACGCTATCGCGGGGCACGATGGTTCGCCTGGATCACCGGTGTGCTGCTGATATGGTTGATCATTGCTGCAGGCATCAACGGTTACTGGATGGTATGGGACAAGCTGGCGCAATATTCCGTCGTGTCTGTGATGGCTTGGTTCGACTGGTTGCCGATATTCAGCGAACCGATGTCGCAAAGTTTTATTTCGCAGGAAGTGCTCAATGACCGTTTCTTTTCGCTGATCTCGTTTGCGCATGTGACCGTTCCGCTGCTTATTCTGTTTGTGCTCTGGATACACATCATGCGCATCAGCAAGCCGGTGGTCAATCCACGGCGTAGTCTTGCGCTGGGAATGTTGCTGACGCTGTTGGTGCTGGCATTGCTAAAGCACGCGCTGAGCCAAGGTCCATCAGATATGGGGATCGAGCCAGCCAACATAAACATCGACTGGTTTTATTTGTTCATTCATCCGCTGCTGGATGTGTGGCCGGCAGGACAGGTATGGGCGCTGGTGATCGGAGTCAGCTTGCTGTTCTGCGCGTTGCCGTGGTTGCCGGGCAGGCATAAGCAGATACCGGTCGCCGAAGTGCATCTCAAGGAATGCAGCGGATGCAGGCTTTGCGTCGCCGATTGTCCCTATGAGGCGGTGGTGATGAGGCCGCGCAGCGACGGCATGCAATTCAGGGAAGAGGCGGTGGTCGTGGCGGATCGTTGCGTGAGTTGCGGCATCTGCGTCGGGGCATGTCCCTCATCAAACGCTTTCAGGAGCGAAGCCGGATATGTGAGCGGAATCGAAATGCCGTCGCTGCCGATATTCGGGCTGCGCACCGCGATGATGAATGAATTGGCGAAGCTGGAGGGCGATGTCCGCATCATGGTTTTCGGCTGCGATAATGCAGCGAATATTGAGAAGCTGCGCAGCAAAGGAGTGGCCGTATTGAGCCTGCCCTGTATTGCGATGTTGCCGCCATCCTTCATCGAATATGCGCTGCACGAGCATCACGTCGAAGGCGTATTCATCACCGGCTGCCGCGAGGGCGATTGCTACCATCGCCTGGGTGTGCTGTGGACAGGGAAGCGACTGACCGCAGAGCGGGAGCCGCGCCTGCGCAGCCGCGCCGATCGCGAACGCATCAGGCAATGCTGGGCTGCTTCCGCCGATCTCGAAGAATTGGAATCCGAATTGGAGTCATTCCGTTCCAGCCTGCAACGGGGTTCGGGTAGTTGAAAAGCGAGGGCAATGCTTGTTCAGTATGGATTACATTCTCGTTTAATGTTCCTTGCCATCAACCCGTGGCTGCATCAGGAAGGGAATATACCGCGATGCGAGCAGCGCAAAACAGATAAACCAGCATGACGCCGCGAGGTAAATCCAGAGTGTGTAGCCTGCTGGATAAAACTGCGGTGCGATGATACGAAATACAAATGCCAAAATCATCACACGCAGAGCCAATTTGTCGAACATGTCAAAAACCACCTTTCTGCCCGTGTGCCCCTTGGCTATTCTGATCAGCATTGCGGGAATAATCAGGCCCATCACACCGAAGGTAAAGACATGGAGGGACACGGATACCGCCCATTCTGGATGGACGATCTGCCCGAGAAATTCAATCGGCAGTTGCGAGACGAGCATGATGTAACCCAGATACATGATGCCGGTGTCGAGCCGCCGCATCGCCAATTGCGGCTTCCAGTAAATGAAGCGGCCTGCGAGCAGAAGCGCGAGCAGCAGGGCGATCCAGCCTGACAACTGCTGCGGCATCAGGCTTGCGAACACCAGCAGCAGTCCGAGCATCTTGATCGCCCTGTTCAGCATCGGATGATTCAAAATCGAAACCTGAAAAACACCCTTCATGAATTGGGGCAGCGTTCGCTCCAGCATCACCAGAAAAGCCATCCGAAACAGTCCCACCGCCATGCTCCAGCCGATTAAGTAGTAATCGGCGCTGAGCATCAAGTTCTTGGTCAACAAAAATAGCGGAAGGATCAGCAACAAGAAGTAATTGTCGCGGTAGGAGTCGGTCTTGCGATTGCGTAGCAGCGTCCACATCAGCATTGCGACGATGGCAGCAATGAACAGGTTGTTGGAGATTCGGAACAGCAGCGGCGGCCAAACTCCCCCGAACCGCATCCCGGTACTCTCGAACAGCCATGCCGCCATCAGGAACATCAGCGCGTAACCGGAGTAGCCGCGCACCCCAACCCAGTTCTTGGTTGCGGTCAGCAGGAAACCGCCGAGTACCGCCCAGCCGAAACCGAAGAACATTTCATGGGCGTGCCACTGCACCATATTAAACGTAGTCTGCAGCGCGGCGATCACGCCCGAATAAATCAATGCCCACAACAACGGCAGACTCAAGCCCGATAACATCGCCAGTGCAAAGAACGGCCGAAAGCCGACCAGCCAGAGCGGATGTGCAGGCAGGTATATTTTGTTTTCCATGCGCTGGTCTTTCACTCCCGCTGCAACAAACTTTCGAGCACTGGAAAAAGCTCGCGCTCCTCGAACCGGACATGAACCGACAGGCATTTGCCGAAGTTATCCAATGCCCCGGCATCGTTCTGTCGCAGGGCATCGAGCAGCCCGCGCAATTGCTGATTGTCTGCCAAGGTGCGCTCACTCAGCGCTTGTGTTTCTGTGTTGTGCAGCAGCGGCAGTAACGATGCTTCCTCTAACTGGAAGTGCGGCTTCAGTTGATTCGCGCATGCACGGATCACGCGCTGGCAGGTTAGGCTCACCAGAGCCTCATCACCGGATTGCGCCGCGCGCTCGCAGGCTTTTGCCAGCGTAAGTGCGGTGTGGTGCTCTTGTGACAGCGGCTGCAGGATAGCGCTACGTTTCATGTGTCATTCAAACCGGCGTGACGAAAAAGACATCCGGACCATCGCGATGTTCAAGCAAAATGCAACTTTTTTGCATTGGGTAAACATGTTGATCTCCTTGATTGATAGATTTCATTTCCACCTTCCTTAAAAAGCGGACTTTACTGACTTCTGGGTGGTACGGTCTGCGGGGAGCAGGGTACCCTGCTGTGCGAATTCATTCGCAACCACACTATTTGCCCAGCCACGGTGCCTGCCGACATCAAGGCGCCGGGATTCGAGTGTTACCGTATCGGATGAGATAGCCGACCTTGTGCCACATGATAGTCACAGTACTTCATGTCTTCGTTCAAGATGTGCTGGATCAATACTTGTTTCATTTCCAGCCCCGCCTCGAGCCAGCCGTGCGCCATCTTGCCGCGGTCAACACTTTTCATGATCTCGTTCAAAAAAGCGGTGATCTGCGCATGTTTCTGCGCATGTTGTTCCGCGTCCGGGTAGCCCCACTCCTTGAACGCTGCCTCCTCATGGGCGAAGTGCATCGCCGCATCATCCAGAATGGCTCGCATAAGGCTTTTGATCTCTTTCTTATTCTTGCGCAGGACGATGGCTTCATTCAGTTCGTTGACAAGCCGGATGAAATGCTGGTGCTCGGCATCTATCTCCGGGATGTACATACTTAGACTCTCATTCCAGTCCATTCGCCAAATAGGTTTAGTTTCCATAGTTTTCCTCCGCAGTTAAGAGGTACTCAAATATTCAGGCGGAAAATTCATACCCCTGTTCACGAAAAGCCGCAGACAGGTATCCACCACTTGCTGGTCATGGCGCGTGCCGCGTGAACGGATGATCTTGCCAAGTGCAGTCTCGATTCCCGGCCCCGGACGGTAAGGGTGGTGCGAGTTGATAGCCTCGACTACCCATGTGGTCAATAAAATGCCGATAAATCCACCCACGGCCGAAATGATTTTCTCGGCATGCCCGGTCGTGTCAGGCGCTACCCCGCAGCAACCAAAGAATTTTTTGATAAGACGCATGCCGACAATGGGCTATGGTTGACGAACTTGAAATTTATCGCCCAACGTGTGCGGAAACGCATTCAAGCCCACAGCGGTCAGGCGGACATGCAGCACACTCTAGCAAGTGTGCCATGCCGGAGTATGGTTTATTTACGTGTGAAGTTGATGGCGATTTGTCCGGGCTCGCGGGTGACATAATTGATTGCGATGCTTTCACCGTAACGCTGAGTCAATTGGGCAAGCAACGGCAATGGATCGTGGTCATTGACGAATGCCATCGTCTCACCCGGATTCAGCGCGTCCAATGCGCCAAAAATTGCGGCGTGACGAAAGCGTTTTGCCACACCGCGCGCATCGAACGGGTAACGCAGGTCAGAGGAGATAGTATTCGAACAATTATGTGTCATTTTGGATTCCTTAAGATTGAAAGTTATTTGAGGAATACTGTATGCGAAACGTACCGCGAACCACGCGACCACCATTAACATGCATTAATGATACATGTTATATTATGCAATGCCAATACTTTCCGGTTTTGCCTGCCATTGCAGCAACGCCATTGACGCAACGAAATCACTGCCCGTAATTTTATGAGGATGCTGATATGCAAACCATTGCCGAATTTATGAGCGCTGACCATCACGCTTGTGACGAGGTATTCGCCATCGCCGAACAAGCCGCTTTAGCCAACAACTGGAGCGATGCGGAAACTGCGTTTAACAAGTTCCGGGCCGCGCTGGCCAGGCACTTTCGCATGGAAGAGGACGAGCTTTTTCCCACGCTGGTCTCCGCCGGCGGTCCTGCCGGACCGGTGCTGGTAATGCGCATGGAACACGCGCAGATGAATACGCTTATCGAACAAATGGCCGGTACATTGGCTCACCAGGATGCGCAGGGGTATGGTGGCCTGTCGGAGACGCTGCTGATTGTGATGCAGCAGCACAATCTCAAGGAAGAACAAATGCTTTATCCCATCGCGGATCACTTTCTGGCATCACAGCGTGAAGCACTGCTTGACCGCATGCGGGTGGACTGATCACCATGTGCGCGAACATGGCACGCGAGCTGGATGTGCGCGGACTGCCGCCGCCCGAGCCTTTCGAGCATGTCATGCGCGCATTGCCGACACTCCCCGCCGGAGCAGTCCTGCATGTGCATATTGATCGCGAACCTTACCCGCTTTACGAGGTGTTGCGCGACAGCGGTTATGCCTGGCAGACCACCGCGATGACAGATGGCAGCTTTTCAATTCGCATCAGCCATAGCGCATGAAAACCATCTCGCTCAGTACTGAACAGGCACCGCCGATTTCTGTGCCGCTGCGCTTCTTTGCTGCCGCCCCGTTGTTCCTGCTGCTGGCTGCGCTGATGTTGGTGTACGGCGCAGTCAATCCATTTGCCGATATACACTCGCCCGCGCTGCTTGCCGCGACCCACTGCATCACGCTGGGGTTCATGGCGATGATCATGCTGGGCGCGATGCAGCAAATTTTGCCGGTGGTGATCGGCAGCCCGATGCCGGCATCTAGGCTGACTGCGTGGCTCACTTTCCTGCCGTTGATATTCGGCGCACTGCTGCTGCCTGCCGGTTTCATGCTGGGCAAACCGGTATTGCTCAATCTCGCCTGGCCGCTATTGGGCTTGGCTTTTATAACATTCATCAGTGCCAGCCTGATCAGTCTGGCGCGCTCTCCCGCACACAATGCCACCAAGACCACGATACTGCTGTCCATCATCGCGCTTGGCGGAGCCATTGCATTGGGCATGCTGCTGGCGCACGGCTATGCCAGCGGCTTGCAGCTGCCCTATGCCAAGCTGGCCACAGCCCATATCAGTCTGGCGTTGGGCGGCTGGGTATTGTTGCTGATCGTCGGCGTGTCCTATCAGGTGGTGCCGATGTTCCAGCTCACACCCAACTACCCGAAATGGTTAGCCCGCAGTTTAACTCCCGCGCTATTTATCGTGCTGATGTTGAGCTTGCTGTCCCTGCTGCTCGAACCCAGGCCGTACTGGATAGTGATCGTTGCACAAAGCCTGTTCTGGTTTATGGCAGGCTGTTTTGCCGTGGCCACACTCCGGCTGCAAAGCAAGCGTCGCCGCCGCGTTGCGGATGCCACTTTGAGTTTTTTCCGGCTGGGCATGCTGGCACTGTTGTGCACTGCACTGCTCGCTTTGGCGACTCTGTTTTTTCCGGCTGTTGATCGTCTCGGCACGCTATCCGCTGTGTTATTCCTGCTCGGCTTTGCGATGTCGTTGATGCACGGCATGCTGTACAAGATCGTGCCGTTTTTGGTGTGGTTCCATCTGTTCCGTGGCGGGGTAAAACGCGGCATTCCCAATATGAAGGAGATCATCCCGGAAGCCTGGATGTGGCGGCACTTGTGGCTGCATCGCAGCACACTGCTTGCAGCACTTTTCGCACCCTGGTGGAATGCGGCAGCATGGCTGGTCGCACTTGGTTTGCTGCTGCAAGGCATGCTGCTCGGATACGCGCTCCTCATCGCTATCGCAGTGTATCGGCGCACGCTTGAGCGCATCGAGGAGGATTTACCATGAGCTTCTTGTTGCTCAAAGGACTGTAAATCAATTATTCATGATATTCCACAGCGGATGCTACTCCATACTGACATGACTCAACAGCCCGCTTTGAGAATCCTTAAGATTCGAAATTATCTCACACACACAAGCTTGGACAACCCATTTAATTCAATGATAATACGCTTCCTCTATCGAGCAGATGTTCCACATTTATTTCCGGGTAAGCCAAATGAAAAAAATGACCAACAAAAATATGCCAACCAAGGGATGGATCTTTTCATATAGCCCCAAAGCCTTGTTATTGTGCGTTGTGTTTATTTCAGGTTGTGGAGACAAGCTCGTTCCTGCGCCGTTCGTGTTCGATATGACGCGTCTCAATCAGGACGGCAGTGTGAACGACGGGAGCGACTATGCAAAACATCCCTGGGCTTGCGTGCAGGACAACCAATCGAATCTGGTCTGGGAAGTGAAGAAAACCGAACCCGGATTGCAGAACATCAATAACACTTACAGCTGGTACGATCCCGATCCACAGACCAACGGCGGCTGGGCGGGCAAGGCCAACGCCGGGGTCTGCACCGGCAGCGATTGCGATACTGCTGCCTACATCAGGGCGCTCAATGCAAAAAAACTTTGCGGCCTGAACGATTGGTATCTGCCCAGCCGTTTTGAATTGAACACCATCGTGGACACCAGTGTTTTATTTCCGGGGCCTACTTTCCCAAAGGCTTATTTCCCGGAATCTTTGGCCGGTAAATACTGGACTGATACAACGTTCAGAACCCGCCGTGGCGGTGCATGGATATGGAGCTTCGATGCAGGCAGCGATACCGTCGTGGAAAAAAGCGAGGCGCACAGCATCAGGCTGACTCATGTTGCCCCGAAAAAGCCTGAAGTGAAGACGGTGCAAAAATAGTTAACTTGTAATTCCCCGCAGTCTTGCTGCGTGGACAATTCCTGTCCGTGAGTCAGGGATCAGAGTAGGGTGGATGCGCTGTGCTTATCCACCCTATATATTTTTAGTTCCTACTCAATCTGATGCAGCCTCTGTCGCGACACTGATTTTATGATTTAACGCGACCAGCAACAGCACGAGCAGTGCCGCGCCGCCATTGTGCGCCACTGCAAGCGCTAGCGGCAGCTGCAGGAAAATTGTCGCAACACCAATACTGAATTGCAGCGCGATCATGATCAGCAGCCAGCGCGCGGTCTTGCGTAAATCGTCTATTTTGTATGCTCTAAGTGACACCCATGCAACCAGCATAACCACGACCAAGGCAAAGGCGCGATGTGCCCAGTGGATCGCGGTCAGCGCAGGGAAGGGCAGGTAGTCGCCTTTGGCGGTCATGCCCAGATCGTGCCATAACGAAAAACCATTTGCAAAATCCATTTGTGGAAATAACGCACCCTGGCACAGCGGGAAATCCGCGCAAGCCAGCGCCGCGTAGTTGCTGCTGACCCAACCGCCGAGCGCGATCTGTATCGCCAGCAGCACGATAGCCAGTGCCGCCGGAATGCGCAGTGCAGCAGCCGGTTGTGATATAGATGGATGATCGCTTAGCCGCGCGCCGAACCACGTCAACAGTGCCAGCAGCGACATGCCCAGCAGCAGATGTATGGTCACGATGATGGGTTGCAGTTTCATCGTAACCGTCCATGCGCCGAAAGCGCCCTGCACACAAACGAATGCAAACAGCAGTGTCGGGAACAGCGGCGCAAATTTCATTTGCGTGCGGCCCGATTGCAGCCACTTGCGCCATGAGATCGCCATCATCGCGACGATCAGCACACCGATGCTCATCGCCAGGTAGCGGTGGATCATCTCGATCCATGCTTTCATGACCGTCACCGGGCCGGTCGGCATCGCGGTTTCGGCGGCGCTGATGACTGCATGCGCCTGCAGCGGGTTGGCATGTCCATAGCAGCCGGGCCAGTCCGGGCAACCGAGGCCGGAATCGGTCAGCCGCGTGAATGCGCCGAACATGATCAGATCAAAGGTGAGGAATAACGTGACCCAAACAAGTTTGCGATATTTATCGGTATCGCTCGACACCCAGACGATAGTCAGCGGCAACAATGCCACCAGCAAGCCCATCGCGGCAAGCTGGATCAGCATGATGGTCTTTCCGAATCAGCTTGCTGAACTGGCATAGAGTTTTATTCCGTTCCAAAAATGAAATCGGTATCACCGTAGTGACACTACCCATTACACCTTGCAGAGTCAAGAACATGGCATAGTCAATAACTGAGCTTGCCCCGTGAAGCGAATTTCGCTAACCTCGCGCAAACAAGACTTATACTAATTATTGGCGCATCATCCGGGCGTCAAGTATTTCAACCCAGAGGAATCCACAGTGAAAACGATAGCTGTTTGGCTGGTCATCGCTGTATTGTTCGCCTCAACTGCCGATGCACGCCAGACCATCAATGGTTGTTTGATCAAACGAAGGGCCAGTTGCCCCGGTGCCAACCTTGCCGGTGCGAACCTCAGCAAGTCCAATCTGGGCAGTGCAGATTTGTCGGGCGCAGATTTGTCAGGTGCCAACCTGAGCGGCGACAAGATTTCCGAGGCTAACTTGATGAAAGCGAATTTGTCGAATGCCAATCTCGCGGAGGCCGATCTCTCGGAAAGCTATTTGAACAACGCGAATCTGTCGCATGCGAATCTTATCAAAGCAGATCTGTCCCAAAGCACGATGCCGGGTGTTAATCTCATGGAGGCTAATCTGGCAGGTGCCAATTTTTCATTGGCGAATCTTAAAGGCGCTGACTTGACTGGTGCCAATGCAAAAGGGACTGTGTTTGCGATGACCAGCCTGGTCGATGCCAACCTTAGCCGCGCCGATCTGACCGAGGCCACACTGATCGGTGCCGATTTGCGCAACGCTATTTTGCTGGACACAAGATTTTGCAAAACCACGATGCCGGATAAAAGTATCAATAACAGCGGCTGCCAAAAATAATATGAGCTGGAGCAATCAATGTATAAAAAAATTCTGCTGCTGACTTTTGTGCTGTCCTTTGTCGCGGTGGTGTTCAGCGCCTACGCGCGGCTTTCCGATGCGGGGTTTGGATGTGCCGAATGGCCTGCCTGCTATAAGGAAAATGCGCTGAAGGAAAGACAGCCGCCCCAGGCCGATGTCGCGCGCGACCATACTTCGTGGCGGTGGAAGGTGCAGAACATGGTGGGGTTGCTGCTTGGAATTCTGGGTATCGCGCTCTGCGGCCTTGCGTGGCAGCAGCGCAAAGAATTGCGGCAATCACCTTTGCTGCCAACCGTGCTGTTGGGGATGATGGCATTTATGGCGGTATTCGGCATCTGGGCTTTTTCTCATTTGCCGCGATCGGTGATCGTCCCGGTGCATCTTGCCGGAGGGAGTGCCACGCTGATCGTGCTGACGTGGCTCGTGTTGCGCCAGATGGCACCGGTTAAGATGAGTGCAGACGTGATGAAGAGCTGGCGCGGATTTGCTTTGCTCGGCTTGGCGCTGGTGCTGAGCCAGATCATGCTGGGCGGTTGGGTAAGCGCCAATTTCGCCGGGCTGGCCTGCACCGAATTTCCGCTTTGCAAAGGCTCGCTGCTGCCGCCTATGGATTTTTCATTCGACCTGCAAAGATACGGACTGCCGCTTTCCGATGAGAAGCTTACGGCGATACACTTGATACACCGGCTCGGTGCGCTGCTCACCTTTCTCTACTTGAGCTGGTTGTCTTTCAAGATCCTCGCGGTGGAGGGGCTGCACAAGATCGGCAAGGCCATACTGGGATTGCTGGTGTTCCAGTTTGCGCTCGGTATCGCGAATGTGCTACTCAGCTTGCCGCTTGCGGGCGTAGTGCTGCACAACGCGGTGGCGATGCTGTTGCTGGTTACGCTGGTGATGCTGAATTACAGGCTTAAAGAATCGGGGACATGATCTATCCTTACTACTTGTAGCTGACACTCCGCTATAATTTGTTCCTGTCTTTTTTGTAGTCTTTTATCTTGGGGCGAACATGAACAAAATCGTGAAGTATGGTTTGTTGGGCGTGGGCGGCATCGCTGCGGTTGCCGTGGCGGGAGTGGCCTATGTGGCGGCGACTTTCAATCCCAACGACTACAAGCCGCAGATCATCAAGGCGGTAAAAGACAACAAGCAGCGCACCCTCAAGCTCGATGGCGACATCAAGCTGACTTTCTTTCCCAGCATCGGTGCCAGCCTCGGCAAGATATCGTTGTCTGAATATAAAAGTGAACAGGAATTCGTCGCCATCGACAGCGCCCATGTCTCGCTGGCATTGTTGCCGCTGTTCTCCAAACAAGTGGTGGTGAACGAAGTCGCAATCAGCGGCGTGAAGGCAAAGTTGATCAAGCACAAGGACGGCAAGCTCAACATCGACGACCTGTTGTCCAAGGATGCAGCTCCGGCCCCGGATGCAATCAAAGTGGATGCAGGCAAACCAGCGGCACACGCCACACCTGCTGCTGGCGCACCGGTAAAGTTTGACATCGCTTCCGTGAGCCTGGACAAAACCGCATTGAGCTATCGCGACGAAGCCAGCGGGGCGCAATATGCGGTGAAAGACCTGAGCCTCAAGACCGGGCGCATCGCCAACGGCGTGCCGGGCAAGATCGAATTGAGCGTCGTCGTCCAGGCCAACCAGCCCAAGCTGGATATTGCAGTGCAACTGAAGACCACGCTCACCTTCGATCTGGAGAAGAGCCGTTATCATGCCGAGGGCATGGATCTGCAAGTCAAGGGCAGCGCGCTCGACATCCGCGATCTGAACGCAAAGGTCAATGGCGATGTCAACGCGAATCTGGGCACACAGGAATTCAGCGCGAAGAAATTATCGGCTAACGTATCCGGTATCAAGGGCAAAAATAATTTCGACGCCAAGCTGGATGCGCCCTCACTCAATCTGACCAAGGATAAATATTCCGGTGACAAGCTGACATTGAACGCCAAGATGGACGGCGCCGTCGGCAACATCGTCGCGGCGCTTTCCGTGCCCGGCGTGGAAGGCAATGCACAGTCATTCAAGATCAGCGCACTGACGCTGGATGCGGAAGTGAAACAACCCGAGCAGACTTTCAAAGTAAAACTTGCCACGCCGGTTGCGGGTAGTCTCGAATCCCAACAATTCAACATGCCCAAGCTGTCGCTGGCGGTGAACGCCACGGGCGACAAGTTGCCGAACAAATCCATCAGCAGTGAATTGAAAGGCAGCGTGCAGCTCGATACGAAGAAACAGAACGTGGCGGTGAACCTCGCAGGCGGTTTGTTGCAAAGCCAGATCAAGGCCGATGTCGCGGTAAATAATTTCGATCATCCGGCCATTAAATTTAACGTGGAGGTGGATCAGTTCGATGCCGATCTCTATCTGCCGAAGAAAGCGGAAGGTGCTGCCGCACCAGCCGGCAAATCGGCGGGACCTGAGCAGCCGTTCGACCTCTCCGCATTGCGCGATCTCAACATCGACGGCAGCCTGCGCGTGGGCACGCTGAAAGCAGCGAACATCAAGACCGCGCAACTGCGCATCGACGTCAAGGCGCGCGACGGGCTGGTGAGCGTCAATCCGCTGTCGCTCAACCTGTATCAAGGCAGCGCCAAACTCAGCGCCATAGTGAATGCCACTCCGGCCAAGCCCACCTTCGCCATCAACGGCAATCTGACCGGCGTCAATATCGGAACGCTGGCCAAAGATGCGGCCAATCTCGACATCGTCGAGGGCAAGGGCAACATCACGCTCAACCTCACCACGCAGGGCAATCTGGTTAGCGCGTTGAAAAAAGAACTGGGCGGCAATGCGTCAGTCAATCTTGCGAATGGTGCGATCAAGGGCATCAACCTGTCCAAGCTGGTGCAGGGTGTGCAGTCGCTGGGCAAGAACAGTGGAGCGCAAACCATGGGCGTGAACAAGGACGAGAAAACCGACTTCAGCGAATTCAAGGCCAGCTTCAAGGTGAACAACGGCGTGGCGCACAACGACGACCTCAGCGTGAAAGCGCCGATGCTGCGCATCGCGGGGTCGGGCGACATCGACATCGGCAACGAAAGCCTCAATTACACCACCAAGGTCACGATGTCCAAGACCGAAGGCGGCGGCACTGGTACTTTGCCGGTGTATCTGAGCGGGCCTTTCACCGACCTGAAATACAAGGTGGACTTTGGTGCGTTGGTGGCGGATGTCGCCAAGCAGAAGCTTGAGGCCAAGAAAGAAGAAGTGAAGGATAAAGTAAAGGAAGATGCCAAGGCAAAGTTGCAGGAAGAATTGAAGAGAGGTTTGAAAGGACTATTCAAGTGATTGTTGGCAATGTAGGAGCGGGCCATGCCCGCGAACCTATTGTTCAATGACAAGCTCGCGGGCATGGCCCGCTCCTACAATGTATAGTTTTTCGTCCCGCCTCATCCGTTGGCAAAAACAGCACGGACGCCACGACCTGCCGTGGCAACGCGCGGACGCCTATCATGTTTGGCTGTCCGAGATCATGCTGCAACAGACGCAGGTCGCCACCGTCATCCCGTATTATCTGCGCTTCATCGCATCGTATCCCACCCTCACCGCACTCGCCGATGCATCAGAAGAACAAGTGCTTGCGCACTGGAGCGGCCTTGGCTATTACGCGCGCGGGCGCAACCTGCATCGCACCGCAAAGATCATCGTGGAAAAACATCGCGGCGAATTCCCGCGTGAGTTTGAACAGATAATCGAACTGCCGGGTATCGGACGTTCTACAGCAGCAGCGATCTGCGCACTGGCTTACCACGAACGACACGCGATACTGGATGGCAACGTCAAGCGCGTGCTGGCGCGTTATTGCGGCATCAGTGGGTCACCCAGCGTTAAGTTCGTGGAAGCACAGCTCTGGCAGCAGGCCGAAACCTTGTTGCCGCAAAGCGATATTGCCAGTTACATACAAGCACAGATGGATCTGGGTGCGACGTTGTGCACGCGCAGCAAGCCAAAGTGCGGTGAGTGCCCGGTGAGAAGTGATTGCGTCGCGTTTCAAAGCGGAAGAGTGAACGAGCTGCCCGCGTCGCGTTCGCGCAAGAATGTGCCGGAAAGACACACTACATTTTTATTGTTGATGCATTGTAATGACATCCTGCTGGAGAAGCGGCCCGGCAGCGGCATCTGGGGCGGGTTGTGGTGTCCGCCGCAGTTTGATGATGAGGTTGCGGCAAGGGATTGGTTCTTGCGAAATGGAATGGATGCGAGTCATGGGGAAAGGCTGGAGACTTTCTCCCACATCTTTACTCATTTCAAATTGCACATCACGCCGCTGAAGATTCAGCTTGCGCGAAAACCTTTGCGTGCTGCGGAGGCGGGGAGTGTTTGGTTGAACGAGGGGGAGGCGTTGCGGGCGGCGATACCGACGCCGGTGCGTTCGGTGTTGAAAAAAATATGCCGGGCAACCCCCAGTAAACTCTACTGAATCCGCACAATTTCAACACCTCTTGTCCTTGCGACTTGTTGCGTGGCGCTAACGATTTCCTGGTTGACCGTATCGTCCGGTTCAGCTGCGGGTGGAAATTTTTCCAATACTTTACTGGAGAACTCGCTGATGGTTTGCAGGTGGTCGCTATTGACGGCAGGGGCTGTTGCCTGAAAGTACAACATTCCATTGCGCTTGGTGATCGCCAGCAAATAAGCCGCATGGCCATGCGCGGTGACGTGTGTATCCTGAACTTCGAAGAATTGCGTTGTGCTGTTTCCTACATCACCGGAGGATTCAAGCAAGCGTTGTGCGATAGCTTCGACAAGTGGCTGCGCCAGATTGAGATTGGGCGCGAGCAAGGCATGGTATTTTCCGGGGCGCTCGATGACCAAGGGATTATTCAGTGGAGGTGTTTTACCCGGGCGAAAATAAAATATATACAACAAGAACAGAGTGATTATGGTCAGGGTTTCTATCATGCTGGGTGCGTTCCTTCGGGATGAGTTTTATTTGATGCGAGGTATCAATTTTACATGCATAAGGAGGATTAAAGAAAACTTCGCCGGGTTTGCCCGGCGGCAAGCTACTTTCTTTTGCTTCGCCAAAAAGAAAGTAACCAAAGAAAAGGCGACCCCGGTTTGCCGCCCCTGCGGGGTACCCTCGATCAGACGCAAGCAAGCGGGGCTGCGCAACTCGCACGATCCGCTGCGCGGCCACGTGCTCAAACAGTGCTCGCCCAACCCCACCGCTCGTTCGCGTCTGATCGAGGCGGCGCTCAGGGGATAAAAAATCAAAATCCTAAACCCACCGTGTGGGCACTTCGTGCCCATCCTATCGAACTACAGCTCACGTTCACGCCAACCCAGCTCCTTTAAAACAAAGAAGAACTCGAAGTTCCCATAGATATTTATTACAAAAACTATGTCAGCAGTTTTTACGCCTGCAAAGCAGTAGCGGACGGTATTGTTATTGATGGCGTGAATTTTTGCGCGCCCAAGATTTTCATACATTCTTTTTTGAAAGTTCAGGATGAATGACATCTGGATGGAACACACTTATTTCGTAGTGCTCTATTAGCACCTTGCCGCAATGTTGGTAGAAAAGAGCCTTCACAATCCGTTCAATTGCGCCCATTAGGGACTCGTTCAATTCTGTTGGCAGTTTGAACACTCCAGCTCGAACAGTATTTCCATTTGCTGCTATAAAATTTTCAATTCTAGTGTTCTCATTCACTAACCGTAAAAGCCGCTGATTTTTTGAAAGAGTTGAATCAACGCTCTCACGAAGTTCTTTTGACCAAGGCGCATCAGCAATTTGCCCGATGCAAACTTTCAGAAGCTCATCAACAACATTGGAAGAATTATTGCATTCTGCACAGGCAGCTACCGTATTTAGGTTTCCTGCAAGATGCCTTATGGACTTTGGATAGAGTGCTTGCTGAGGAAGATGCTCTCTAGTCAAAGGCCTGACTTCGCCACAGATTTGGCACTTCCCTTCCTTGGCCGCCATCATATTTATCATAGAATGAAATGCAAGCAATGTACCGTAGCTGAATTGTTTTGCCTATCTGCTTTGGTATAGTGGGCAACTTGTTGTCCACCCGATGTTCGGTTTTAGGTTTTTGTTTTTTCCTCCCCTGTGCGCCGCCGAGTAGCGGAGGCTGGTCAGGGGATTTCGGCGAGGACTGTCTGAGCACGCAGTGCGAGTTCCGCAGCCGCCTGATCAGTTGAGCAACGCAGGGTACCCCGCAGGGGCGGCAAACTGGGGTCGCCTTTTCTTTGGTTACTTTATTTTGGCGAAGCAAAAGAAAGTGACTAGCTGCCGGTCTACCACCGGCGAAGTTGATCTTGATTGTTGGGTTACGCGATAAAGCTGCTAACCCAACCTACGCGCAACCCCCAACAACCTCACTCTCCCCACTTCTTCATCAACTCCTGCTTCACCCCAAGATGATCCAATATCCTCGCTACCACAAAATCCACAATATCCTGCACGCTCTGCGGATGATGATAGAACCCCGTATTGGGCGGCATGATGACCGCACCTGCGTGAGAGAGCTTGAGCATGTTCTCCAGATGGATCGCGGAGAAGGGCATCTCGCGCGGCACCAAGATCAGCGTGCGCTTTTCCTTGATCATCACATCGGCGGCACGTGCGATCAGATCATCACTGATGCCACCCGCGATCTTGCCAAGTGTACCCATCGTGCAGGGGCAGACTACCATCGCGTCGCCGGGGTTGGAGCCGGAGGCCATCGGTGCGTACCAATCCTGGATGCCGAACACTTTTAATTCGCCACTGAATTTTCCAAAGCGTTCATTGAGCATCTGCTCTGCATCCTGCGGGCGGTTAGGCAATGTGAAATCGAGTTCCTGTTTTGCGACGATCTGCGCGGCTTGGGAATATATAAGATGAACACGCTGTCCGCTTTGCAGCAGGCATTCGAGCAGTCGCATGCCGTAAGGCAGGCCGGATGCGCCGGTGAAGGCGAGTGTGATTGTTTTCATACGCGTGTCGTTAGATGTCATGGGGTCTGATTATCCCCGAAAAAACCGCTGTCCACGAAATACACGAAAAGCACGAAATGTTACGCTGGAAATTTTTCGTGTCTTTCGTGATTTTCGTGGACCAATGTTTTTTTATCTTCCATGAATCGCGCCGCGATCAATCCGTTTACCGTACCGAACACCAGCGCGGCGGTGGCGAAGACTGGGATCAGGTAGGCGATGCCGGCATGCGGGATCAGCCACAAATACACGACCAGCATCTGCCCTGTGATGTGCGCGAAGGCGGCGTAGATGCTGTGGCTGACCGGGCCGAACCAGCGCGTTGGCAAATGCTGTGCAAAAGCCAGCACGATCAAACTGAGCACTGCGCCGGACAGGCTGAGAAAAAATCCCGGGGTTAAAAAATTTCCGAACAGTAAGCTGCCCGCCACGACGCGCAACAACGATACCCATACAGCGGTGCGCCAGCCGTAACGGGCCAGCACGATCAGCGTGACGATGTTGGCCAGCCCCGGCTTGACGCCGGGCAACGGGGAGGGGATGGCGCTCTCCAGTATCGTCAGGCCGAGCGCGACTGCTGCCATGTGCGCGATGTGATGGTCTTCGGAAGTGGTGTTTAATTTAATAGTTGAGGCTGTCATATTTTCTTTTGCTGCCTATTAACTCAACGCTTACTTGATTAGGTAAGCATAACGCGATTTCGCCAGCCTGTTGCAGCCAGCCCTGGCGCACGCAGTATTGTCTGGGGCTGGGGTCGGAGGCGATGCGCGCTTTGCGATCATGAATGGAGATGATGCTGACGCCAAGCGGGCCGGGCACTTCGATCTGCTGGTCGGGCGACAGCGGCACTTCACGGAATATCTTGCCGCCGCCGCGTATGACGGCTTTGTCGGCAAGGTCGCCGTTCCATAGTTTGAGTGTCAGCAGTGCCACGAAAATGCTGCCCAGCAGCAGCGTTAGCCAGTCACCGGGTTTGATGTGCTGCAATGCTGCACTGAACATGGCTTATTGCGTTAGTGCGCGATGGCGCACCAGCATTTGTTGCTGATGTTCGAAATATCGCGCGAGCTTTTCTGCCAGATATACCGAGCGGTGCTGTCCGCCGGTGCAACCGATGGCAACGGTCAGATAACTGCGATTGTCCGCGATGAAACTGGGCAGCCAGCGTTCTATGAAATCACGGATATCGCCAAACATATCCTGTGTACTGGGAGTGCTGTCCAGAAATTCGATCACCGCCGCATCGCGGCCGGTAAGTGGTTGCAGCACTGGGTTGTAGTACGGATTGGGCAGGCAGCGCACATCGAACACAAAATCCGCATCCATCGGAATACCGTGTTTGTAACCGAATGATTCGAACAACAGTGTCAGCCGCGCGCGATCCAGTTTGATGAATTGTTTTATCCAGGCGCGCAGGGAATTGGCATTAAGCTCGGTGGTGTCGATATGGTGTCCGATGTCGCTGATCTCGGCGAGCAGTTCGCGTTCGTGTTTGACGCATTCCGGCAAGGTGCGAACCCCGTCACTGAGCGGGTGCAGACGGCGAGTTTCGGAAAAGCGTTTGACCAGCGTGTCGGTCTGCGCATCCAGAAATAAAACATGGACGTCCACGTTTTGCTGTTTGATTTTCTGCAAAAGCGAAGGCAGGCGCTGTACGCTGTTGGCACTGCGCACATCTACGCTGACGGCAATGCTGTTGTAACCAGCATGCTGCAAATGTTCAACCAGTGTCGCAAGCAAGTCGGCGGGCAGATTGTCCACACAGTAATAACCGCTGTCTTCCAGCACTTTGAGTGCGACGCTTTTGCCGGAGCCGGATAAACCACTGATCAGGAATAGTTGCACCTTCGGCTCCTGTTTAATCTTCCAGCAGCAGTTGGTCGTGTCGCGAGATGAACTCCTGCATGCTGTCGATGCCGCGCTGTTGCAGCACAAAGTTGCGCGCTGCTGCTTCTACCAGCACTGCCAGGTTGCGTCCGGCGACCACCGGGATATTGACTGTGCTGATGTTCACGCCGAGGATATCCTGATGCGTGGCATTAAGCGGCAGGCGTTCGATTTGCGACAAGTCGCCACCGGGCGGGCGATGCAAGTGTACGATGAGCTTCAAGCTTTTTTTTCGACGCACGGCGGTTTCGCCGAACATCGTGCGGATATTCAGCACGCCCAGGCCGCGCACCTCGAGAAAATCGCGCAACAACTCAGGGCAGCGGCCATCCAGTGTATCCGGTGCGACGCGATGCAATTCGACGATGTCATCGGCGACCAATCCGTTGCCGCGCGAGATAAGCTCCAGCCCGAGTTCACTTTTGCCGACTGCGCTCTCGCCGGTGATCATCACGCCGACGCCAAGCACGTCGAGAAACACGCCGTGGCGTGTAGTGGATGCCGCCAGTTCCTTGGCGAGATAGTGGCGGACCAGCCACATCAGATGCACGCTGGGTTTGGGCGAGGCGAACAGTGGAATGTGCGACCGGTTGGCAAAATCGATGAGTTCAGCTGGTATGTCGGATGTGCCGGCCACGATCAAACAGGTCGTACCGCTTTGCTCGATCTGGTGAAACGCATCGTTGCGCTGTTCCGTGCTGAGATTGCGCAGATAATCCAGCTCGGTCTCACTCAGTACCTGCACCCAGTTCGGGTGGATCAGGTTGAGATGGCCGATGAGTCCTTTGTTGGTGGCGTCGACATCATCGTTGTTGATGATGCGATCGGTGCCATCCGCTCCGGCAACGCGGCTGAGTTGCAGCCGTTCCTGCTTATCCTCAAATAGTTGCCGTACATTAACCTGACTCATTAGAAAACCTCTTTAAATCTACTGCGCGATTCGATACACCCGCAAGGAGTAGGCCGGTGAGTGCCCGGCGGCAATGTTGCCGCCACCCTTCCGCTCGCGGCGTTGCGCAGTGCTCGCTCCTCGCCTACCCATTCGGTATGTCTCGTACGCTGTGCTCCGGGCGCCTTGCTCTCGCACCGCTCGCTACGATTTAAAGCGGTTCTCATGTTGTGCTGTTCCAGTCATGCAGCAATTGATAAAGACCGGAGCTTTCATTGCAGGCGAGCAGGCGATTGCGGAATGATGTGTCGCTGAACATTTGCGCCAACTCTCCGAGAATTTGCAGATGCAATTCGTTGGCGCGCTCCGGTACGAGCAACACGAAAATCAGGCTCACAGGTTGGCCGTCAGGCGCGTCGAATGGAATCGGATGGGATGTCTTTACAAACACGGCAATCGCATCGCGCAATTTTGCGACACGTCCATGGGGGATCGCCACGCCTTGTCCCAAACCGGTTGAACCGAGTTTCTCGCGGGCAAACAGGCTGTCGAACACCTGGCTGCGCGCGATCTGCTGGTTGTTTTCAAACAACAAGCCGACACGCTCGAACACGCGTTTCTTGCTGGCGGATTCAGTATCCAACAGAATGTTGTCGGGCGGCAGGATTTTGCTGATCAGATTCATTTATGGGGAGGAAATAAAAATGGGCGGCGGGATTTTATTTGATTCCCCGGCGCCCGTGGTTGATTACTCTGCCGCCGCAAACTTGCCGGTATCATCATGGCGGCGTGCCGACAGTTTCTCCTTGTGTTTAACCACTTGGCGATCCAGCTTGTCCACCAGGGCATCAATCGCGGCGTACAGGTTTTCGTCATCGCATTCCACGAACACATCCTTGCCGCTGATGTGCACGGTGGCTTCGGCTTTCTGTTTCAATTTTTCAATGGAAAGGATGATGTTCACGTCGATCACATTGTCGAAATGACGTTTGATCTTGCCGAATTTACCGGTCGCATAGTCGCGAATGGCGGGTGTGATTTCCAGGTGGCGTCCGGTTAGATGGAGATTCATGATGTGCTCCTTTTTTAGAGTGATTTACGGAGATTCACCGGGAGAATGCGTAATGCGTCCCGGTACTTTGCTATGGTACGCCGGGCGACGACTATGCCCTGCTGTGCCAAGATTTCTGCCATGCGGCTGTCGGTAAGCGGTTTGTGCGTGTCTTCCGCGCTGACCAGTTGCTTGATCAACTCGCGTATCGCGGTGGAAGAACAGGTGCCGCCGCTTTCCGTGGCCAGGCCGCTGCCAAAGAAATGTTTGAATTCATAGATGCCGCGCGGGGTCAGCATGAATTTCTGGGTGGTGCTGCGCGATACGGTGGATTCGTGCATTTCCAGCTCATCGGCGATCTCGCGCAACACCAGCGGGCGCATCGCGATCTCGCCATGCTCGAAAAAGTTGCCCTGCCGCTCCACGATGGCTTCAGCGACGCGCAAGATGGTATCGAAACGTTGTTGCAGGTTTTTGATCAGCCACTTCGCCTCCTGCAATTGCGTGGAGAGTTGCGAGGAGTTTTTGTCGGAGCGTTGCTGCAGGATGTTGGCGTAAATCTGGTTTACCCGAAGCTTGGGCATTGCTTCCACATTGAGGCGTACGCGCCATTTGTTCCTGTGCTTTTCCACGACCACATCGGGCACCACGTAATCGGCGACACTTTGGCCAAACTCGGCACCGGGTTTGGGATTCAAGCCCATGATCAAGTGTTGCGCAGCGCGCAATTCATCGTCCGAGCAACGCAGCAATTTTTTGATCTTGCTGAAATCATGTGCGGCCACCAGATCGATGTGCTGGCTCACCAGGCGGATCGCCAGATCGCGCTGCGGGGTGTCCTCCGGCAATGCTTTGAGCTGCAAGGCCAGGCACTCGCACAGATTGCGCGCTGCCAGACCGGGCTGGTCTAGGTGTTGCAGTTGCACCAAAGCGGTCTCGAGATCATCCAGCGTGATTTCAAGTTCGGCTGGCAATAGCGCTACCAGTTCATCCAAATCCTGCGCCAGATAACCATTTTCATCCAGCGCATCGATCAGCATCCCGACTACCTGGCGATCTTTCCCGTCGACTGAGCTGATGGTCAATTGGCTATGCAGGTGCGCACGCAGGCTGGCTTGCTCCTCGGCTTGCTCGGGGCGGGTTTCGTCTTCGTCATCCGTGCTGCGCGTTGAGTTACCACCGGTATTCCAGTCGGCGGGCTCGTTGTTAAAATCTACCTCGTTGCGGTCATCGTTAGACGACGGCCCGGATTCGTCATTGGCGGTGCTCACCGTACCGGGTGATGTTATAGACGGAGTGTCCAGCGAAAAAGTGCTGGCCGGAAATTCCTCGGCTACTTCCAGCATGGGATTTTCTTCCAGCATGCGTGCGACTTCCTGATGCATATCCTGCGTGGAGAGTTGCAGCAAGCGGATAGCCTGTTGCAACTGCGGGGTAAGCGTCAGTGATTGGGAGAATCGAAGTTGAAGAGTGGGTTTCATTGCCTGGTGTTGTATAGGGGTGATATTCGCGTCACAGCTTGAAGTTTTCGCCCAGATACACTTTCCTTACGCCTTCATTATAGATGATTTCATCCGGTTTGCCTTCAGCCATTACCGAGCCGGCGTTGATGATGTAGGCGCGGTCGCAGATGCCCAAAGTTTCGCGCACGTTATGGTCGGTGATCAATACGCCGATGTTGCGCTCCTTGAGGAAGCGGATGATCTTCTGGATGTCCAGCACGGCGATCGGATCCACGCCGGCGAAGGGTTCGTCTAGCAGGATGAAGCGCGGATTGGTCGCCAATGCGCGTGCGATTTCCACGCGCCGCCGCTCCCCGCCGGACAAGCTGATGGCGGGGTTGTCACGGATATGCACAATGTGCAGGTCTTCCAGTAACTTTTCCAGGCGATTCAGCATGTCTTCCTGGCGAGTTTGCGTGCCACCGTCAGGAAGGCTTTGCAATTCCAGCACCGCTTGAATGTTTTGTGTCACTGTCATGCGACGAAAGATCGAAGCCTCCTGTGGCAGATAACCGAGTCCCAGTCGCGCGCGGCTGTGTATCGGCAAATGAGTGATGTTTTGGTCATCAATAAAGATTTCTCCGCCGTCGGCGGAAATCAGTCCCACGATCATGTAGAACGTAGTGGTTTTTCCCGCACCGTTAGGGCCGAGTAGACCGACTACTTCACCACTCTTTAGCGACAGTGAAGCATCGTGCACCACGGTGCGCGAGCCGTATTTTTTTTTCAGGCCGATAGCGCGAAGTTCACTCATGTTCATTCAGTAGAGGAGAGATTGTGCCGGGAGTGATGGGCGGATGATCCGGTGCGGGCGGTGATGTATCAGCTTCTTTGGGCTTGGGTTGTAGCACTGCACGCACCCTCTGTGGCGGGGCATTCGCCGAGCGGGGGCCGCTGTCCACCTGAAAGATTTCGGACTTGGCGCTGTAAGTAATATGTTCGCCGCTTACCTCATCCTGTCCGCGTTTGAGGCGAGCATTTTCGAAGAAGTTAAGCGTATCTGTGCGCGTGTCATATTCGATCCGTTCGCCATAGCCTTCCACGTACTCCTCCAAACCCTCGCGTTTTTGCCGGAACTCGGCGTTCTTTCCATATGCCGCAGCGTGGTTGAATCCGTCCTTGTCCTGTGTCACGACGACCTTGTCACTTCGTATGAGCAGCGTGCCCTGGGATAAACGCACATTGCCGATGAAGGTGCTGATCTGCTGGGCATCGTCCATAATCACTTGATCGGCCTCCAGGTGCATCGACTCGTGGCGATCGGCGTGTTCGGCAAAGCAGGCTGGCGTCCATAACAGCAGAAATGCGGGAAGCAGGAAAGCTGCCAACAAAAGTTTATTGCTTATTCGGTACATGTTCGCTTCTAACTTGGGAAAGCAGTTTCAGGATGCGTGACTTGTTGTCCCATTCCATGCCTGTCGCACGAATGATGTTGTGCGCATCGATGACGATGACAGTGCGGTCGGTGTTCACTATATCGCGATCCGGGATGATATGCAGATACTCCGTTTGCAATGTCAGTCCTGATTGCCGGGCGCTTGCCTCGCGCAGAATTTCGATATCGTCGTGCAGGAATATCTCATCACCCTTGCCGGAGATGGCGCCGCGCCTGGCGATCGCTTGTATTGACGGTTGTCCGGCCGATATCATGGTGATACGCGGAGCTTCCAGTAAAGTGCTGTCGTCATCCGGGTAATGCAGCATTTTTTTTGCAGCCATGATGAAGTTCGGCATACCCTGCTCATTCAACTTTGTCGCAGAAAAATTTTCCACGATAGCATCGGGGTCGTGGCGTTTGTTGCTGTCCGGCTTGGCCGGTTCCGGCTGGACTTGCTGGTTCAGCCAATAGGCGGCCCCCAGCAAACCAAATAAGGGTAGCAGCGGCAACCAGTAACGAACGCGGGAAACAATATTCATTGCAAATAGGGTGCGATTTGCGCATCCAGCGTGCCTTGCGCCGACATGATCAACTCGCAGGCTTCGCGTACCGCACCATGTCCACCGCTACGTTGCGTGACATAGTGGGAATGTTCGCGCACCAGCAGTGGAGACTCGGGTACGCTGATCGCCAAACCGACATGGCGCATCACCGTGAGATCAACTACATCGTCGCCCATATAGGCGGCCGCATCGCGTGACAGTTTGAGCTTGTTGAGCAGATCGACCATTGCTTCCAGTTTGTGTTCCACGCCCTGAAAGACATGCGTGATGCCGAGATTCTTCGCGCGCGCCTCGACACAGCGTGAAGTGCGTCCGGTGATGATGGCGATCTCCACCCCGCTGTTCTTGAGCATCTTCAAGCCGTGCCCATCCAGTGAATTAAAGCGCTTGAACTCCTCGCCGGAATCGGAGTAATACAATCCGCCGTCCGTCATCACGCCATCCACATCGAACGCGACCAGGCGTATCAACTTTGCGCGGCTTGTCAGCATGTGTTTCTCCCAAATAAAACGTAGGGTGGGCAGGTTTTTCTGCCCACGGTGTACCGTCCGCGTGGGCACGATAAAGCTGTGCCCACCCTACAAGATCAAATCACCTTTGCATGCAACAGGTCATGCATGTTCAGTGCGCCGACCAGTTTAATTTGCTCATCCACAACCAGTATCTGGCTGATATTGTATTGTTCCATCACCTGCACGGCCTCGGCGGCGAGATTGTCCGGGCCGATGCAGCGCGGATTGGCAGACATCACGTCGCGCACCGGGGTGGCGTTGAAATCCAGTTTCTTCGCCAGCGTGCGGCGAAGATCTCCATCGGTGTAGATGCCCAGCACATGCTGTCCGGCATCCACGATGGCGGTCATGCCCACGCCTTTTTTCGATATCTCCAGGATCGCGTCACCCAGCATTGCGTTTACACTTACCATCGGCAGCCGCTCGCCAATACGCATGATGTCGCTCACGTGGGTGAGTAAACGCCGCCCCAGATTGCCGCCCGGATGAGAGCGGGCAAAATCTTCCGCGCCAAAACCTTTGGCATCCAGCAATGCCATCGCCAGTGCGTCGCCCAACGCTAACGCAGCAGTGGTGCTGGTAGTGGGTGCCAGGCCCATCGGACAAGCTTCTTTATCCACGGCTGCATTCAGATGCACATCGGCCAGTTTTGCCAGGCTGGAGACAGGATTGCCAGTCATGCTGATGAGCTTGGCGCCTTGGCGTTTAATGCCCGGCACGATGGACAACAGTTCCTGGCTTTCGCCGGAATAGGACAGCGCGATGATGACGTCGTCCGGTGTAATCATGCCGAGATCACCATGGCTGGCTTCGCCCGGATGAACGAAATAGGCGGGGGTGCCGGTGCTGGACATGGTCGCGGCGATCTTGCGCGCGATGTGCCCGGACTTGCCCATGCCGCTGACGATGACGCGGCCATCGCAACGCAGAATGATATTCAGCGCGTGCAGGAAATTTTCATCGAGCCGGGCGCTGAGAGCCTGTACGGCGGCGGCTTCGATGTTCAGCACTTCTCGGGCAAGGTCGAGCGCGCGGGGTGCGGCGGAGATGGGTTTGGTCATGGGCCGGGATTATAGCAGTGCGTTCAACCCGCAGCGAAATTTTGACCGGCAGAAAAATATCGGGGTGTGGCGAAATATTTTCTGGAAATTTTGAAAGCGTTCGCCAATTAGGGCATTATCCGTGCATAGGAATCATAATCCTTGAACATGTACATGACTAATTCATTACAACTCCTGCTGATCCTGCTCGCCGTCGCCGTGGGCGTGGTGGTGCTTTGCCGCATTCTGCGCCTGCCGGCGATGCTGGGGTACCTCCTCGTCGGCATCCTGATCGGTCCTCATGCGCTGGGTTGGATACCCGATGCGCCGGAGACCCGCGATCTGGCCGAATTCGGCGTGGTGTTCCTGATGTTCAGCATCGGGTTGGAATTCAGTCTCGGGCGGCTGCGCAGCATGCAGCGGCTGGTATTCGGCTTGGGTACTGCGCAGGTGGTGGCGACCATTTTGCTGGTCATGCTCACCTCGCTTTTCTTCGGGTTGGATTGGCGCGCCGGGCTGGCTTTGGGCGGTGTGCTCGCGATGTCCTCGACCGCGATCGTCAGCAAGATGCTGGTCGAGCGCGCTGAACTGAGTACGCCACACGGCCAGAAGATCATGGGCGTGTTGCTGTTCCAGGATCTGGCCGTGGTGCCGCTGATCATCATCATCCCGGCTCTGGCCAGCAGCGGGCAGAATCTCTATGTCACGCTCGGGCTCGCCCTGCTCAAGGCTGCTGTGGTATTGGCGGCCATGCTGATCTTCGGGCAACGGTTATTGCGTCCATGGTTTCATCTGGTGGCGATGCAAAAATCTTCAGAACTGTTCATGCTCAACGTGTTGCTGTTCACGTTGGGTTTGGCTTATATCACTGAACTGGCCGGGCTTTCCATGGCGCTGGGCGCATTCGTCGCCGGCATGCTGATCTCCGAGACCGAATATCGTATTCAGGTGGAAGAAGACATCAAACCATTCCGCGACGTGCTGCTTGGTTTGTTCTTTGTCACTATTGGCATGTTGCTCGACCTGCATAGCGTGATCTCCGGATTCGGTTGGGTGCTGCTGATCCTGCTGATCCTGCTGCCGTTCAAGGCGGCGGTGGTGGCGCTGCTGGCGCGCTGGTTTGTCGGGGATTGGGGTGCGGCGATCCGTAGCGGACTGGGGTTGGCGCAAGCAGGCGAATTCGGTTTCGTGCTGCTGACTTTGGCTGGCGGGGTGAATTTGTTGCCGCAAGACGTGATGCAGAACGTGCTGGCAGCGATGCTGATCTCGATGCTGACCGCGCCGTTCCTGATCCAGCACGCCGAATTCATCGTCCGGAATCTGACGCCATCCGCATGGATGGATAGTGCAATGTTGATACACCAGATCGCGGTGAAGAGCATGTCCAGCGACGCGCACATCATCATTTGCGGTTATGGGCGCAGCGGACAGGCATTGTCGCGCTTTTTGAAACGGGAGAATTTCCGTTTCATCGCACTGGACCTTGATCCGCGCCGGGTTCATGAGGCTTCCGCAGAGGGTGAGAGCGTGGTATATGGCGATGCAGCCAAGCGTGAGGTTTTGCTGGCCGCCGGGCTGATGCGTGCTAAAACTTTGGTGATCACCTACAACGACAAACATTCAGCACTCAAGATCCTGCACCATGTGAATCAAATGCGTCCCGACCTGCCGGTAGTGGTGCGCACGACTGACGATGCCCACATAGAAGAACTCAAGAAAGCCGGTGCGGCCGAGGTGGTGGCTGAAGTGACGGAAGGCAGCGTGATGCTGGCCTCACAGGCGCTGCTGATGTCCGGCGTGCCGCTGAACCGGGTGATCCGCCGCGTCCAGGAAAACCGCGCAGGGCGTTATGCGGCATTCAGCGGTTATTTTCGTACCGCTCAATATACGGTGGACGAGCCCAGCGAAAACTTGCAGCCGCGTTTTCTCAGCGTGCGGCTCAAAGAAGATTCCGCAGCCGTGGGCAGAAAGCTGGGTGAGGTCGGCCTGATGGAGTTGAATGTCGAAGTGAATGCCGTGCGTCGGCGCAACAATGTGCACGGCGCGCAACCGAGCGAAGAAATGTTGCTTCAGACAGGGGACATCCTGGTGCTGCTTGGGTTGCCGGAAGCGTTGCAGCAGGCGGAGTTGCAACTGCATAAAGGCCAATAGAAAAGCCCGCCGAAGCGGGCTGTGTCACGCCGGGTGATTGGTATCAAACTCCCATGCAGACGGCATAAAGTGTGGTATCAAGCACGTTTGCAGTGGTTACTGCGGCAGTAGAAGCAGAGGTTCCCGCTGCAATAGTCATCATCGTGCCCGTATCCGTTTTGCCGTCGTCCAGCATGATATCAAGCTGCTTGGCAAAACTGCCGGGAATGGCGTCAGAGCAAATAATGTTGGTGCCTCTTAGTTGCACGCCCCCGGCACCGGTGATGACCATTTGCGTCGAATTGGTAACACCCAAAACTCCACCCAGCGTATTTCTTGGTGGGTATCCCAAAAGATCGGTTGTGTCTGTGACGCCATTGGCGATGCCCGACAACCGCACATGCTGCCAAAAGAGAAACGACTCTGTAGTTGCGGCAGCGGCGGTATAGAGATTCCACGTGCCCTCGATACTGCCATTACCGGTGGTTCCGCCTGTCGTAGCGATGGTTGCCCCCGATACATGCTGCGAAGCCTGTGCATCATCGCCTGGCATTGCGTGGAATTTATCCTGATAGTTGTAGATAAACAGCCCGGTGCTTTTGAAATCGCCCGCGAGGTTCTTGACCTTTGCGCTGTTGATGAGTTCTTGTCCTTTCAGCACACCGCCGAGCAACAGGCCGATGATCACCAGTACAATGGCGATTTCGATCAAGGTAAAACCGGATTGGATGCGTTTCATTGTGATAATCTCCTGAATTTGGTGAGCTGCGTTTTAATTAATTGCAGCAAGCACTATGCCAAGGTCGCGATGATTTTTTGATTTTGTCATTCCGTGCGGGCAGGAGTCCAGATGAATCAAACATTTAAACAAAATAAAAATCCGCTACAACGAATGTTTCAGGAGATTGAAATAGACGATGTTTAACTGGCCAGCAGTGATCCTGACGAAATACTGACAGAGTAATGACGAAATGCTGACGCTCAACATCGGAAATCATTGGCATAGCGGACGCTGGCAGTTGCTGGCGATGCTCGGGCTATTGCACGGCGCGCTGCTGCTCGGTGTGGAAAGTTCGTGGGTTCATCCATTGTTGCTGGCGCACCTTGGGCTGTTCCTGCTCTGGCAACCATTGTGGCGCGGTGAGCGCGAAGTGGGGCGCGGCGCATTTGCATTCATCATGCTGGCGGCGATGGTTGCGATGTTCTGGTTGAACTGGTGGACTGTCGCTCTTTGGTTGACTGGGCTGTTTGGTCTGGTGGGTGCACGCGTATTCGTTTTCCGCGATCGCTGGACGCGCTTGTTGTACCTGTCGGTAGTGGCCTACCTGCTTGCGGTGTTGCTGCTCTGGGTGGTGCCGAATTTATTTGCGGCCCAGTCCACCATTGAGGTCGGGCGCATCCTGATGTGGTATGTGCTGCCGTTGTTGTTGCCGGCCATGATATTTCTTCCGGTTAAAAAACAGCTGGCCGAGGGCGGGCAGACGGTGGACTTCATGTACAGCTTGATGCTGTTCATGTTGCTGGCCTTGGTGGTGCTTGGCAGCCTCGCCTTCATGACCTTGCAACGGCTGGAGTATCTCGATGCCCTGTTGCGCACCCTGTTCCTGATCGGATTGATCTTGTTGGCATTCGGAGTGCTGTGGAATCCGCGCTTCGGTTTCAGCGGTCTGCAGGTGATGTTTTCGCACTACCTGTTGAATGTGGGCACACCGTTTGAAAACTGGCTCGCTCAGTTGACCAAGGCAGTTCAGCGTGAACCCAATGCGGCGGCCTATCTGCGCAGCGCTGTTACCTTGCTGGCAGATTTGCCGTGGCTGTCAGGCTTGTCCTGGCAATCGCCCGACGATACCGGACTGCTTGGACAATTCAGCAAGCACGCGACAGTAGTGTCCGACAGTGGATTGCGCCTGACGCTGTATGCCAAACAGCCGCTCAACCCAACGCTGATGCTGCATGTTCACCTGCTTGTTCAATTGATCGGTTATTTTTATCAGGCTAAACAGCGCGAGCAAAGCCTGCGCGACATCACGCGTTTGCAGGCCGTATATGAGACCGGATCGCGCCTCACCCACGATATGAAAAACATGTTGCAATCGCTGCTTTCGCTTACCTCCATAGCGCAAAGCCGCGAAGAGCGGGCACAGCAATTACTCCAGCAACAACTTCCGCTGCTTACCCAGCGCATCGAGATGACGCTGGCCAAGCTCCAGCAACCGTTGATTGAAAACGAAACCCTGCAGCTTGCTCTGAACGCATGGTGGGATACTCTGCGGCAGCGCAATCAACATCAGGTTGTCGAATGGCGTGTGCCGGATAGCCTGCCGGACAAAAGCATTCCCGCTGCGCTGTTCGATTGTATATTCGACAACCTGATCGATAACGCCTTGAGAAAACGCCAATCCGACCCGGGCATCACCATCTCCGTCGAAATTCGATCTGAGCCGGTGTGTTTGGCCGTTTGCGACAACGGCGATCCCTTACCGGAAAATATTGCCGCAAACATATTGCGCGGCGTTGTCGTATCTGAAAATGGGCTGGGGATCGGCTTGTACCAAGCTGCGCGCTGGGCCGTGCAGCTTGGCTATCGACTGTCGTTGGTCAGCAACAAGGCCGGGAATGTGTGTTTCGAGTTGCGAGACAGCAAGGGAATGAAGGAAAGGCGAAATCTGAATTTGTAGAGATAGTCATATGTGATAAGCTCCGAGCCGTTGTTACTATCGTTATGTTTGCTTAATGTCCTCTCGTATTATGTCTGCCATTTCGGCATCCTCATTACCAAATGCGCTGCTGCGCCAGGAAGTTCTTGATCTGCACGCTTACCATGTGCCGGACAGTTCCGGCTACATCAAGCTGGATGCGATGGAAAATCCTTATCTTGTGCCGCCCGAACTGCGCGGCGAGATCGCCGAGGCGGTCGCTGCTGCTGCCATCAACCGTTATCCCGATCCCGGTGCTGCATCGCTCAAGGAGAAGATCCGTGCAGTGACTGGTTTGCCACAGGGGATGGAGGTATTGCTCGGCAATGGTTCGGACGAGTTGATCCAGTTGCTGGCGATGGCCGTCAACAAGCCCGGCGCGGTAATGCTCAGCGTGGAGCCTTCGTTCGTGATGTACAAGATGATCGCGACATTTACCGGCATGCGTTATGTGGGCGTGCCATTAGCACTTGATTATTCCCTGGATATGCCGGCGGCACTCGCGGCTATCAAGCGTGAACGGCCTGCGCTGATTTTTTTGGCTTACCCGAATAATCCCACCGGCAATTTATTTTCGGCGGACGCCGTGGTGCAGATCATTGAGGCAGCGCCGGGTTTGGTGGTGGTGGATGAGGCTTATTATGCCTTTGCCAGCGATAGTTTTATTCCGCATTTGGCGCGTTATCCTAATCTGTTGGTGATGCGTACTTTTTCCAAGCTCGGCATGGCCGGGTTGCGCCTCGGTTTTCTGTCGGGCAGCGTGGCGTGGTTGGGGCAGTTGGAAAAGCTGCGCTTGCCGTATAATGTCGGCGTATTGCCACAATTGGTAGCCGAAAAGTTATTGGTACATCATGAGGTATTGCTGCAGCAAGCGGAGCAAATCAAGCTGGGCCGTGCAAAGTTGTATCAACAACTAAGCGAAATCGCAACAGTAAAGGTTTATCCCAGCGAGGCGAATTTCCTGCTGTTCCGCGTGGCTAATGCGACGGCGATATTCAATGGCTTGAAGCAGCGCGGTGTGCTGATCAAGAACCTGGACGGCGGGCATCCGATGTTGAAAGATTGCTTGCGTGTGACGGTCGGCACGCACGCGGAGAACGAAAAATTTATTGCTGCATTACAAGAAACCATTAATCAATCCGCATAAGGCTAATCATGCGTAGCGCGAAAGTTTCACGCAACACCCTGGAAACCCAGATCAACATCGAGTTGAATCTGGACGGCAGCGGCAAATCCAAATTTGATACTGGTCTGCCGTTTCTCGATCACATGCTCGACCAGATCGCCCGGCATGGCTTGCTGGACCTGAATATTCTGGCCAAAGGCGATCTGCACATAGACGCACATCACACCGTGGAAGACATCGGCATCACGCTGGGTCAGGCGTTCAATCAGGCGGTTGGCGACAAGAAAGGTTTGCGCCGCTACGGTCACGCCTATGTGCCTCTGGATGAGGCAATATCCCGCGTGGTGCTGGACATTTCCGGTCGCCCCGGTCTGGTGTTCAATTGCGAATTCGTGCGTGGCAGCGTTGGTGACTTTGATGTGGATCTGATCAAGGAATTTTTTCAGGGCTTCGTCAATCACGCCTTGGTGACGCTGCATATCGACAATCTGGCTGGCGACAATGCACACCATCAGGCCGAGACCATTTTCAAGGCATTTGGCCGCGCATTACGCATGGCGCTGGAGCTTGATCCGCGTATGGTCGGCGTGATGCCTTCCACTAAAGGCACCCTGTAGAATTACAATGACAGATGTTGCGGTAGTCGATTACGGTATGGGCAACTTGCGGTCGGTCGAACAAGCCTTGCGCAAAGTTGCGCCTGCTGCCGAAATCGTTGTCACAGATGATGCCGACGTGATTGTAAATGCCAAGCGCGTGGTGTTCCCCGGGCAGGGCGCGATGCCTGACTGCATGCGCGAGCTGGATGCGCGCGGATTGCGCGATGCAGTGTTGCTGGCCGCACGCAGCAGACCTTTTCTCGGCATCTGCATCGGCTTGCAAATGTTGTTCGAGCGCAGTGCCGAGGGGGATACTGCCGGGCTGGGGATTTTGCAGGGCAAGGTGGTGCGTTTTGCCAGTAACATGCGCGATGCTCAAGGCAATAAACTCAAGGTGCCGCACATGGGTTGGAATCAGGTGCATCATGTGCAGCATCCGTTGTGGGTTGGCATAGATCAGGATACGCGTTTTTATTTTGTGCATAGCTACTATGTGCAGCCGCAGGATGCATCGTTGGTGCAGGCGACCTGTAAATACCCGCAATCTTTCGTGTGTGCGGTGGCAAAGGGCAATTTGTTTGCCGTGCAATTTCACCCGGAAAAAAGCCACACAGCAGGGCTGAAACTGCTGCAAAACTTTATGCAATGGAACCCTTAATTTTTAACGTACTGCCATGCTGATTATTCCTGCGATTGATTTGAAAGATGGTCATTGTGTGCGCCTTAAACAAGGCGTGATGGAAGATGCCACAGTGTTTTCCGAAAACCCCGCCGCGATGGCGCAGCATTGGCTGGCGCAAGGCGCGCGACGCTTGCATCTGGTGGATCTGAACGGGGCTTTTGCCGGCAAGCCGAAAAACGAAGCCGCCGTGCGCAGCATCATAGCCGCAGTGGGTCTGGATGTGCCGGTGCAACTGGGCGGCGGAATCCGCGATCTGGAAACCATCGAGCGCTATCTCGACATCGGCGTGACCTACATCATCATCGGCACCGCCGCAGTAAAAGTGCCGGGTTTCCTGCATGAGGCCTGCGACGCTTTCCCCGGACACATCATGGTGGGGCTGGATGCCAAGGGCGGCAAAGTGGCGGTGGATGGATGGTCCAAGTTGACCGGACACGATGTCGCCGATCTGGCGCAGCGATTTGAGGGATACGGCGTGGAAGCCGTTATTTATACCGACATCGGGCGCGACGGCATGTTGTCCGGCGTGAACATCCCGGCTACCGTCGAGCTGGCAAGGCCGTTGCACGTGCCGGTGATCGCCAGCGGCGGCATCACCAATCTGGACGATGTGCGCGTGCTGTGTGCCGTGCAGGCAGAAGGCATCACCGGAGCGATCACCGGCCGCGCGATCTATGAAGGCACGCTGGATTTCAAGGCGGCGCAAGCGCTGGCGGATGAGCTGACCCCGGCAGCCAGCATACAGAATGGGGCAGTACTCTAACCATGCTCGCCAAGCGCATCATTCCTTGCCTGGATGTAACGGCTGGCAGAGTCGTCAAGGGCGTGAGCTTCGTCGAATTGCGCGATGCCGGTGACCCGGTGGAAATTGCACGCCGTTACGACGAACAGGGCGCGGATGAACTGACCTTTCTCGACATCACTGCCAGCTCGGATGACAGGGGAATCATTTTTCGCATCATCGAGCAGGTTGCTTCGCAGGTATTTATTCCCTTGACTGTCGGCGGTGGGGTGCGCGAGGTGCAGGATGTGCGCAATCTGTTGAATGCGGGTGCGGATAAAGTCAGTATCAATACTGCTGCGGTACTCAACCCGCAACTGGTCGCCGATGCGTCTGGACGTTATGGTTCGCAATGCATCGTGGTGGCGATCGATGCCAAGCAAACACAGCCGGGGCATTGGGAAGTATTCACCCATGGCGGACGCAATGCCACGGGTCTGGATGCGGTGGCTTGGGCAAGAAAAATGCAAGACATGGGCGCGGGAGAAATCCTGCTGACCAGCATGGACAGAGACGGGCAAAAGATCGGATTTGATCTGGCATTGACCCGATCCATTACCGATGCGCTGGATATCCCGGTGATTGCCAGCGGCGGCGTGGGTAATTTGCAACATCTGGTCGACGGGGTAAAAAAGGGCGGGGCGGATGCGGTGCTGGCGGCGAGCATTTTCCACTTTGGCGAATACACCGTGCAGCAGGCCAAACAGTTTATGGCGAAGCAGGGCATTGAGGTGCGGTTATGACACGGTGCGCGAAAGCGACGGGTGCGGGAATAACCGCATCGCACCTCCTGATGGAACTACTAGCCATTCCACTAGGCCAGCAAGCTGGCAAGTGGCTGGTTATCCCGCAAACGGCTGGCTGCGCCATAACCAGCGACTTGGCGAGCGTCGTTTGCTCACCTAGTCGAATGGCTAGTAGTTTCATCAGTAACGTACCCGCAAGGGGTAGGCCGATGGGTTCCCCGCTGCTGAGCAGCGACCCATTCGCTCTGTCGGAGGTGCGTTTATGAGCGAGACTTGGTTGAACAAAGTCAACTGGTCAGATGACGGGTTGGTAGCGGCCGTTGCGCAAGATGCCATCTCCGGGCGTGTGCTGATGGTGGGGTGGATGGATCGCGATGCGCTGAAACTCACACAACAAAAAGGCGAAGCGGTATATTGGTCCCGTTCGCGCAAGAAACTATGGCACAAGGGCGAAGAGTCCGGGCATATTCAAAAGGTAAAAGAGATTCGTCTTGACTGCGATGGCGATGTGATCCTGTTGCAGGTTGAACAACAAGGCGGCATCGCCTGTCATACCGGACGCGAGAGCTGCTTCTACAACCGTCTGGAACTGGGCAAGTGGGTGGAGGTGGATGCGGTGTTGAAATCTCCTGAAGAGATATACAAGAAATGAAGCCGGATAATATGAACCCAGATAATATGAATCAGGACATCTTGCAAAGATTGACCGAAACGCTTAAGGCGCGCAAACAGGCGTTGCCGGAAAGTTCCTATGTCGCCAAGCTATTCAGCAAGGGCGAAGACGCCATCCTGAAAAAAATCGGCGAGGAGGCGACCGAGGTCATACTCGCGAGCAAGGCGGGAGATAAAACTCATCTGGTATATGAAACCGCCGATTTGTGGTTTCATTGCATGGTGTTGCTGGCGCATCATGGTTTATGCGCGGATGATGTGCTCAACGAATTGGCAAGACGCGAGGGTTTGTCTGGAATCGCCGAGAAAGAAAGCAGGAAGAAGGACTGAGCATGAGCGACTGTTTATTTTGCAAAATCGCTCGCGGTGAAATTCCTTGCCGCAAGGTGTACGAGGATGACGAGGTGCTGGCGTTCCACGACATCAACCCGGTCGCGCCGGTGCATTTCATGTTGGTGCCGAAACTGCATCTGGCTACGCTGGCCGATGCCGGAGATGTGCATGCGGAGTTGCTCGGCAAGATGTTGTTGCTGGCGCCCAGGCTGGCGAAAGAGCAGGGATTGGATAATGGCTTCCGCACCGTGATCAACACAGGCAAAGGCGGCGGCCAGGAAATTTTTCATTTGCACATCCACGTCATCGGCGGTGGCAACATCCCTCCGATGGTGAGGCGCAGTTGATTTACCAAAGCGCGGTGCAACTAATTTAAAGGAGAACGAGATGGGCGGATTGAGTATTTGGCATTGGCTGATCGTATTGTTGGTAGTCGTATTGATATTCGGCACCAAGAAACTGCGCAACATGGGCAGTGATTTGGGTGGTGCGGTAAAGGGCTTCAAGGAAGGCATGAAGAGCGAAGACGAATCCGCCAAGCAGATCAAAGAAGGCGGGCAGACCATCGAAGGCGAAGTGAAAGACAAAAAAACGACTAATGTTTAAGTCCATTCTTTACGGACAGCAAAGATGTTTGACTTCAGCTTTTCGGAATTGATGGTGGTGATGGTCGTGGCGCTCATCGTCATCGGGCCGGAACGCCTGCCGAAAGTGGCGCGCACCATGGGCCACCTGTGGGGACGCGCGCAGCGCTATGTGAATGGCGTGAAAGCCGACATCGAGCGCGACATGGCGATAGAAGAGTACCGCCAGTTGCAGCAAAAAGTGCAAGCCGAAGCCGGCGCGCTGGAGCAGTCGGTCAAACAAGTGACACAAACTGCGGATCAACGGGTGCAGCAGATCAACGAGGCTGTTGCCAAGCTTTCATCATCCGATCAGGCAACACCCAACCAGGCAACGCATCTGCCGACGCAATCTGCCGAGGATCCATCCGCGCCACCACCCGACAATAAATCCGCATGAGTACCAGCGAAAGTTTCATCGCTCACCTGATTGAGCTTCGCAAGCGGCTGTTGAATTCATTCATCGCCATAGTGCTGGTATTTTTTGGTCTGGTTTACTGGACGGCGGACTTGTATGCCTTGTTGGCGCAACCGCTGCTTTCAAGATTGCCGCAAGGCGGGCAGATGATCGCCACCGACGTCACCACGCCGTTCCTGGTGCCGCTCAAGGTGACGATGATGGCCGCGTTCTTGATTGCGCTGCCTTACATCCTGTATCAGATATGGCGTTTCGTCGCCCCCGGTCTCTATGCGCACGAGAAGCGCCTGGTGGTGCCGCTGATCGTGGCCAGCATGCTGCTGTTTCTTTGCGGTATGGCATTCGCCTACTTTCTGGTATTCCCTGCGGTATTCCGTTTCATCGTCGCATCCGCTCCTCAAGGCGTGGCGGTGATGACCGACATCGACAAATACTTGAGTTTCGTGTTGGGCTCGTTCATGGCTTTCGGCATTACCTTTCAGGTGCCGGTGGCGGTGGTAGTGCTGGTCAGGATGGGAGTCGTGACGATAGAGAAGCTGCGCGAAATTCGCCGTTACGTCATTGTCGGTGCATTCATTGTCGGTGCGATCTTCACCCCGCCAGATGTCGTGTCGCAGCTCATGCTGGCGATCCCGTTGTGCTTGCTTTACGAAGCCGGCATCGTGGTTGGGAATTGGGCGAAACCGACTGAAAAAACCGCTGAAGCAGGTTAGATGTGCATTGTGATACATCCTTGCGCCGGTGTTGACCAAACTTTGTACCCGCGCAAATTTAAAACAACGAGGGCAGATGAAAACACATCTGCCCTTCCAACTTGCCACTTTAAATTTTCTTGCAACTGACGACTTTAGAATCAGTCGTCCTTATCCCCGCCCATGCGCTTCGTCACGTATTTGAGATCGAAGTCGAGCACCCGTGCGGCGAGGCGGTCGATCAGAACGGATTTTCTGTCGTCGTTTTTCTCGTGGGTTTTGTCGCTCTCGTGTTCTTCATCGCGGCCCAGGTCTGTGTGTTCTTTGTTGATGAGTGCGAGCATCGTCTGTATCTGTTTCTTGCCGACCTGAGGCTGGTTTAAACGGTATGCGCTGATCGCGGATTGGAAGTAGCTGTCGAGCTGTGAGGAGAAGGTCGCATCGAGCAGCTTCATCCCGATCCAGGTGTGCATGTGGGTCTGGATGCGTTCGAGCAACACAGCGGGGTCGAAGGGTGTGGGGACGGCAATGGTGGGGACGGCGGCCGAGTGGGGGACAAAATTATTTTTCACAAGCTGCAAGGCCTGCTTGCCTATGTCGCTTCCGGGGTCAACACCCTCACCAGAAAATTGGAGTCCATAGACTTTCACATTTCCCTGCAATTGGGCTATCCCAATTCCCGGCAAATCCTGACTGGAAAAACCGAAACCGCTTTGACTTGCGCCTGGTTTAACACCCTGCGTTATATCAAAATTAGTCCGTAAATATGACCAACTAATCCGCAGTCCACTAAAGTTTGGTACTGCGGCTCCGTCCCAACCTGATGGCGTGTCGAGTGCCTGTACGCCAGCAATCAAATCCGCCAGTATGCTTTGTTTATCAGGTGGTGTACCGCTTATGGGTTTTAGCAATGGGCGGCTTGCATTTATATTGCCAGTCAGATCAAACACAAATCTTACCAGCATTTGCTTGCTCTTCATGCCATTGCTAAGTTTATAGCGATAGACCATTTGCTTGTTCTCGTCCATCTTAATCGATGAACTAATCACCGGATCAATTTTGGTGGCGGGTTCAAATGTGGCTTTGGAAAGACCGGATAAGTCATGCCCAGTATCATCCGACACCTCTTCCCAATAAGTAATGTTGTAATTTCCGCTGGCTGAATCAAACACAATGCCTTCTCCGGGAACGGCTGCTGCCAGACTGGGCATAACAAGAAAGGCCAGTACAACTGTCAATAACGTAGTGTATAAAATTGCAGTTTTCATTCTGCTACTCCCATTAAACGAATATGATAATGACGATTCGAGTCTTGCGAACCATCTAGCCCTATGCAATCCGGTGCCTTGCGCCCTTGATGATCTATCTTATCGCTGGTGCAGTGAATATCGGCATTAATTTGCGCGTCAAGTGCAATTTTTTCAAAGCGATCAAAATTATTGAAGGGTACTGCGCCAGTAGCTTCATTAGCGCGTATGTCAATTACCGTGCCGCGTTTATGTTCATGATGGCCTGGTTTCCAGTTGCCGGTAAAGTCAAACAACCCGCCCCACTCAAGACTGGCATCGTTCAAATGCAGCACAGGTTGATTCGGATAAAGAAAATGATAGTTGATCGCCAGGACGACCAGTTGACTCTTTGCATCATCGGTCAGGTAATGGTTGTCGTGATGTTTTTTGCCCTCTTCTCCTCCGATCAAAACGTAAAGCGATGGGTCACCAGGTATCGTCGACAACCCATCCACCATGACCTTAATCTCAGCCGTTATCGGGTTGTTGGTACAGGTAGGGTTGTCGCATTGGGCGGTGAAAGAATGTTTACCTGAAACTTCCGGTGCGCCGAAGGTAAAGCTGACCGTGCCGTCCGCCAATGTGGTTCCGGTAGCCGGAATCAGTGTGCCCTTGCCTCTTGGCGCCTCGCTCTCGCCGTGGACATGTCCGCCCGAAGTGACATCCACATCGACCTTGATGCCCACCGTCACGCCTTCTTTGGGTTGACCGGTCAGGGTATCGATGACTTTGGCGATGATCTTGGCCGACTTGGACGGCTCCACTTGTCCAGGTGAAATTTGCAGCGAGAGGGAATATTGATCCAGCACACAGCTAGTTTTAGTGGGGTCGGGCACATAGGGATCATCGCAAGTGCAGGGATTTCCAATTGGTTGGGCATGCGCCGGGCAACTGGTCGAGTAAGTAATATGGTAACTTGCAAAGCAAATATTTTTCGGGCAATACCCCTGACTGTCCTTGGGGAAAGTGGCATAGACATCGCATGCCGCACATTCGCCGCCCATATTAATCCAGTCGGATTCCGCGCCCACATCGGCCTTAACGCAGGCAAGGAACGCCTCATAATTTCAGTTGTCAGTCATTCCGTCTGACAGGCGAATCTTGATGCAATTGCTCGCGCTTGCGAATGTGCCGCCTCGCACCGTGCCCGAAGCCTGAGCCGGATTGACCAGCGTCATCGACGCGATCGCGATGACCGAAAGATACAGGGCGAGGCAGAGCGAAGCAGACCGGAGAAATCTTGTTGCATCAAACGTTGGCGCAGCCATCATTTTCCCCCTTGATTATCCAAAACGCGACCTGTCGTTCAGCACAAGACAGCATCGGTGTTATGTCAGCGTGAGTGGCGAAAATAGAGCTTGCCTGATCACCACTGCCCGGTAGCTGAACTATACCAAAAGCAATGTAACTGAATAACTAGCGATGGGTGATGAATATCGGAACAGCGGAACCTTTCAGTTGCTGGCAGATCAGCACATTAGTGTGAAAAGAAAGCTGGGCTATGTAAAGCACCAATGCCACCCTACAAAGCTACTGCGCTACCGGCTTCGGGCGCTTGCCGATCTTCACTTGCAAACTTATTTCATCCCCGTTGCGCATCAGCTTGATTGGGACAACCTTGCCGGGCGGGAGGTTAGAAACGGTCTCCAGCATGGCACTCCAATTGTCGATGGCGGTGTTGTCTATCGAAATCAGAATATCCCCGGTTCTTATGCCAGCCTGATCTGCCGGGCTGCGGCGCACCAGTTCGGTAACCAGCACGCCTTTGCTGTTACCGAGCTTGAATGATTCAGCCAGTTCCGGGGTGAGTTCCTGCACGCCTGCACCTATCCAGCCGCGCGTCACCGAGCCGTGCAGGATGATCTGTTCCATGGTTTTTTTCGCGGTGGCGGCGGAAATGGCGAAGCCGATACCTAGCGAGCCGCCGTTCGGCGAGTAGATCGCGCTGTTGATGCCGATCAGGTTGCCGTTGCTGTCCACCAGCGCGCCGCCGGAATTACCGGGATTGATCGCGGCATCGGTCTGGATGAAGTTTTCAAAAGTGTTGATACCCAGATGGTCGCGCTTGAGCGCGCTTACGATGCCCATCGTGACCGTTTCACCCACGCCGAACGGATTGCCGATCGCGAGCACCATATCGCCCACACGCGCTTTTTCAGGATGACCGAAAGTGATGGCGGGCAGGTTGTTGCCGGGCAGCTCGATTTTGATCACCGCCAGATCGGTTTCCGGATCGGAGCCGATGACGTGCGCCTTGGCCTTGCGGCCGTCGGACAGCGCGACTTCGATTTGATCGGCGGCTTCCACCACGTGCTGGTTGGTGAGGATGTAACCATCGGGACTGACGATCACGCCGGAGCCCAGGCTGGAACTGGTCTGAGGCTCATTATCGAACTGGTCGCCAAAGAAAAATTTGAAGCGCGGGTCATCCATGAAGGGATTGACCGGGTTCTTGATGGTGGTGCTGGTGAAAATATTCACCACGGCAGGCATGGCTTTTTGTGCTGCGGCACTCAAGCCCATCGCAGGAGACTTGTCGTCGCTGGCCAGCGGGGAGTTTTCATACAGGGTGACCACACCGGTGCGCGCAGCATTCGGCAGCAACTCAGGCTTGAGAGTATGGATAATAAACAGCAGCGCCAGCGCGATGGTGACGGTTTGGGAGAATAGAAGCCAGTGTTTACGCATGGTAAGATGAATTCAATGGTTTTATATTGTTTAAGGAAACATGATGCTGCTTAACGAATTACGCGATTATAACGCAAGCCTGTTGCAAACCGCTCTGTTCAAAGATTACTGCCCGAATGGCGTGCAAGTGGAAGGCCGTGCGGAAGTGCGGCGTATCGCAACCGGGGTGACGGCTTCGCAGCAGGTGCTGGACGCGGCGATCGCGTGGGGTGCGGACGCGATCCTGGTGCATCACGGTTATTTCTGGCGCAATGAAGAAGCAACGCTGGTCGGCATCAAGAAAAAACGCATCGCGCAATTATTGCGCAACGATGTGAGCCTGCTGGCCTATCACCTGCCGCTCGATGCGCACGCCGAACTGGGCAACAACGCGCAACTCGGCAAGTTGCTCGGTCTGGTCGCGCAGGGCAGATTCGGTGAACAAAACATTGCCTGGTTTGGTACGCTGGAAAGGCCTCGGCCACTTATGCAATTTGCGCAGCAGATTGCCCATGATTTGCAGCGCACCCCGCAAGTCATCGGCGATGGCGCCAAAAGTATCAGCAAAGTGGCGTGGTGCAGCGGCGGTGCGCAAAATTATTTCGAGGCGGCGATTGCGCAAAGCGTGGATGCCTACATCACCGGAGAGATATCCGAACAGAATTTTCATCTGGCCAACGAAACCGGCGTGGCCTTCATTGCCGGTGGACATCATGCGACGGAGCGTTTGGGCATCCAGGCGTTAGGCGAGCATTTGGCAAAACAGTTTGGTTTGGAGCATCGTTTCTTCGATCAGGCCAATCCGATCTGATTCGACAGGCCAGTTTAATTTCCCCCGGTTTAACGTTTCCGCTAATGTACAATTTCGCTCAATCGATCAGTTGGTCACGCAGCTGATTCAAGGAGGCGGCCAGGCTGCTTGGTGCGCTCTCTAATGCTGTATTGGCTTGTTCGATCAGCGCGCGCTGCCCTATCAACAGTGCTTTAATAATCTCCTCGACATCATCCAATAGTTTTTCAGGTTGTTGCGCGTAGCGCAGCAAAAAATCTTTGCTGCGTGGATGAAAGTTTGTCCACTGCCAGGCAAGAAAATTTTCATTACTCTTGAAACCGGCTTGCTGCAGCGATACTTGCAGACCGCGCACGGCAGGCAATCTGAGTTGATCCGGTGTGGGTGCGGCGCTCCATATCAGGCCGAAATAAATGCGCCATGAGCCGCCCTGATATTGCTGTTCCATCATGGGCCGTAGGTAAAGCGCTTGCTGCTTGCCGGTAGTGCAATGCAGTCCGACCAGGTTATCCGGTGTGCTCTTGTCTTCGGTAGGTTCAATTCGCCACGTCAGCCCATGTTCGATTACCAGCGCTCGCAAGCGCTCCATAAGTTTTCGCCAAAGTTGATTGTTCATTTGTTCGCGTAGCTTGTCCATCTGCTCTGCAACAGACAAACCCAGCGGCAAATTCTCTGCTTGGGCAAAAAAATCCAGTACAGCTTGTTCTTCCTTCATCGTGTCATACCCTGAAAATGGCTTAAATTAACATTGTGGCAAATATGGTTTCAGTAAAATATTGTATATAAGTGATTGCTGTAATTCTGCACGGCATATAACTTTTTTTGCAAAATCACGGATAAGTTGTGCTATTCAGTGTTGACTTTATATTTCAGACTGGACATTATTCGGGTTCGTGGTCGCGCCGCGCTCTTTCAGGCGGAAAAACAAAGGTGGATAATAATAATTATCGCGACACAGCGCATCAAAAAAATAATCCGATATACCTGTTCAGTCATGCTGGCGAACAGCCAGTGTGGGACACATTGTTTGCTGGGGGAGCCCTTACGATGCACCGTTTCTTACGTTTGTCTGTTTTACTGATGGGCCTGTTTGCCGCTGTGGGTAGTTATGCAGCTGATGCTCCTCAATCCGAGCCTATGACCGAAGATGATTTGGGTCCGGCTATCGAGCAGCCTATCGAGTTTCCGCATGTCCGTCATGCCAAGGATATGCAGATCAACTGTATGTACTGTCATACCTACGCGCGGCGCAGTGCGGTAGCTGGCATTCCTCCCCTGCAAAAGTGTATCGGTTGCCATAACTGGATTGATTCGGTGAAGGATAAGCCGCGCATCAAGACACTCTTTGAATACTGGGAAGCCAAAAAAGCGATTCCCTGGAAGAAGGTGCACGATCTTCCGGACTTCGTGCGATTTAACCACGAGCGCCATATCAAACGCTTTTACTTTCAACTGAACCGGCCTGTCCAGGAGGTTTGCGGCTATTGTCACGGCGACGTGAAAGAAATGACGGTGGCACGCCGCCAGAAGCTGCTCTCCATGGGCTGGTGCGTCGCATGCCATCAAAAAGACCACCCGGTCACCGCCGAGGGCGGGACGCCTATCGGCAATCAAGCTTACTGGTACGGCATGCGTAAGCCACTCATTGATGTGTCGGGCATTATTAAAGCTAAAGGTCCGAACGACTGTTCGGTATGCCATAAATAGTTTAGAGAGGTTGTGATGATGAACAGTGGTTCCATAAAACAATTGAAAAAGCCGCTAGCCATTCGACTAGGCGAGCAAACTGTGCTCGCCAAGTCGCTGGTCATGGCCGAGCACCCGTTTGATCGGCGTGATTTTCTGAAGGTGTTGGGCTGGGGTGGTGCTGCGGTTGCGTTGAGCGGCTGTGGCAACGGTTCCGTAGAGGATGGCAAGGAAACTGTCGTTTCGTATGTTGAAACGAACGACTACATGATCCCCAGTATCAGCGTGTATTTTAATTCGACCTGTACGCAGTGCGATGCGGGTTGCAGCATCACCGGGCGCATCCGCGAAGGGCGCGTGCTGAAGCTGGAAGGCAATCCTGATTCCACGATCAATCGCGGCAAGACCTGCGGCTTGGGCCAGGCGGGCGTGCAGCATCACTACAACCCGGATCGCGTGCGCGAGCCGTTGTTGCGCACCGGTGATTCAGGCGAAGCCATCACCTGGGAAAAGGCCTACGCGCTGATCGCCGAGAAGATGAAAGATGTGAGCGGCGAAGAGATCGCGTTCTTGAGCGGTGGCGTGAGTGGGCATCTGAAGGTGTTGCTGGGTAATTACCTGGATAGCTTCAGGAGCAAGAACCATTTTGTGTATGAAGCGATTGCGCCCGCCGTGATGCGTGCAGCGAACAAGAAGTCCTATGGCGTGGAAATGCCGCGTTTCAATATCAGTAAGGCTAAGGTGGTTCTGTCGTTCGGCGCAGACTTTCTGGGCGCATGGGTTTCTCCGGTGCATTTTTCGCAACAGTATGCGCAGTTCCGCAAAGGTGATGAGGATGGCCAGCGCGGTGTGCTGGTGCAGATCGAATCCAAAATGACATTGACCGGTGCCAATGCGGATCGCTGGCTGGTGGTGCGTCCCGGAACAGAAGGTATCCTGGCGCTGGGCATCATCAATGCATTGGGCGCGGCCGGTTTGAGATTGTCCGGCGATGTGGCTGGCGCAGTGAAGGGTTATGACAAGGCACGCGTCAGCAAGGATACCGGCGTGTCGGCCGAGCAGATCGACAAGATCGTCGCGCTGCTGAAAGCACGCACGCCGAGCTTGGTGTTGGCGGGCAGCGCGGCAGAAGGTTATGCGCATGGTTCGCAGAATGCAGCAGCGATCAATCTGCTCAATCAAGTGCTGGGTAATGTGGGCAAGACAGTAGAGGCTGCAGAAGTTGTTCCGTTCCCGCAGATGGCGCCGACCACCGGCAATACTGCCGCATTAAAGAAGCTGAATGATGGCTTGGCTGCAGGCAAATACAAGGTTCTGTTCAGTTATGCAGCGAATCCGGTGTTCACTGCGCCGGGCGCGATGAAATTCAAGGACAACTTGGCCAAGGCAGGTTTCAAGGTGGTGTTTGCCCATTATCTGGATGAAACCGCGTTGCAGGCCGACTTGGTGCTGCCGCTGGATTCTGCGCTGGAGGATTGGGGTACGCAGGTTCCCGAATACTTGGCTACTTGCGCGCAAATCAATATCCAGCAGCCGCTGATGGAAAAGCTGCACGCCAATACCGATGGCAAGGGGACGCGCGGCATGGGCGACATTCTGCTGACATTGCTCAAGCAGCGGCGTGCGGAAGAATACAAGGGTTTCGCAGATTACTACGCTTACCTGCGCGGCGCGTTGTTGAAGAACAAAGTTGCCTTGGGCGGACATAAAGTCGATGACGATACCTTCTGGAATGAAACGTTGAGCAAGGGCATCATTAAATTGGAAGGGCACGTCAGTGCGTTGTCGAGCAGGAGCGGGACGGCGGGTTTGTCGTTGCCGTCGCCTGCCGCAATCGATGCGCAGTATCCGTTGCAGCTGATTCCATCCGTGAATGCCAGCCTGCGTGATGGCCGTCACACCAACCAGCCATGGTTGCAGGAATCGCCGGATCCGTTGACCACGATCGTGTGGGACTCTTGGGTGGAGATCCATCCCAGAAAGGCGGCGGAGCTGGGAATAGAAGAGGGCGATATCGTCGAAGTGACCGGCAAGAACGGCTCAGTCAAGGTGCAGGCGTATCTGTTCCCGGGCATACATCCTGATGCGATTTCAATACCGCTGGGTCGCGGTCACGAGGCGCTGGGCCGCTATGCCAAGGGTTACGGCGTGAACCCGTTCCAGATTCTGGACGCGGTGTTCGACAAGGAGACCGGTGAACTGGCGCTGCATGAGACGCGCGTTAAAGTCAGCAAGACCGGATCGCGCGTGATCGTGGTGAAGGATGAAGGCCCGGTAGGCGGCAGACAGATGGGCAAGAAGATTGCCGCGCGCTTGCCTAGCGATAAAGTTAAGCTTTCGGAGGAGATATAAACATGTCGGTTACCAGCTTATTGGAAAACTATTCGGAATTTCGTCATTTTCATCCCGTTGACGATGTTCCACACAACCCATACAAATGGGCGATGAGTATCGATCTGGATGCGTGCAGCGGCTGCAATGCGTGCAGTGTCGCTTGTTATGCGGAAAATAACTTGCCGGTTGTCGGCAGGGAAGGATTTGCGCATGGGCAAGCGATGCACTGGATGCGCATCGAGCGTTACTGGGATGAAGACGGTCGTGAATTCCCGGATCAGGGGGCACAATTCTTGCCGATGATGTGTCAGCAATGCGAAGCCGCTCCCTGCGAAACGGTATGCCCGGTTGGTGCGACTAACCATACTCCGGACGGCATCAATTCGCAGATTTACAATCGTTGCATCGGTTCGCGTTATTGCTCGGCTAACTGTCCATACAAAGTGCGTTACTTCAACTGGTACGACTATCCCACCACCGATAACGTCTGGCCTGCCGAAATGAATCAGCAGCTGAACCCGGATGTGACGGTGCGCGGCAAGGGTGTGATGGAAAAATGCACGTTCTGTATCCAGCGGGTGACGGTGGCAAAAAACAATGCGAAGAACGAAGGCCGTCTGATACATGATGGTGATGTGCAGACTGCGTGTCAGCAAGCATGTCCGACCAGTGCCATTTCTTTCGGCAACTTGGTTGATCCCGAATCCAAAGTGTACAAACAGTGGAAAGCACAGCAGGTAGAGTTGGATAAAGATGCGCAAATCAAAGACAAGGAAGAGGGTGGGAGTGAGTTGCGCGGTTATCGTATCTTTGAAGAGTTGCGTCCTTATCCATCGGTCATGTATCTGGAACGCGTACGCGAAAGCGCCGTTTAAATTGGCAAAATTACTGTAATTTCTTTAGGAAACAAATAATGAATGATATCCGCGAAGACATCGCTTGGGCGAAGATCAATAAAGATGTGCTCAAGAGTTTGGAAAATCCCAGAAAACTTTTTTGGGTGATTTTGCTAATCGCGATTGCAGCGGTCGGTGTTGCCGTTGGTTGTGAGGTGTATCAGTACACTGTTGGGCTGGGTGTGGCGAATTTCAGCAATCCGCACGTTTGGGGTTTGTATATCGCTACTTTCATCTTCTGGATCGGCATGAGCCATTCCGGTACTTTGCTGTCGGCGATTCTGCACTTGATGCATGCTGACTGGCGCAAGCCGATTTATCGTTTTGCCGAGGCCATGACCACTTTCTCGCTGATGACAGCCGGTTTATTTGTGGCGGTACACCTGGGTCGTGTGTGGCAGATCTACTACGCCTTGCCTTACCCGAACGGGCGTCAGGTTTGGCCGAACTTCCAGTCGCCGCTGCTATGGGACGCGATGGCGATCTTCACTTATCTGAGTTCGTCTATCCTGTTCCTGTACGTAGGGATGATTCCCGATCTGGCGATTTGCCGCGACAACATGAATCCAGGCTGGCGCAGGAAGCTGTACACCGTACTGGCGCTGGGCTGGGAAGGCACGGATCGCCAGTGGCGCAATTTCCGCGTCACTTATCTGACGATCGCCTGCTTCCTGATCCCGTTAGCCGTGTCGGTGCACTCCATCGTGGCCTCCGATTTTGCGATGTCGCAGCAACCCGGTTGGCACATCACTTCATTCCCGCCGTACTTCGTGGCGGGGGCGTTGTATTCCGGTTGTGCGGCGATCATCACGCTGTTCATCATTCTGCGCTACGTGTTCAAGTTTGAGGAATACATGACGCTGCCAATTCTGAAGAAGATCGTGCGCCTGACTTTCGCGATTGCGATGGTGTGGACATACCTGAATCTGATCGAGTATGCCGCGGTCTGGTACGGGCATGACCAGGCCTCCAAGGATGTATTGATCCAGAAAATGGTTGGCCCTTACGCACCGTTCTGGTGGACGATGAATATCTGCGGTTCAGTCGTCCCGTTTATCATGTTTTTCAAGCGTTTCCAAACTCACATTCCGGTGTTGTTTGCGGTGTCGCTGTTATTGAACTTGGGCATGTGGCTGGAACGCTGGATGATCGTTGCACCGACTTTTTCGCATGGTTACTACCCATGGACATGGGATCACGATCAATGGCCTAGCCTTGTGCAGTGGGGCATCGTTTTCGGCAGTTTTGGCTGGTTTACTTTGTTGTTCATGGTGTTCTGCAAGGTATTCCCGTCGGTCTCCATGTATGAGGTGAAAGAAATGGTTTATCACCGCAGTCAGGCAACTAAAAAACTGGAAGCAACCGGCAAGCTGGCAGCATCCGGAAAGGGAGCACACTAAATGAGCAAACGTCATTTACTCGCGTTATTCAGCAATTTTGACGAAGCCGAGGCTGTGGTACAGGAGCTGCGCGCCGTCAACCTTAAAGGCTTCGATGCTGATAAAGACATGATTGTGAAATCGCCGATCGAACATCCGGAAGTGGAGGAGTTTGTAGGAGACAAACCGGTCTATGTGCAGTGGTTTACCTTGGTAGGTGCTCTGACAGGCGGTTTGCTGGCGTTCACGCTGATCTCGGCTTCGCAAGGCAACTTCTTCGCGCAACTTAAGGGCGGGAAGCCTATTGTGCCGTTCCCTCCCAATTTCGTGCTGACTTACGAGATGTTCATTCTGGGTGGAGTGTATATCTCTGTGCTGGGCTTTTTGATTTGCGCAGGCTTACCTGCCCGGCGTTCGCCGTTATATAGCGCAAAGGTATCCGAAGACCAGATCGGTATTTTGGTGCAGGCTGATGAATCAGCCAGCAGTTCGTTGAAGTCAATTTTCACTAAACACCAGGCTTTGGAAATTCAGGAAGAGGCGGGGAAATGAAAAAATTATCCTTAGCGATAGCATTGTTGCTTACTCCTATGTTGGCGCATGCGTGGCCGTGGTCTATGGACATGGCTAATCAGGTCAGTATCAAACCCCAGGAAAGCGTCGATCCTGCCAATCCGGGCATGAATTCCTTTCCGAAACGTTCGGTTCCGGTTGCCGGTACGGCGACTTCTTCGATAGCGGTTAAGGATAAAGATGCCGCGTTCAAGCTGGTTAATCCTGTTCCGGCAGACAATAAATCGGTTGATATGGGCGGACGTTTATTTGCGATTTACTGCGTTCCTTGTCACGGTAAATCCGGTACCGGCGATGGCCTGGTGGGTGAGAAGTTGATCATGAAGCCGTTCAATTTGACTTCATCCAACGATATGCATTCATGGACTTCCAAGGATTATCCCGATGGCTACATCTTTGGCATGATGACCTTTGGCGGTGTGGTGATGCCGGTTTATGCCATTGACTTGAGTCCTACCGAACGTTGGCATGTCGTAAATTACATCCGTACTGTGCTGCAGAAAAAGGCCTCCGTTGCTGCTGCGACAGGGTCGCTGCGTAACAGCGGGGCATCCGTCGGCGTACCCCATGCGGGTGTTGCGGCTGCAGCGAAGTCTAAATAGGAGACGGTCGAAATGTTTTCATATAGCAATTGGTCGGTTCTGACCGTGAATTTTCTGGTGGTGCTGTATCTGGCTCTGGGTGGAGTGACGTTGTCTGCTGTGCTGCATCTGGTGGGTGCGCGCTGGAGATACGAGATTCGCTTATTGGCAAGCTCCCTGTTCGCCCTGTTCCCTTTGGCGTTTGTTTTGCTGGTGGTGCTGCTGGTTAACGGTGAATCGACTTTCCCGTGGTTAAAAGAAACCGGCGAACATGCGCATCACATTCCCGCATGGCATAACTACACTTTTCTGGTGATCCGAGAAGTGCTCGGCATGCTGGCGGTGATGGCTTTACACTGGGCGTTCATCCAGCGTCAAGCTGTCAGCGAACGCAGCACAGAAGATGCGGCGCGCTTTCATGTCATTGCCTGTTGGGTTCCCTATGCTTACGTGTTGTATGGCACGATGGTCGCGTGGGATTTTGAAATGACCATGCTTCCTTCCTGGGAGAGCGCGATCTATGGCATGCAACATTTCGTTAGCAATTTCGGCATGTTCCTGGCGTTCCTGGTGATCTGGATTTTTGCCCTGAATAGCCGCAATAGACTGGTGCGTCCGGTAGAGGCATATGTCTACAACTACATCGCGCAAATGTTGTTTGCTTTCACTTTGTTGTGGGTTTATACCTTCTTTGCGCAATACCTGACCATCTGGTACGGCAACTTGCCCGATGAAAGGAATCGTATGGTTGGTATGCAAGACGGCGACTACACCTTTATTTTTTGGGGGATGTTCGCCCTGAAATTTGTAATTCCGTTTAGCACCCTTGCTCTCACATACACGCGACACCATATCAAAGCGACTTCGGCTGTAGCCACTTGTATCATCATCGGCACGTTGTTTGAGCGCTACGTCTGGATAGGTGGTGTCAAGGGCGGTGTTGGTACGTATCCGATTCTGGCTGCGATAGTGGTCAGCAGCGTGGTCGCGACAATAGGATTTTTCCTGGTGCGCATGCGTTTGCACAGCACTCAATTGGTCAAAGGGTAGTCAGCGCCATGATGAGATTGTATTCAGGGACGTCAGATCCCTATAGCCATCGCTGCCGCATCGTATTGTTTGAAAAGGGCATGGATTTTGAGGTGATCGACGTGGACTTGATGAACAAGTCCGAGGATGTCGCGGCAATCAATCCTTATGGCAAAGTGCCGGTGCTGGTGGAGCGCGATCTGGTGCTGTATGAGGCGAACATCATCAACGAATACATCGATGAACGTTTTCCGCATCCGCAACTGATGCCGCCCGATCCTGTCATGCGTGGTCGTGCGCGTCTGTTCCTGCATCGCTTCGAACAGGAGATATACAGTCAGGTTGAGATGATAGAGCACGGCGTGCCCAAGGCGGCTGATAAGGCGCGAGCAATCATCCGCGATAACCTGACCCAGCTTGCGCAAATATTGGCCAATCAAAAGTTTCTGATGGGCGATGAATTTTCCATGCTGGATGTGGCGATCGCACCGCTGTTATGGCGGCTCGACCATTACGGTATCCAGATGGGTAAAGAAGCCGCTCCACTGATGAAATATGCCGAGCGCTTGTTCTCGCGCCAAGGTTTCATCGATGCACTGACTGCCTCCGAAAGAGCGATGCGCAAGTGAGCGATCTATCCACCCGTCCGTACTTGATCCGTGCGATTTACGAATGGTGTGTGGATAGCGGGTTGACTCCTTATCTGGCGGTCCATGTCGATGAGCATACCGAAGTGCCGCGTGCCCATATCAAGGATGGCGAGATCGTTCTGAACCTCAGTGCTGATGCGGTGCGCAACTTGCAAATGGGCAACGAGATGATCACCTGCACCGGACGTTTTGGCGGCGTGCCATTCGATTTGATGGTGCCTGTCTTGGCGGTCATTGGCATATTCGCCAAGGAGACCGGGCAGGGTCTGGTGTTCCAGGGAGATGGCCCGCAATCGCCTCCACCCTCGTTGAATGCGGGCGCTGATGAACACAAACCAAAACCACCCAAACCACAATTAAAAATCGTTAAATAAACCTGTCCTGATGAAACTGCTAGCCATTCGACTAGGCTATAAAAAACTATAGCCAAGTCGCTGGTTATGAGTCAAGTCGAAGGAAAAGCCGCATGATCTGCGGCTTTTATTTTGCTGCTATCGTTACGCAGCAGCTTGTAATGTCGTATGCATCTTGCTCATCGCTTTTTGTTCGATCTGGCGGATGCGTTCGGCAGACACCTTGAACTCGGCGGCCAAGTCGTGCAGTGTCGCAGCAGAACCTTCATCGCATAACCAGCGCGCCTCAACGATGCGGCGGCTACGCTCATCCAAGCCCGCCAATGCATTTGCCAGGCCTGATGATTGCAGGCGCTCGTGCTCGGCTGTTTCCAGAATATGCGATGGCTCATGCTCCGCGCTATCGGCCAGATAACTGATCGGCGCGTAACTTTCAACGTCGTCGCTCCCGCTGGGCTCCAGTGCGACTTCATGCCCGGCGAAGCGCGCTTCCATATCCACCACATCGCGTTCGCTGACGTTGAGTTGCCGGGCGATCTCGGTGATCTGTTGCGGCTTGAGCGGTTCCAACCCTTTCTTCATGCTGCGCAGGTTGAAAAACAGTTTGCGCTGCGACTTGGTGGTGGCGATCTTCACCAGCCGCCAGTTGCGCACCACGAATTCGTGAATCTCGGCGCGTATCCAGTGCAGCGCGAACGACACCAGGCGCACACCGCGTTCCGGGTCGTAACGTTTCACCGCTTTCATCAGGCCGATGTTGCCTTCCTGGATCAGATCAGCCTGCGGCAAACCGTAACCGGAATAACCGCGCGCCACACTGACTACCACGCGCAAATGTGAGAGCACCAATTCGCGTGCGGCATCCAGATCATTCTCGGTTTTGAACCGCGTCGCCAAGGCAAACTCCCTCTCTTCCGAGAGGATCGGGAAGCGGTTCACCGTCTGGACATAGCTTTCCAGGCTGCCAACGGCTGATGGTACGGGCAAACTCATTGTAGTATTCATGGTATTCCCTCCTTTAATAAGATGATTCTAGCACTCGCAGCGTTGGAGTGCCAAGATGTTAAATGGTTCGATGCAGAATCTATGGCATGGGCAGCAGGAAGCCGCGTATTCGATACCAAACAACTTGGTAAGTGCCCATGGCCGTCGTCCATACTGAGACAAATGCGTATAGCAAATGAAGATAGTGAGTTGCCCCAATTATTTTTCACAAAGTTAATTGGGTATGATATGTTCCTCCGTTAACGGATAGTCAGGGTGGAATAACCAAATGACAGTCTCATGGTTTTGGGTTGCTCATATCGGCAACTCCGTCAGCCGGATGGAAATGCAAAACTCATCAACTGTATTTATAAACTTTTTGGAAACGGCATGAAAAAAATCATACTCTTTCTGGCGGGCATAATGGCTGCCTTGATTTTTGCATCAGAAGTATCGGCTCTGCCCTTGTTCGCACGTCAAACCGGCATGGCCTGTTCCGGATGCCACTACCAGCACTTCCCGATGCTGAATGGCTTCGGTCGCGCATTCAAGTCCGGCGGTTACACCATGATGAGCACGCAAGGAAAAGTGGAAGGCGAAGGTCTGACCATACCCAACACCTTGAACATGGCCGTGTTGACAACAGCCGGTTATGAAAAAACCAATCAGGCTGCGGGTACTACCCCGCAACATACGACCGGTGACGGCGCATTCTATGTGCCGGGCACCGGCGGCGAGCTGTCGCTGTTCTTTGGCGGACGTGTCAGCGATAACGCCGGCTTCCTGGGCGAACTCGGTACCGGTGGTCCGGCTGCTGCCGCTACTACAGCCACTGCCGCGCTCAGCTCGGCCAAGCTGCTTGTGCTGTTTGAAGTGCCGGCTAAAATGGCGGAGGGCACACGTGCAGGTTTTGTGCCGTTCACCACGGATACCCAAGGTGCATCCTATGGCTTTGAACTGCTGAATACCGGTGCCAATGCACTGCACCAGATGAGCAACACGCCCGGCCTGAATGGCGCGCACAGAGCGGTACTTTCTGCGCAGCAATACATCGGCACCGCCGGTTCCGCAACCGGCGTGGCATTTGTGGCGAACAACGCCACGGCTTTCATCAACCTGAGCAAGTACAACCAAACCGGCATAGCGCACGGCACCCTGGCAAGCCCGGGCTCCACTTATGTTCGTGTTGCCGGGATGTTTGATCTGGCCGGATGGGATGCGGGCGCGGGTATACAGGTGTGGAGCGGAAACTCGGCTATCGCTCTAGCAACAGCACCATCGTATGTATACGCTGACACCAAGGCAAGCGCGATCGACGGCCAGATGCAAGGCACGCTGGGCGGCAAGCCGGTGGGTTTCTACGTCAGCTATGCCAGGGCGCCAGCCGGCACGGTCAACACGTACAACATGGATCCCGCTGGGGTTGTTGCTGGTTCCACTTCGGGTGCAGCCACCAAGAGCGCTCTCAATTTTTCGTTTGAAGTCGGCGTGGTCCCGGAAAAAGCCACGCTGGGTGCAGCCTATCGTTCAGGCAAGAGCGGTATTGCAATCGCAGGAGTTGCCGGCAATGCGAGTGATAACGCGATCATGCTGGTTGCCACCTATAAACTGGCGCAGAACATGATCGCATCCTTTTCCTACACCAATGCCAGAGGAGATTACTGGGATACGGCTCATCAGGATGCGCTGGGCAGCAGGACTACCACCATCAATCTGGTTACCCTGTTTTAACTTGTAATTCCCCGCAGTCTTGCTGCGCGGACAGCAGTCGTAGGGTGGGCAAGCCTCATCTGCCCACCGTTATTGTATTGTCCGCGTGGGCATAACCAGCGACTTGGTTGGCGTAGTTTGCCAGCCTAGTCGAATGGCTATAACCAATGACTTGCCCAGCGACTTTTGCTGGGTTAGTCA
>JANXXH010000143.1 GCA_025350705.1 Gallionella sp.
ACACCACGAATCGCCTCAAGTGCTACCTTGGCCTTAAATTCATCCGTAAAATTCTTGCGCTTCGTTTCGCTCATCTCCTGCTCCTCAATTACAGCAGGTTACCACCTTAATCTATTGTCTGAAAATCAGGGTCCACTATAATCCCACTCTACCCAATATTGAATTGGCCTAATGCTGCTTTGTGCAACAACTCACAACACATCTTGCATAACGGGGTCATTGCATAACGGGGTCATGCATAACGGGGTCAGGTCTTGCATTCACACACCCCCTCCGCGCTTCACCGCCCTGCTGACCGTGGCGTAATGCACACCGAAAAATCCGCTATCGCCCGCATCGTGCAGTCGCCGGTGGCATAGGCAGCGGCCATTGCGGCTTTTGGGTCATGATGTTTGTGCCGGTAATAGTCCAGCGGCTTTGCCAGCGGGCGGCGTTGCGCGTGCGGTATCTCATGTATTGTACTTTTGTCCGTCAGCCTTTGCATCCGTTTGATGAACTTCTCCGAGCCAAGAAACACCTGCCCACTGAGCTGCGTCCCTCTCCCCAACCCTGATAGAACTACTAGCCATTCGACTAAGCCCGCGAGCGGGCAAGTCGCTGGTTATCTCCCGGAGGGAGAGGGAACGATCGCCCTTTCCCCCTCCGGGGGAAAGTTGGATAGGGGGCTGGCCGCCTTGCATATAGCCCGCCGACACGTTACTGCGCAGCAGCCGATTGCGGGAGGCGGGGCATAGGCGGCATTCCCGCACCAGAGGCTCACGCCCACCGTGTCATGCCGCCTACCCCGCAAAATCGAGTGCGCGGCCATGTGGGACTTAATCAGAGGTTCCTTGGTTGCTATTTGTTGTCTTCAAGTACCTGGGCATGACGCCGCTGTATTTCCACCAATGCGGCCAGCACGGGCTTGGCGAAACCATCGCGACCGCCCCGTTCGTCGAATATGAGCGTGCCCAGATATTCCTGCAACTCGACATAACCCCACATCAGTGTGATTTTTTCGCCAATGCGTGGATACTTCTCCCATATGACGGAAAGGTGGGGAGGAAAACCTTTGGGCATTACGATTTTAGAGCGTGCTTGGGGAACGGATATCTTGATGTCCATATTCGTTAAATTTAATGTTAGCACATCAGCCGAGAATACGGCCATAGCCTGGAACTTTGGTTTCAATGGATCGAAATTATAAATCAGCCTCAGTAAAACAGCATGATGTCATGCTAGCATCTTGTTGTGCGAGCCTGAACACTGGAGAATAGGCTTCTTATCGATCACCCTACAACCCACATGGGAGAAATATATGAAACAACTTAAAACCATCTTGCTGAGTCTGGCTGCCGGAGTTGCAATCGGAATGTGGTTCGGGGTGAATATCGGTCGCGAGGAACCTTTTTATTCCAATCCGTTCGACACCCATACACTGAACCAGAAACTCAAGAAGGCAACCGGGGAAACGCTGGAAAAAGGCGGTCATGCGCTGGAAAAAACCGGTCAATCCTTGCAGGACAAGATGAGCAAATAGGTTTGGAAGTCGCAGCTTATAAACAGCATCCGCACCGGAGATATTTGATGAAACTACTAGGTACCAATACCAGCCCCTACGTGCGCAAAGTGCGCCTGGTGTTGCTGGAAAAGAACATTCCCCACACTTATCTGGTCGACCCGCCCCGTGAGCCCGGCAGCCAAGTGGCGCGCGTCAACCCGCTGGGACGGATTCCGGCGCTGATACTGGATGACGATACCTGCGTGTTCGATTCGCCGGTGATCGCCGAATATGCTGACACGCTGAACGATACCCCTGCCCTGATCCCGCGCACCGATGCGCTGGCCCGAATGCGCGTCAGGCGCTGGGAAGCGCTGGCGGATGGCATCATGGATTCGGCTGTGGTGGTGCGCACCGAATCCTTGCGCCCGGCAGACAAACAGGAAGCCAACAACATCAGCCTGCACAACAATGCCATCACGCGCGCACTATCCTATGCGGCTGACCAGCTTGGTCCAAGGGAATGGTGCGAGTGTTCGTCGATCACGCTTGCCGATCTGGCATTGGTGAGCGCACTGATCTATCTGGACTTGCGCCAGGCTGAACGCGACTGGCGTGGAGCACATCCCAATCTGGCTGCCTGGTTCGCGCGCCTCAGCGAGCGCGCCAGTGTGCGCACTGCACTCGCAGGCTGACTGTTATTTGGCTGCGCGCTTCGCGGCGTGACCGGAAGCCAAACTATATATACTCATCAGGTCATCTTCACTGACATCGATAACGCCGTCCATCTGGGTCAGCGCCCATTCGATGTCCTCTTGCTCAACCTCGCCGGAGTGGCCCGCGGCTTTGCGCAACGGGGGAGCGCTACGCATCGGATAATGCCTGCCGTGAATCAGATTGTTGATAATAAGCGCCAGCAGCAGGGAGAGAATGGTATTGGCAAACAACACGCTGGTGGTCCAGCCCCAGCCATGATGATGGAACTGCTCGGCCCCCAACACCATGATCAACGCAGTCGCCGCAGCGGGCGGATGCAAACTATGCGACAAGTGCATCAGGAATACTGCCATACCGACGGCACAGGATCCGGCCAGAACCGGGTCGGGAATGAGCAGGCTGCATGCCCAGCCGACCATTCCGGAAAGCAGGTTGCCCCCTACCACCGGCCACGGCTGCGCCATTGGGCTATGCGGCGCAGCATACAACAAAGCTGCCGCCGCAGCCGAAGAAGCAAACATGATCAGCGGATAACCGGCTTGAGGCAGAAAACGTAACGCCAATCCCATCAACAAGATGCCTGCCGTTGCTGCCAGACCGGCGCGGATTTTTTCAGCAAAGGGAACGGGATCGAAACCCGGCTTGAGTGATGAAATCAAATCTTTAAAATTCATGAAGCGCTCCGCAAAAATGTTATCACTGTTGTGAACAAGGCCGTAGTAACCGATGCACACCTGCTGCAGGGAGCCTCTAAAAATTCAGAGTTCGCCCGAATACAAGGCGCGAAAAAAATTTCGCCGCGCCGCATATGAGGTATATGTAAGCAAGAAATTTTTTCCGCAACGCAGCAGTTGGGATGAAATGTGGATTTTTAGAGGTTCACTGTATTGATGCACGCGGAAAAAACTTACGTCTGTTTCTTTCGGCTAGCTATCAGCACGGCCCACACGGCCAGCACCAAATAACACACCAGCGACCATTCCGGAATGCCGAGCGTGAGGAAAGTCCAGCCCTTTGCCGCGCATTCGCCGGAGCCGTGCATCAGTTCTTTCAACACGTTGGACATTGGCATGGTTTCCAGCATGTAATCCAAACCTGGACCGCAGGCAGGCACCTGGTCTTTGGGCAGGTTCTGAATCCAGATGTGGCGTGACGCGACACCCACTCCGATCAACGACAGCAATGCGATCAGTGCCGCATAAACGCGCTCTCCCGCGCGCTTCGGACCTTGCAATGCGGCGAGCGCGCACACTGCCAATATGGCGATGAAGATCACGCGCTGCACCATGCACAACGGGCAGGGATCCTGATGTTCGACGTATTGCAGATACAGGCCGAAACCCATCAGGCCACTGGCAAATAATGCACCGGCAAAATATAGCCAACGATTGGAAATGCTGTACCAAAGTTTACACATCAACAGGCATCCTCTTTAACGAATTCTTTGGAAAATGCATATACCGCAACGGCATATAACAACCGGACATATCCATCTGCCTCCCATGCAGACACATGAGAACGACAGGCCGGGATGCCGACTTACGGTAAAGCAAAGGGAATGATTCTATCCGTCGGATGCAGGGGAATCAATGTGAATGCGAAATGAGGCATGCGAGAGGCCCCTGACACTAAAAGCCCCTGGCATGATACTTTTTAAACTGGAACTCTCTCCGATTTATTCATTTTTTTCAATGAAACGACCGGGGTCTTTGGATTGAGCTTGTTTAAACTATCATCCACCATCTGTTGCAGTGAGACCGCCTGCAGATAATCCAGGATGCTTTCGTTCAACCCCATCCACAATTCATGGGTTAAGCATGGATGGTTTTCGCCATTGCAGTTGCCCTTGCCGCCGCACCTGGTTGCATCCAGCGGCTCGTCCACCGCAATCACGATTTCCGCAATGGAAATCTTGCTGCTTGGCCGCGCAAGATGATAGCCTCCACCCGGCCCGCGCACACTTTCTACTATCTTGTTTCTGCGCAGTTTGCCGAACAGTTGCTCCAGGTAAGAGAGCGAAATCTTTTGCCGTTCGCTAATTGCCGCCAACGTTACCGGAGATTTTCCGCCGCGCATCGCAAGATCAACCATTGCTGTCACGGCAAACCGTCCTTTTGTAGTTAATCTCATGTTATCTCCTGATCATTGAATAGCGTTCGAATAATTCAAAACTGCATATAGTGTTTTGAACAATTAAATTAAATAGTATTATACCCGATTTTTTTAGTCAACAATCTTGTTCAAGTGATTAGGGTCAAATTTGTCTGCGGTGGCACGCTCCTCATCGACACGCACGCCCATCTTTTCAAGCTGCTGCAAAATGAAGTCGATACGCTGATCCACAGTCACGCTATGGCCCAGCAGACCATGCAAGGCTTTATTCACCGGATCGTTCTGGTCGTTGCCGATGCCATAGGCGTTAAAGCCGCCGGCGCTCTTCTTCTCTTCATCCAGAATTCTGGCCGGAATACCTGCCGCAGTCGCGCCGACAGGAACATCCTTGACCACCACAGCATTGGAGCCGATCTTGGCATTGTCACCTATGTAGATCGGGCCGAGTATTTTTGCGCCTGCCCCCACCACCACGCCGTTACCCAAGGTCGGATGGCGCTTGCCTTCCTTCCATGACGTGCCGCCCAAAGTGACACCGTGATAGAGTGTGACATCATCACCGATCTCTGCGGTCTCGCCGATCACCACGCCCATGCCGTGGTCGATGAAGAAACGCCGGCCTATGGTCGCACCGGGGTGGATCTCGATGCCGGTCAACCAGCGCGCGATATGCGACAGAAAGCGCGCCATCCATTTCAAATTGGCGCGCCACAGCGTGTTGGACATACGGTGCAGGATGCGCGCATGCAATCCCGGATAGCAGGTCAGCACCTCGAAGGTGCTGCGCGCGGCCGGGTCGCGGTCAAATACGCTGGCGATGTCTTCTTTAATATTCCGAAACATTCCTGTGCTCTTCCCTATTCTCTTTCTGGTAGCGCGCCCTAAGTCGCGAATTATACTCGGTGGCGACAGTTAATATGCCGCGCAGGATATTGATCTCCTCTTGCTCCAGCCTTGCTCTGGCATACAAACGACGCAACCGCTGCATCAACCGCGCCGGATTTTGCGTGGTGAGGAAACCGATCTCGAACAAAGTCTTTTCCATATGCGCGAAAAAACCCTCCACCTGCTCATGCGGTGCAGGCTGGATCTCCGACACGCTGGGCAAATAACTTTGCGCCGCCACGCTCAACTCATAGCCCATCACCTGCACCGCCGCCGCAATATTGAGCGAGGAAAAATCCGGGTCGGCGGGAATATTCACCAGCACCTGCGCCTTGCCCATTTCTTCGTTGGTCAGGCCGGACATCTCGGTGCCGAACAGCAACGCCACCGGCTGTGTGGCAGCCTGCTGCAACAACAGCGGCATCGCCTCGCGCGGGGTCTTCACCTCGATCGAGATATCGCGCAGCCGCGCCGTCATCGCCACCGTGAACACCACGCCCTGCAAGGCCTCGTCGATCGAGCCGCACACCACCGCATCGCGCAGCACATCATCGGCGCCCGCCGCCATCGTATCGGCCTGCGGGTCGGGGAAATGGCGCGGGTTGATCAAATACAAGTGGCGCAAGCCCATCGTCTTCAACGCGCGCGCCGCCGCACCGATATTGCCCGGATGGGTGGTGTGGCTGAGGACGACTCTGATGTTATTTAGCATAACTATTGAGTCGTTAGACGATAGTCGCTAGTCGTTAGCTAAATCGCACCCGCGTAGCGGACAACCTCAACTAACGTCTAACGTCTAATGACTAACGACTACTTTCATAAGTGTTAAAATGCACGCTGAATTTCCCCAGCTCATTAAAAAGGTCGTACCAATATGCATCCCATGCTCAACATCGCGGTGAAGGCCGCGCGTCGCGCCGGCAATTTGATCCAGCGCTCCGCCGACAAGATCGACCACCTCACCATCACCAAGAAATCCCACGCGGATTTCGTCAGCGAGGTCGATCGCGCAGCCGAGCAGACCATCATCGAAACCTTGCTCGATGCCTATCCGGACCACGCGATTCTAGCAGAAGAGAGCGGCAGCCAAGGCGAATCGGAATTCCTCTGGATCATCGACCCGCTGGATGGCACGACCAATTATTTGCACGGCTTTCCGCAATTCGCCGTATCCATCGCCTTGCAGCACAAAAGCGTCATCACCCAAGCCGTGGTGTACGACCCGACCAAGAATGAACTGTTCACCGCCACACGCGGACGCGGCGCTTTCCTCAACGACAAACGCCTGCGCGTCACCAAGCGCCTGCATCTGGTGGACAGCCTGATCGGCACCGGCTTCCCCTACACCAGGTTCGAGCACATGAATGCCTACATCGGCATCTTCAAAGACTTGATACAAAAGACTGCCGGCCTGCGCCGCCCAGGCTCCGCCGCACTGGATCTTGCCTGGTTGGCAGCGGGACGCTACGACGGCTTCTTTGAGATCGGACTTAAACCATGGGACATGGCCGCAGGTTGCCTGCTGATCACCGAAGCAGGTGGCATGGTCAGCGACCTGTATGGCGCGGACACTTTCATGAAGACCGGCTTCATCTGCGCGGGCAATCCCAACATCCACCCGCTGCTGTTGCAAGTGATGGCACCGCATCTGACGGCGAACCTGAAGGGAAAATAGAACTATACGTCGCTTTTGAACGCACGGAATGATCCGGTCGCATCACTCTTGAAGCCGAACCGGAAAGTGTTCTTGCCCGCCGCCTTGGCGGCGTACATGGCCTTGTCCGCCACGATAAGCAGCGCACCCCTGGCCGTGGCATCATCGGGATAAATCGCGATCCCGACGCTCACACCTATATACACTGTGTTTCCATCCAGATCGAACGGTTGACCTATCGAATCGATGATCTTTTGAGCCACCAACGCCGCTGCCTCCCGCCCGGGTGGCTCACTCATGATCAGCGTGAACTCATCGCCGCCGAGACGCGCCAAAGTATCGCTTTCACGCACCAGCAGGCTCAAACGCTCGGCAACCTTCCCCAGCAGCGCATCGCCGAAATGATGTCCCAGTGTATCGTTAACTTGCTTGAATCCATCCAGATCCATAAACAACAGCGCGATACTGCGATGTTTGCGTTTTGCCATCGTGATGGCCTGCCCGAGCCGGTCGTAAAACAGGCTGCGATTAGGCAAATGAGTCAGGTCATCATAATGTGCCAATTGCTCGATGCGTTGTTGTACAAGCTTTTGCTCGCTGATATCGCGCAGCATCGCGGTAAAAAATTGAGTATCGCCAAGCTTCATCTCAGTCACCGATAATTCCATCGGAAAAGTCGAGCCGTCCTTGCGCAACGCGTCCAGTTCACGTGTTTTGCCGAGCATGTGCGTCTGACCAGTCTGCAAGTAGTGCGAGAGATACCCATCGTGGTTCTCCCGATGCGGTGAAGGCATCAGCAGCCTGACATTCTGGCCGATGATCTCTGCTTCGCTATAACCGAATATTTTTTGTGCGGCACGATTGAATGAAAGAATCTTGCCTTGTGTATCGATGCTGACGATCCCCTCTGCCGCCATTTCCACGATCTTGTTCGACTTGGCGCTCTCAAGATCCAACGCACGTTGCAGCGGCCTCAAAAAGGCAAACCAGAAAAAAGGGGCGGACAGCGAGGTCAAAAAGGCAGCATCGACAAAAGCTACCGTCGAGTCGAAATCGTGTTCATCCTGAATATAATCGAGCACGAACATGATGCCCATCTCGCCAAAGAAGATGAACATGAGCAACGTCATGAATAATAGCAGCGGGTACCGTTTGGCAAACATGGCTTAACAATCCGGAAACAAGGGCTTCAGAACAATCTGATCAAACTTCGCATTGCGCTTCAAACCTGTCATGATAACTTCCGCTTAATCAACCAAAACACAGCAATGCAAGCGGCTATGATGAACGAAGATAATTTTACCTCAAAACACACGCCTATGATGCAGCAATACCTGCGCATCAAGGCAGAGCATCCCGACATGCTGCTGTTTTACCGCATGGGCGATTTCTACGAACTGTTCCATGACGATGCGGCGCGCGCGGCCAAGCTGCTCGACATCACTTTGACGCAGCGCGGCGCATCCAACGGGTCGCCGATCAAGATGGCGGGCGTGCCGTATCACGCCGCCGAGCAATATCTGGCGCGGCTGGTGAAGATGGGCGAATCGGTCGCGATCTGCGAACAGATCGGCGACCCCGCCACCAGCAAAGGCCCGGTGGAACGCAAGGTGATGCGCATCGTCACACCGGGCACGGTCACCGATTCCGCGCTGCTGGAAGAAAAGCGTGACAGCCTGTTGCTCGCAGTACATGAGCGTTCTGGCAAGCTGGGCATGGCCTGGCTGAATCTGGCATCGGGACAATTCTTTGTGTGCGAGACAACGCCGGAAAATCTGCCCGCCGAACTGGAACGCCTGCAACCTTCGGAAATCCTTTTCGCAGAAAATGTCAGCGCGCCGCAAAACAATGCGCCGAAAAAAACACTGCCCGATTGGCATTTTGAATTAGAAACCGCGCACCGCGCACTATGCCAACAATTCGCCACGCTCGATCTCGCCGGATTCGGTTGCGATGATTTCACGGTTGGACTGGAAGCCGCCGGTGCGCTGCTCGACTACGCCAAGCTCACGCAAGGGCAAGCCATCAGTCACATCCGCGCTTTGCAGGTATACAGCGCAGGGCGCTACGTGCGCATGGACGCTGCTACCCGACGCAATCTGGAGATCACCCAGACGCTGCGCGGAGAACCCGCCCCCACCCTACTGTCACTGCTCGACACCTGCGCGACCAACATGGGCAGCCGTTTATTGCATCACTGGCTGCACCATCCGCTGCGCGACCGTGCAGTGCTGAATGCAAGGCTGGATGCGGTGGAACAACTCAAAAGCCCCCCTCTCCCTAACCCTCCCCCACAAGGGGGGAGGGAATTGTTCCATATCGTTCATGAGCAACTCAAACCTTGCGTCGACGTCGAACGCATCACTGCACGCATCGCATTGCGCAGTGCAAGACCGCGCGACCTGTCCGGGTTGCGCGACACGCTGCTGCAACTCCCCGAACTACGCGCAATCTTACTCCCTCTCCCCTCGTGGGAGAGGGTTGGGGAGAGGGGGGACACACCCGCCTTGCTACAAACACTGACTGAAGCATTACAAGCCGATGCGCGGCTCGTCTCCATCCTGCAAAACTCGTTGCGCGCCGAACCCTCCTCCGTGCTGCGCGAAGGCGGTGTGATCGCCGACGGTTTTGACGCCGAACTCGACGAGCTGCGCGGCATCCAGACCAATTGCGGCGACTTCCTGCTCGCGCTGGAAGCACGCGAACGCGCGCGCACCGGCATCGCCACGTTGAAAGTCGAATACAACCGCGTGCATGGTTTTTATATCGAGGTCACTCAGGCGCAAAGCGTCAACGTGCCGGATGACTACCGCCGCCGCCAGACGCTGAAGAACGCCGAGCGCTACATCACGCCGGAACTGAAGACCTTCGAGGACAAGGCGCTCTCCGCGAACGACCGCGCGCTGGCGCGCGAGAAATTCCTCTACGAGCAACTGCTCGACCAGTTAGCGCCCTTCATCCCGCAATTGCAGCGCATCGCCGCCGCAATAGCCGAACTCGATGTGCTCGCAACTTTCGCCGAGCGCGCCGCCGCGCTGAATTTCAGCGCGCCTCAATTTTCAGTCGAACCGCAGATCAGCATCAGCAAAGGCCGCCATCCGGTGGTGGAAGCGCAAGTGGATACGTTCACGCCCAACGACACCACGCTGAATGATGTTCGCCGTATGCTGCTGATCACCGGCCCGAACATGGGCGGCAAATCTACTTACATGCGCCAGGTCGCGTTGATCGCGCTGCTCGCGCATGTCGGCAGTTTCGTTCCGGCGCAAGTAGCAACACTCGGCGAGATCGACCAGATCTTCACTCGCATCGGCGCATCGGACGACCTCGCCAGCGGGCGCTCCACCTTCATGGTCGAGATGACCGAGGCCGCCAACATCTTGCACAATGCCACCGAAAAAAGTCTGGTGCTGGTGGACGAGATCGGGCGCGGCACCTCCACCTTCGACGGCCTCGCACTCGCCTACGCCATCGCGCGCCACCTGCTGGAAAAGAACCGCAGCTACACGCTGTTCGCCACGCATTACTTCGAACTGACACGCTTGAGCGAAGAATACACGCAACTGTCCAACGTCCACCTCGCCGCCATTGAACACCAGCACAGCATCGTGTTCCTGCACAGCGTGAACGAAGGCGCGGCCAGCCAGAGCTACGGCCTGCAAGTCGCAGCCCTCGCAGGCGTACCCAACGATGTCATCCGTGCCGCCAAGAAACAATTGCGCGCGTTGGAACAGAACAGCGCGGCACAAAATCCGCAGGGCGACCTGTTCGATAAAAAACCGGAGATGCCGGAACCAGAAGAGCATCCGGCGTTGAAATCACTCCGCGAATTGCAACCGGATGAGTTGAGTCCGAAGGATGCACTGGAGAGGTTGTATCAGTTGAGGAAGTTAGTTTAGGAAGATCAAGATCAACTTCGCCGGGGGTAGCCCGGCAGCTAGTAACTTTCTTTTGCTTCGCCAAAAAGAAAGTTGCCAAAGAAAAGGCGACCCCGGTTTCCCGCCCCTGCGCGGTACCCTGCGTTGCTCGACTGGTCAGGCGGCTGCGGAACTCGCGCTACGCGCTCAAACAGTCCTCGCCGAAATCCCCTGACCACCCTCCGCTACTCGGCGGCGCTCAGGGGAGGAAAAGCGAAAATCCAAAGCCTTAAAATCGGTTGGCAACAAGTTGCCAACCATTTAGGGAAGTGCTGAACAAGTATCCGCATGAAGCAAAAACTTTTCAGATGCGCCCGAATTGTTAAAAAGTTGATCCGTTTTCATCACGATCTCACTCCGAACAGGCTTCATACCGGAGATTTCCCCTTCATTTTGCTCACGCTGGACGCACCTGTCCTGTCAGTGGCCATCCCCATTTATCAAGATTGATCAGCGCCAGCATGGCAAAGGCGCGATTGGCATTCTTGAGCAAGCCACGGTAGCGCACCTTGGCAAATCCATAGATGCT
>JANXXH010000154.1 GCA_025350705.1 Gallionella sp.
ATAGAGCGAGGCATTCAATTGAAGCTCCTTTTTAACGATGGCGATGAGCACGTAGGCGGCGACAGCGCACCAGATTTGCGTTTTCACCGCATTCTCGCTGTTGCCGATGAAGCGCTTGATGCGCAGATGCTGCTTGATCCATTTGAAGAACAACTCGACCTGCCAGCGGCTTTTGTACAGCGCGGCGATGGTCAGGGCGGGCAGCGCGGTATTGTTGGTCAGAAACACCAGCGTCTTGCCGGATTCCGGGTCTTTGAAGCGGATGCGCCGCAATTGCTCCGGGTATTCCTGCGAGACGTAGAAGCCGTCCAGCGCGATGCGCTGATCGCAGATGATGCCGGTGTTGCGGTCGGTCGGCATCGAGTACACCCGGTGCGCGTCCATCCCGCGCTTGGCGCGGGTCACGAAGAAGCTGCCTGCCTGATGCAGCACGAACAACCGACTGAAATCCAGATAACCGCGATCCATCACGTAGAACGCGCCCGCCTCGAAGGTCATCATGTCCAGCACATTGACCTCGTGGGTCTTGCCGTCCGAGATGTGAATGAAGGCCGGGATATTGCCACGCAGGTCGAGCAGCGTATGCAGCCTGACCGCCGCCTTGGTGGAACGGAACGGCGCCCACGGAAACAGCGACAGACACAAGTCGATAGTCGTGGCATCCAGAGCGTAAACGGTATTGGAAAGCTCGATGCCGAAGCTGTCGTTGCAGTACAGCTTGCGGGCGCGCTTGATCAGCAACGCTGCCAAGTCGGCCCAGATACGCCAGTCTCGCCCCTCGTTGGCGTCGGCCAGCGTCGAGCGCCTGACCGGGGATCGGAAGCCCAAGCCGTACAGTTTCGCCTGGTTGGCCAACAGACAAGTCTCAATGTCGCGCAGACTCTCGCGGTAGGTCAGTTGCGCAAACGCCATCGCGCGGAATTGCTCGGTGCAGGCCAGGCTGCGCACCCCAGAATCTCCGCCGTAGCGCGCCACGATGCGTGCAAAGCTGGTCCACGGAACAAACTCCATGACCTGCGCGAACAGCGTCTTGCCCTGATTCATAGCCCACCCCCAAAGAAGTTAATCTCTGGAAGGTACTTGAACCTGGATGGGGATAAGCTGATTTCAAATCGGCACCAAAATATTTTCGTTACAAACCCCGCCGTTATTGAGTTCCGTGGCGGAAATGATTAATTTAACCGGACACTACTGGTGTATTTTATTCCTTCCAGCGATCCGTCAAAACGCCAGATATTGTCGGTCAGGTTGGCCGCGCCCATGGCTTGATTGCCTTTACCATCCAGACCATGACAACCAGTACAATCGCTACTCATATATACCAGCTTTCCTGGGGCAACTTCCGGAGAATCGCCTTTGCCTTCGCTCAACGCGAGGACATACTTGGCCACTGCGTCTATTTGATGTGGAGTCAGACCGAGAGCGATGTTGTGCGCCTCGGCCCCGGGTAGACCAAGCTTTTCCATGTGTTCCAGTTCGATGAGTTCTCTTTCACTCGGATGGTGCGCCAACATCATGCTCTGCCGCCCACCGCTGATGCTGGCGTAGATGTCGTCTATCTTGCCGCCATACAACCAATCGTCGTCGTTCAGGACAGGTGCAAACAAACCTTCCTTATCTTTGGTGCCGACGCCGTTCGTACCGTGACAGGGTGCGCAGTTATCGCCGAACAGCACCTTGCCGGAGCGCTTAACATATTCGGTCAGATCGTTGTCGGCCAGGATCGCCGCCGGTGCCATGCCCTTGAGCTTGGCTTCATACTTGCCGCGCACCGCATCCACTTCACCCTTATCGGCTTCCATTTCCTTGATTGCCGTCCATCCTCCCACTCCTTTGAAGAAGGTATTGGAAGTAGGAAGGGGAACGGACGGATAGTACAGCCAATAAACCACCACCCAGATCGCGCTGGCAGCCAGACCCAGCATCCACCACTTGGGTGGTTGATTGGTAAAGTCAGCCAGATCATCGTCCCAAACATGCCCGGTGGTTGGAGCGCCTGTCACATCGTGTTTTTCACTCATTATTTTTCTCCCACATTGATAGGGTCATCGTCATCCAGCACCATTCCGCGCTGTGACTCGAACTTGTCTTTGTTTGCAGGACGGAGCACCATGAAATAAACGTAGATCATCGCGACGAATACAAACACGGCAAAAAATACGCCGAGCCAGTCATTCGTCGTCATGGATTCCACATCCATGTCCAGGTATCCCATCAGCTTAGTCACGGTAATTCACGCCTTCGGTAAACTTGATGTGATTTCCCAAGCCTTGCAAGTAAGCAATGACAGCATCCAGCTCGGTCTTGCCTTCCACTGCGCCTTTCGCGCTGGCGATATCGGCATCGGTGTAAGGAGAAGGATAGAACGGCATCTTGCGCATCACTTTCATCGTGTCGGCCACGGTACCCGCATCCACCCTGGTATTCTCCAGCCAGAAGAAGTTGGGCATCACGGACTCAGGCACGACTTCACGGGGATATCTCAGATGGCGGCGATGCCACTCATCCGAATACTTGCCACCCACACGAGCCAAATCAGGACCGGTACGTTTTGATCCCCACTGGAACGGATGGTCGTACATGGATTCGGAAGACACCGAGTAGTGACCATAACGATCCTTCTCGTCGCGGAACGGACGGATCATCTGCGAGTGGCACAAGTAACAGCCTTCGCGGATGTACACTTCACGTCCTGCCAACTCAAGCGGCTTGTAGGGTCGCACGCCGTCACCCGGCTTCCAGTCGTCCAGGGTTTGGCCCGGTTTGCGATTCCAAACGATAGGAGCCGTATCACCTACTTTTTTCTGCGATTCTTTTACGTTGGGCGACAAGTGGGTCATCGTGCTGTCTATATAAAACAGCGGTACGATTTCCACTATGCCTGCCACTGCCACTGCCAAGGCAGCCTGAGCGAGGCCCGATTTTATGGACGGGCAAGTTGATGTTATTTTATCAACTTGTTAGGAGAATCCATGAAACGTATCCCGCGTCGTATTTTTACGGCTGAATTCAAACGTGAAGCAATCAAGTTAATCACAGAGCAAGGTCTGACGTTGGCGGAAGCCGGTAGAAAGTTGGACGTTGCCACCAAATCATTGCGCACCTGGATGGATCAGCAAGAGCGTGGCAAACTCAAGCCCAGCCTTGGCGCATCGAAGCTCACGCCAGATCAGCAGCGCATCCGAGAACTGGAACGAGAGCTGGCCATCGCGAAGATGGAGCGCGACATCTTAAAAAAAGCGACGGCGTTCTTCGCGAAGGAGTCGAAGTGAAATACGCCATGATTGATAAACTCCGAAATCAACACCCTGTAGCCAAGCTGTGCGCCTTGCTGGACGTTGCCAAGAGTGGCTATCAGGCATGGAGCGTCGGCAAAGTCATACCGCCGCGCAAACTTGAGGATATGCGCCTGCTGGTGGCGATCAAGGCCGCACATCAACGGGGGCGTGGCACTTATGGCCCGAAGAAGATTCGGGACGAACTGGCAGACCAAGGTATCGTTGCCGGACTGAATCGTATCAAGCGGCTGCGCACACTGCATGGCATTCGCTGTACGCATAAAAAGAAATTCAGGGTCACCACCGATTCCAAGCACAACCTGCCAGTCGCTGAGAATTTACTGAATCGGCAGTTTATTTGCACCGCGCCTAATCAAGTTTGGGTAGCAGACATCACCTATATTCCGACCGACGAAGGCTGGCTCTTCCTGGCGGCGATCAAAGATTTGTACACCTGTGAAATCGTCGGCTGGGCAATGGATAGCCGTATGACGAAGACCTTGGTGGCAGATGCTTTGCGTGCGGCGTATTGGCGCAAGAAACCCAAGCCGGGTTTGATGCACCATTCGGATCGAATCCGCCCAGTATTGCAGTAGCGCATACCGCGCACTGCAAGCCAGCTACGGCATGAAGACATCGATGAGCCGAAAAGGAAACTGCTGGGACAACGCGCCGATGGAGAGCTTCTTCGGTACGCTCAAAACGGAAAGTTTGCATCACTACCGTTTCGCCACCCGTGAGCAAGCCAGACAGGTGGTCTTTGAATACATTGAAGTATTTTACAATCGCATCCGGCGTCATGCAAAAATCGGCAATCA
>JANXXH010000045.1 GCA_025350705.1 Gallionella sp.
GGAGCGGGCCATGCCCGCGAGCACTTTGGTCGCGGGCATGGCCCGCTCCTACAATATCGTCATGATGCTTAAAACATGAAATAAATTACTGCCAATTAATTTCCTGCGCAGTCTTGCTGCCTATCAGTACTTCATCCAGACTCGCCGGCGTTGCTGCCTCTGTCTGCGATAATGGCGTACGTCCCGCCATGAGTTCGGCGTAGCGTTGCGGCAGCAGCGGTTTTAGTTCGGGATCAGCGTAGCCATCAGGGTAGAGCGGCTGATTGGTGGCGAGATCGTACTTGTCGGTGGCACCCAGCGTGTGCAGAAATTCGTGGGCGATGACGACATTGTTTTGTTTCGCCATGGCGCGAGAAGCAAAAACGTTGACGCGTCCGATCAGACCTTTTTGCAAGCCGGTGGAATGAGCGAGACGCGGGCTTTGTGCCGGATCGAAATACAGCAAAAACATTTTCACCTGTGGGCCGGGGCCTATCGTATCTGCAATGCGGTAAGCCCACCAACGCATCTTTAAACTCCACTCAATCACTTCCAGCGCACTGCCGTTGTGCGGCGGCTCCGGCGGACGCGCTTCGATCTTCCCACCCAGCTTCATCTCTACGGAAGCGCTGGTTGAACGGCCATAACGCGTCGCTTCGTCGCGCATGAATTTCTCAATTGGTTTGAAATCCTCCACTGTCAGGCTGCGCAAATAATCTGCTGCCACTGCACTGCCGTCGCCGTTGATGAGATATATATTCACCGGCAGCGTATATTTCCATTCCACTGAATGAGTCTTGGCACGCCATGTACCTAATGCGACGAGCGCTAGGATAAACAGTAAAATAATAATGCGGAAGGTTTTGAACATGGCAATTCTTGTCGGGGTAACTGTGGTTATGCCGTGTGCGATTTATGCTGCTGCGACGACTTCGCCGCATGCGTCATAACTGCTGCCAATGCATAGACCGAGACAAATGGATCGATCAGATAATCCCAAATGTTGTTTGACTCATACCAGCCGACTGCCCAGGCAAAAGTTGCAAACGCTATGCATAGCGCAACCAGCAAATGGTTCCAGAACCATGCTGCCAGTGCAAACAGCAGCAACGCAACGACAAACTGCGGATTGCCATAGCCCAAACGATAAGGGTCATACGCGCCTATGCCCAAAGCCATTGGATATAGCACGATGGCAGCGAGCGCGATCAGGATCAATGACGCATTGTAGTCATTACATTTAATCGCAACGCACCACGGTCTCAACAAAGCACACCACAACAGCGCCAACGTTGTGATGCTCAAGTCACCCGTTGCACCGCGCACGTAAGCAGCGAACGACAGCGTGCCGAAGGGTATGAGCATCAACACAAACACGGCCCCCAGCAGCAAACTTAATCGCTGCCTGGAAAGTTGCGCAATGCCCGGCAGCAGCAGCAAAAATGCCGCTGCCGCGCTGGCCACGCCAACCAATCCGGTGATGTCATTGAAGTTCTGCATTAGCAGTTTTTTCCATGCGTTGATCCAGCCACGCGCGCGTGAACCGGATATGTTTGATAAAGCTTCTGTTCCAGGTATAAACGAGATGAAAGTCGCCGTTGTGTGTCTGGATCAGGTAAGGATAAGAAAACTCATAGCCGCAATTTTGCGCATCGCATTTGTTTTTCTGTGCGGACTTTGCGTAACTAGGCGCATCGGTGATGTTTGGCTCTGTAGCCTTGGCTAGGCCAGCTGTAATTTGCATGTAGCGCGCTGGTTCTGTAGGTTGATTGCGCTGGTCTTCCAGTTGATAAACTTTTTTCCAGGTGGCTCCGCCATCTGTTGAAGCCACCAGCGACAACGAGTCACGGCCTTCTTCAATATCGTTCAGTACAACCAGCATCCTTCCATCCGGCAATACTGTGCCGGTAATCGCCGCGTCGGGGTTAGCCAGTGCGGTCTTTGCGGGCAAGCTCCAATGCTGTCCAGCGTCATCTGTAGCCGTTGCAACCACTCGCGCAGGGCTTGCGCCGGAATAGCGCATCAGCACTAACGCCTGTTGCGGATTTTTTATCAGCATCACTGGCTGCAGCGTCGTATTGCCGGAGCTGAGCCTATACTTGTCGATGATTTCACCGCTGTTTTTTATTCGGAGCAACTCCCCGAATTTACCGATGAACTCGTGGTAGACCGGCAGCCCCATCGTGCCGTCGCCATACAAAAACGGCGTGCCCTTGATCAGCGTGCTGATGTTGGTGAATGGCGAAGTGATCAAGCGCCGCGCCGGACTCCAACTTGTACCGTCGTCGTTCGATGTAATTACGGTGATCGAACTGCCTGCCCAGCCGCCCAGCGACACCGTGACATAGAACAACCATAACGTGCCGTCAGGCGCACGCTGCGCGACCGGGTTGCCAAGCTTTTTCACATAGCGCAGCAATGAACGCTGAGTTCCATCACGATTGGCGATGCTCTGTTCTGATCCCCATGAATCCTTTACCGGATCAAACACCGCACTGCGTATCTCCACATCTTCCGCTCCTTCACGACTACCGGCGAACCAGAAGGCGCGGATGCGGCCATCATTTAATTCAACCAGCGAAGCCGCGTGGGTATGGATATTCTGCCGTGTGGAAACGAAATGTGTCTCCATAGCAAGGCCAGCGTTGCCGGTTTGCACAACCGCATTCTTCTGCGCGATGGTCGGAACTTGAAAAGATGTCGCCACCGGCAGATGCGCAACTTTATAAAACGCTGCGCCAAACGCGACGATCACCAGACCCAGAACAAGCGCATGACGCGGGATTTTTCGGTGACTGGAAGGTGTAAACATCAGCGGCACATCTGGGCAGGAGTTTGTTCAAACATCACTTTGCTACCTGCTGGAGATTCCATCAGAACCTCTTTAATGAACAGATGTTGAAAAACTTTGCCCTCCAGAAAAATTTCTTTTAGCTCCACCGAATTTTGTCGCCCACGAATATCCAGACGCTGGCCGATAATTTTGCACTCTGCGCATCCGCCGGTTTGCGAACCGTCGTTTATCGGCAACCGCACCGCGAATAATTGATAGCGCGCCGCCAGTTCGCTGGCGCTAAGATTTTGATCTTCGCTATAGCCGCTTATCTCCGCACCCGGCAGAATGAAGCGATGGCCTTCGTCCATCGCCCTGAAGTTGCATGGCACCGCAACTTCCTTGCCGCTGGCATAGTTCAACGCCGCCGGACTGTAATTACCCAAAGCGCCGTCAAAGGGGTGCAGGAAAACAGCAAAACACAGCAGCGTCAATAATGCGACAACGTTGACGCCGGGCCGGGTGAGGGCAGGGACAACGATAGCCAGCAGCGTCAATATTCCCGTGACCGCGATCAACGACCAGAACGTCAGCGGATACAGCTGCACATCGGTCATTTCGCTTTGCAGCCGCACAGCCAGATATGCGAGCCCCGAGATGACCACACCGGCCAACACCAGGCTGGCGATGAATGCCTTGCGACTGAGCTGCTGCCAGTTGAGGGCACACAGCAGCGCCAAAGCAGGCATCGCCGCAAGCAAGTATCGTCCAGAACGTTGGCTGGGCAGGACAAAACTGAGAAACATCACGGCGATCCATATCCACAGCAATTGTTCTTCATCGCTCAATTGGTGGCGCCGTTGATACGCGACAAAAAATAGCGCTGCCACCGGAAACGTCAGCAGCCCAGGATTAGTAAGGAAAGCCAGCGCATAACTCCAGATGCTGGAGCCGCCCCAAAATAATTTTTCCAAATAGCCCGGCCCGTGCGGGTCGAACTTGCCGACGTTCTCGCCCACCACAAATTCTTTCCATACTGCTTGCGGGTTAGGATCGAGCACAAACCACATCGCGAATAACGCGACCGCAACCGTCATAGCTATTACAACTTTGAGCGCATCTTGTTTTATGAAAGCCGCTATGCGGAACTGGCGCTGATGCAGATACCAACCGGCCAAGCCAAGCACGACGGGCAAACCCAATGCGAATGATTTGTACAGGAAACCGATGCCGATACTGATACCCAATAGCAACGGCATCAGCCAGCGCGATGCAAATGTTTGCCGCCAGTACAGCAGAACAAAGAACGGAAAAAAAACCCAGAACACTTCGGGTGGATTGGTCAGGAACGGACGGCCAAAACGGTAGGTAGTAAAAAACGCTAGAAACGTCAACGCTGCAATGCATCCCGGTTCAAGTTTATTCGTCAGCTTCCACCCGAGCATGAACAGCATCGTCGCAGTCAGCAGCGTGTAGATGACGCTCGGATAACGCAAATCCCACAGCGTCCAGTTCTTGCCGTGATCGGTGGATGCGACACCCTGCCAGAACAGCAGCGGCGGCTTGGTGTTACGCATGTTGTTCAATTGCGATTGCAACGGCAACAGCCTGCCGCTGTCGGCGGTCAGCCGGGCAATGTGTTCATACACATATTCGTCGCCGTTCTTCGGGATATGCTGGCTGTCGAGGCCGTAAGAATAGATGAACACTGCCAGCAGGCAAGACAACAAGTGCCACGCTGTGCGCATATTGGAATCGGTTAATTTCATTTGTTGCCGGTTTTTTGTTCGGTATCAGGTTGTTCAATTTCCGGCTCGGGAATAATCGGCAGCGCGATCTCCCCCACAGGCTTATGGCTGCGGAATGTCCAGAAGTTGTTCACCACAAAATTGAACACGCTGGCAAACACAATAGCCAGCGCGTTGGCGACGAGATAATGCAAATAGATCACCAGCAGTTTGGTCAACAGCACCTGCAGCGCGATACCCACCCAACACGCAAGCGCGTATTGACCAAAATGCAGCAACAAATGTTTGTCGGGGCGGTGATAGCGATCGTGCCATGTCCAGGCGCGATTCCAGAAAAAATTATTCACTGTCGCAAAAAAGATCGCCACCGCCAGGGAGGCGTTGAGTCGCGTACCCGGAGATTGAATCGCAATGAACAGAAATTCCTGGCAAAGATACAACACGCCGAGATTGACCACCACACCCGACGCACCCACGGTGCCGAATTTCATGAAGCGTTTTTTGAAGAACCAGGTCATTAATGGATGTCGCGCAAATTTTGCCAGTGCGTTCATGCATGCTTCCGATCTGTGGTATTTTTTTCTGGTGCACTCAACATCTCATACGCTTTTGCCAACACTTGTTCAACGGTGATCTGCTTCAGGCATTGGTTATCGCCATCGCAGGGCGAGGTGCGATGATTGTACGCGGTGAGACACGGCGAACATGGCAACGGGCGGTGGAAACAATAGGCATTGTCGCCGAGTGATTTGTATAGCAACGGCGTTTCCGGTCCGAAGAAAATTATCGTCGGAAGCTGCGGCGTGAGCGCGGCAAATTGTCCCGGCCCGCCATCGTTGGTGACCAGCAATGATGCGCGATGGAACACTGCCAGCAGGTGGCGCACCGTCCTGGTATATCCCGCCAGATTGATACAAGCCGGACTCTGGCAATGATCAACCACAGCCTGCGCGATCTCCCGGTCGCCCTTCATGCCGATCACGCCGACCGCACAGCCTTCGTCCAGCAACGTCATGCTCAACTGGAAATAGCTCTTCAAAGGCCAAGCGCGTATCGGCAGAATTCCGCCGCTCGGGTAGATCAGCACCAGCTTTTTATCTTTGATCGCCGGAAAGAAATTATGCAGTTCCTTGTCAACCTCTTCCAGTTCCTCGCGGGAAAATTCCAGCACCGGTGTCTTGCCGGTATAAGGAATCGGCAGCATCTTGGCGACCGGATTGGTCGTCGATTCCAGCGCAGAGGCCAACGTCAGGAACTGTTGCGTCAAATGCCGGTACGGGTTGTACATCACCGGACGGTTGATGAATGAGCCGCGATACAGACCCTCCTGGGTGTGGCGATGGAAGCCAACGCGCAGCGACGCCCCTGACAGGTAAGAAAAGATGCTGCTGATGCGTGCGAACAATTCGCAATCGATCACCGCATCGATCTTGATCTTGCGCATCGTGCGGATCGCCTTGAGACTGTCCCCGATCAAACCTTTCAGGGAACTGTCGTCCAGTGTCAACACATTCTCGCGGGGAACCACGCCGAGCAGATCAAGCACCTCGCGATTCTTGGCGAACATCAACACATGGATCTCGGCCTCCGGGTACTGCTGCTTCAGGCGCATGAACATCGGGTGCGCCAGCACCAGGCTACCCATTTCGGACAGCAGGATGACCAGGATGTTTTTTGGCGGCGTGCCGTCCGGCTCGTTCGACAGAACACGATTCACCAGTGAAAGCAACGCGCAGATCGGCACGCCTGCATATCGGTCAATCGCGCGCTGAGAATTAATGTTCATCTGGATCGTGCGCCGGTATTCGTGACTATAGTTTGGGGTTGAACCCGAAAAGGATTTGCCCTGAAAAGGATGTGCCCGTAAATAATGATTTGCCACGCGTGTTGCACCAACAACGGACGAATTATCAGCGATTTCAAACCACCAAGCAACCAACGCAACTACATTTGCAGAGGTTTCATAATGCTACAATCCGCACCTCTTCAACTTGTTCAGGGTATTCCGATGCACACGCTGATTTGCGGTTCGATGGCTTATGACACCATCATGGTATTCAAAGACCAATTCAAAAAACACATCCTCCCCGAACAGATCCACATCCTCAATGTCGCCTTTCTGGTGCCAGAGATGCGGCGCGAATATGGCGGCTGCGCGGGCAACATTGCTTATAACCTGGAAATGCTGGGCGGACATCCGCTGATCATGGCGACGGTAGGCGACGATTTCGCACCTTACGCCTCGCGTCTGGAAAAGCTCGGATTGAATCAGGCTCATCTCCGCCATGTGCCGGACAGCTTCACCGGGCAAGCCTTCATCACCACCGACCTTGACGACAACCAGATCACCGCATTCCATCCGGGCGCGATGAGCATGTCTCACCTTAACAGCGTCGCCATGGCAAAGGACGTTACCTTGGGTATCGTCTCGCCGGACGGACGCGATGGCATGATCCAGCACGCACAGGAATTTTATGAACTAGACATTCCCTTCGTGTTTGATCCGGGTCAGGGCATGCCGATGTTCTCCGGCGCAGAACTGCTGACGTTCATCGAGCAGGCCAGTTATGTGACCGTTAACGATTATGAAGCCAAGATGCTGCAGGACAAGACCGGCAAGTCGCTGAATGATATCGCACACCGCGTGAAAGCGCTGGTCGTCACGCTGGGCGCAGACGGTTCGCTGATCTATGCTGACAGCAAACAGATCGTCATCCCCACACCCAAGCCTAAAGCCATCGTCGATCCGACCGGCTGCGGCGATGCCTACCGTGCAGGCTTGCTGTATGGCATCCAGCAAGAATGGGATTGGGAAACCATCGGACGCCTCGCTTCGCTGATGGGCTCGCTCAAGATCGCCAACCGTGGCGGACAGAACCACAGATACACGCGCGCGGAATTGACGGGTTTGTACGAGCAGCACTTCAAACAGAGCATCAAGTTGTAACTGCTTTTGGTCCACGAAAGACACGAAATAAAACAAATTGGTTCGATGTGGAGATACACACATTAGCTAAAGATCATCACGGTTTTTCTTTGTATATTTTTCGTGCCTTTCGTGATTTTCGTGGACAACTGGTTTTCCCAGGATCATGAACCCCAAACTCCTCGCCCACATCTCCACCGCCATCCGCGATGCGACGCATCGTCCCTTTGCACTGCGCGACTCCACACCTGTCGGTGGCGGCAGCATCAACGAAGCTTATCATCTGGAAGGAACTGAAGGCTCATGCTACTTTCTCAAACTTAACGACGCCCAGCATCTGCCGATGTTTGTCGCCGAGACATCGGGACTTGATGCTATCGCCGTGACGAACACCGTACGCGTACCACGTCCCATCACGCATGGCAGCGCAGGCAGACAAAGCTATCTGGTACTGGAACATCTGGAATTGATTTCGCGCGGTGATGCAAAATTACTTGGTGAACAACTTGCCGCGTTGCATCGTTATTCAGCAAAGCAATTCGGCTTCGCACAAGACAATTTCATCGGCACCACACCGCAACCAAACACTTGGAAAGATAAATGGATAGATTTCTGGCGCGAACATCGCTTGGGCTTTCAACTGCTTCTAGCGGCGCAGAACGGCTACGGCGGCCAATTGCAACGCTTGGGTGAAAAACTGCTGGATGCATTGCCCGCATTCTTCGTTAGCTACAGCCCGCAACCCTCGCTGCTGCACGGCGACCTGTGGAGTGGCAACCACGCGTTCCTTGCGGATGGCACGCCGGCGATCTTCGACCCCGCAACCTATTACGGCGACCGCGAATGCGATCTCGCGATGACGGAACTTTTTGGTGGTTACTCAGCGAATTTCTACGCTGCGTATCGCGCTGCGTATCCGCTGGATGCGGGCTACACGACTCGCCGCGACCTATATAACCTGTACCACATCCTCAACCACGCCAACTTGTTTGGCGGAGGCTACGTAAGGCAAGCGGAGCAGATGATGCAGAGGTTGTTGGCGGTGGCTGGCTGAAAAATTATATTCGTTAGCGGCTGACTTCAGGAATTTTACAAACATCTCCTAGGCTTAGTCTAAGGATTCCTGCAGCTTACTTTGAAACCTTCGACATGATCAGAGCAAGCGGGGGTTCTTAATTGAATAGCGTTGAACTCAACTTACCTGAATGATCTGGTTCAGCCGTTCGCAGACTTGCGCAAACAAGACGTTTGATAAAGCGCCTAACGGGTGCGCTTTGGCTTTCCGCAACCGCCAATCGAAAGACTTAGGTTGGTGACAAAGCACATAGCTGATTTGTCCGGTCTTGTGCCCTGACGCCTTCCCTACCGCTACCGCAAACGGATTGTCCGTGTTGTATTCCGCTGTGGTCATGGGCAAACCGATGATCAGCGCGGTTTTCTCGTTGAAATTGCGCGGCGAGAGAACCAAAAACGGGTGAATGTCACGCATCTCACGCCCCACCTGCGGATTACAATCAATCCAGATGATATCCTGCCGATCCGGTACCCAAGGTTTACGTTTTCCACTCGCCGATTTGTTGACGACTACCAACGCTCGGCTCCCAGCGTTTGTGTCGTGGTCATCTGTTCTCCGCCGTGGCGCTTGGGATCGTAGGTAGCCAGACGTTGTTCCAAGGTAAGCCTCGTAGCAACAACAGGCGTGATAACGACTTGATTGCCTTCGACCGATACGCGTACGCGCTGATCGACATGCAGGTGTGCTTCTCGCGCCACCGCAGCAGGCAAACGGACGCCCAGATTGTTGCCCCACTGTTTGATATCGAGAACCGCTTCAGTCATGACTTGATCCTTACGCAAAATGTATAAACGTTAGTCTATACGTATTGGTCCGGCGGGTCAATCTAGATAGATCACCAATGCTTCGCCACCGGATTCTTACAACTCACCTGGAAGAGTTGCCGGTCTTCAAGGCGGATCGCGCTCATCGGGCCGCCCCACAGGCAGCCGGTGTCGAGCGCGATGACATCTTTCCTGAGCAGCAGTCCAAGCGCCGACCAGTGGCCGACGATGACGGTGGCATCTTGGCTGGCGCGCTCTGGTATATCGAACCAAGGCATATATCCGGAAGGAATTTTCTCCACTTCGCCCTTGAATCTGAATTCCATCTCGCCCTCTTGCGTGCAGATGCGCATGCGGGTGAAGGCATTGACGATGACGCGCAGGCGTTTGTAACCGGACAGGTTTTCGTCCCAATTATGCGGGGCGTTGCCGTACATGCGCGAGAGGAAGGTGTGATAGTCATCAGAGCGCAGCGCGCTTTCGACTTCGTGTGCCAAGCTCTCGGCTTGCGCCACACTCCATTGTGGCAGCAGCCCCGCATGGACAAGTACGTAGCCGCCTTGCGCATACAGCAGGCGCTGATTACGCAGCCAGTACAACAGTTCGTCGCGATCCGGCGCATTGAGTATTTCATCAAGCGTGTCGTGGCGACTCAGTTCCGCAACACCTTCCGCGACGGCGAGCAGGTGCAAATCGTGGTTGCCAAGCACCGTGATCGCGTTGTCGCCCAGCGATTTGATCAACCGCAATACTTCCAATGAACCCGATCCCCGGTTCACTAGGTCGCCGACCAGCCAAAGCTGGTCTGCCCGAGGATCAAATGCAATATGATCGAGTAACTGCACCAGCTCGGCGTGGCAGCCTTGGATATCTCCTACCGCATAAATCGCCATTGCATCATCCTGCCGAATTTAACTGTAAAATAGCGTACCAGATATTTGTAACGCGTCGATTAAATCTATGCATTTTTTTATGCGGTCGTCTTTACGCCTAGTTCGAATTGAGTTCAAAAATGAATGACAGCAATAAACAGGTTTGGTTGATTCTTGCTCATGCCTTCAATATGGATGGTCAAGCTGCAAGCCAGGCCATCACCGACAAGATCCCGCATTTCATCAATCTTGGCATTGTCCCCATTGTGGTCAGCGGTGCTTTAGGAACCAAAGATAAAGTCGTAGAGCATCATCAGATTTTACCCGCTTTGCCTGTGGCCTTGCGATTCGACTTGCGGCACTACTTTCGGTTGCGTATTTCTTCGCGCGTCCTGTACAGGATTGTGATGCTGGCTATTTCTTTGGCATTGCTGCCTTTCTACATTATCGAGAAATTTTTTATCCGAATTGAAACCAGCTGGTCATGGGCAATAACCGCATATATTACCTGTCTGCGCATCATCCGAGAGCGCAAGCCCGTGGTTATTTACTCTGCTGGAGGAGCTTACGCGGCACACTTGGCAGCCTATTGGTTGAAACTCCGGTTTGGATTGCCATGGGTCGCCGAGATCTATGACCCGATGATTTTCCCGGGTCAAACAACCAATAAAATGCGCATACGCTTTTCCACCTGGCTGGAGGGGAAGATCTGCAAGCACGCTGATGTGGCTGTGTGGTTTACCCAAGAAGCCTTGGCGCGCGCACGAGCAAGGCATCCGGAACTGGGAGAACGCGGGCATTGCATTATCCCGGGTGGCAATGCGCCAGAATTCACGCGCACACCTTATCAGCGCGGCAAACACTTGGTCATCGGGTATTTCGGGACATTGGCAAAGACACGCAACCTGGAAATATTCTTGCAAGGCTTGCGCAAGTTCATCGAAAAGAACCCGCAACACGCAGAACAGATTCGACTTCATATTTATGGCGGTCGGGTCGATGCTATTTCTGCGAATGCATTACGCGAATTTCCTTTCCCTATGATGATTGAACAATTTGGCCGTATCGAAACGGATCGAATTACGGGAGAAAGCGGCCGCGACCAAGTGCTCAAGCGGATGAATGCTGCCGACTGCTTATTATTGTTACATGGCACCGTTCCCTTCTGCGAAGAGTACTTTCCTTCTAAACTGTACGAATATCTCTGGTCACAGCGCCCGATACTGGCACTGGTTTGGCGCAATCCCCAATTGGAACGTATTCTGCGCGAACTCGGGCACTGGACGGCGTCGGCTGACGACGCTGATTCCATAGTAACAGCCCTGGAAGAATTGTATGTTCGCTGGATGAATGACGATCTTGCTGACTCGGGAATTGCATCGCCCTATACTGTTGAGGCTTCCACACGCCAAATCTACGCTTTGGCACATACAATCAGTACCCAACCTTTAAAATAGTTAAATGCAAGATATCGTTCTTTACTGCAAGTCATATCGTCGCGATCTGAAACGCGCAGCGCGGCTTGCCGAAAGTGTGCGCCGCTATAATATTCACCATCTCCCGTTCTACATTTCTTGTCCTGCTGCAGATTTACCCTTGTTTAAAAACGTCATAGGTAGCGAGGGAGTGATATTTTTGGAAGATGAGGAAATCATCGCCGCAAATTCTTCGCTCGACCAGAAAGCTATCGATGATCTGCCCGGCGTGATATCTCAACAAATTGTGAAAGCAGAATTCTGGCGTCTCGGTATTTGTGAAAATTACCTGTGCCTTGATTCAGATTCTTATTTTATCCGCGGTTTTGGCAAGGAAGATTTTCTGACGCCTGATGGCAAACCTTACACGGTGATCAACGAAAGCATGGAGCTTCGCTTATTCGGCGCGCTACATCGTCATGCAAAGATCGCCCGCCATATCGATGCGGATAGTCAGACCATCATGGACATCTTCGGACGCACCGGAAGGCACTATGAATTCGGCCCCTTGCCTGCGGTGTGGAACCGACGGGTTTGGTCAGACCTGGCTGAAAAATTTCTTCAGCCGCGCGGAATGAATTTCTACGATGCGATGAAACTCTTTCCAGCAGAGATGCGTTGGTATGGCGAGGCGTTGCTGAAGTACCAGTCCATTGAATGGTGGCCTGTTGAAACACTGTTTCGTTGTTATCATTATGAGCATCAGTATCGTGAGGCAAAAAAATCAGGTGAGAATGACGAACTTTTAAAGCAAGTCTTTTTAGGCGTGGTTGTTCAATCGGCGTGGGACAGGAAGATGGAATATGGGTACAAGAGGAGACTGTTGTCCGAATTTGCTCGCGCTTTTAAAAGCCGCGTTCTGCGGCGTCTGGTTTAGTCAGCATGTCATCGGTGATACAAATGCAGAGCGTAATTACACGCCTGAACGGCGGGCTTGGCAACCAAATGTTCCAATATGCGGCTGGCCGCGCCCTTGCTGACAGGCTGTGTGTTCCGCTTAAGCTGGATATATCCGAATTTGAAACTTATCTTCTTCGACGTTTTGAATTGGATAAATTCATGATTAACGCCGGAATCGCCACGCCAAAAGAATTATCCAGTTTCACTATCAACCCATCGCGTTTCCAAAGGTCCTGTAGCCGACTCGCCATTTCATTGGGGCTCCGTTTTAGTAAAATCGCGTTCAAGGAAAGAAAGTTCGGCTACGATAAGACTTTTGAAAATATCCGCCACCCAATGTACTTGAACGGCTATTGGCAAAGCGAAAAATATTTCAAATCTGCCGAATACAAACTTCGCAGCGAGTTTTGCCTGATCAACAGGATAGGCGATACCAGTCAGAAGGTACTGGATGAGATACTTCAATGTACGGCTGTTTCGCTGCACATCAGGCGCGGAGATTACATAAGCAATCCATCTGCGGCTCTGGTTCATGGTACTTGCTCTCTTGATTATTATAATTCGGCAATCAATCTTATTACCACTCATGTGCATAACCCGTATTTCTACGTTTTCTCAGATGACCCGCTGTGGGCAAAAGATAATCTCAAAATCGGTTATCCCGTCCGGTTTGTCGAGGCCAATGGGCCGGAACGTGGCGTGGAAGACATGTGGCTTATGAAAGCCTGTAGCCACCATATCATTGCCAACAGTTCCTTCAGTTGGTGGGCCGCATGGCTGAATGACAGACCGGATAAAATCGTCATCGCCCCCCGCATCTGGTTCCTCGATAATAAAATCGACACCAATGATTTGATTCCCGAACAGTGGTACAGGATTTGAAATGACTGCGACCAACCCATTGATATCCGTCATCATGCCGGTCTAT
>JANXXH010000069.1 GCA_025350705.1 Gallionella sp.
CCCGCGACCCCCGGCGTGACAGGCCGGTATTCTAACCAACTGAACTACCACTCCAAAAACTATTGTGGTGGGTGCTGACGGGATCGAACCGCCGACATTCGCCTTGTAAGGGCGACGCTCTACCAGCTGAGCTAAGCACCCCAGGAAGTCGGCTAGTTTACAGCATCTTTCAGGCCTTTGCCAGCACTGAACTTTGGAACCTTGGCTGCCTTGATCTTGATCGTCTCTCCAGTGCGGGGATTGCGTCCATTACGCGCAGCGCGCTTGCCAACTTTAAAAGTACCAAAACCAACCAGGCTCACTGAATCTCCTTTCTTCAGCGACTTCTTGATTGCGTCTACAGTCGCATCCAATGCACGGGCAGCAGCAGCCTTGGATATTTCAGCGGATTTTGCAATTGCATCAACCAAATCAGATTTATTCACGTAAGTCCCCTTTTTGAGTGGTTAAGAAAACAGGAAAATCCCTGCAACGGCTTTATATCAAGGCTGCTCAGCTTTGGTCAAGCGATTGCAAAATATTTTTTATCTTGCATTGCCACATTCATGCTGTTAGCAATTTATCGCTCAATGCTTGGTTACTACAGACGAATCAACCCGCACCGCATCCCCCGCCAAGGCAGGAACGACAACCTTTTCAGCGATTTCAGCCAGCGGCTCCGGTTTACGTTCGAGCGCCATTTCAAATACTTGATCTATCCACTTGACTGGATGAATATCCAATTTGTTCTTGATGTTATCGGGAATCTCTGCCAGGTCTTTGGTATTTTCTTCGGGTATCAGCACCACTTTGATGCCACCACGCTGCGCCGCCAGCAGCTTTTCCTTCAAACCACCTATCGGCAACACTTCGCCGCGCAAGGTGATCTCACCGGTCATCGCCACATCGGCACGAACCGGTATACCCGTCAGCGCCGAGACCATCGCGGTACACATGCCCACACCGGCACTCGGCCCATCCTTGGGAGTCGCGCCCTCCGGCAAATGGATATGCAAATCGATCTTCTGGTAAAACTCCTCATCTATTCCCAATCTTTTAGCGCGGCTGCGCACCACACTCAGCGCTGCCTGAATGGACTCTTGCATCACATCGCCCAGCTTGCCGGTAGTGGTAGTCTTGCCTTTGCCCGGCAACACCGCAGCTTCGATCGTGAGCAATTCGCCGCCCACTTCGGTCCACGCCAAGCCTGTCACCTGCCCGATTTGATTATGCTTCTCGGCCACACCATACGAATGGCGGCGCACACCGAGATACTTGTCGAGATTGCGAGAATTGATGGTCACCTTGGTATCGCGATCCTTCAGCGAGAGTGCTTTCACCACTTTGCGGCAAATCTTGGAGATTTCGCGCTCAAGCCCGCGCACACCGGCTTCGCGCACGTAGTAGCGCACGATATCGCGCAATGCACTTTCGGAAATGCTGATCTCTTCCGGTTTCAAGCCGTTATTCTTGAGCACCTTGGGCACCAGGTAGCGCGTGGCGATATTGATCTTCTCATCTTCCATATAACTCGAAACATGAATGATCTCCATGCGATCCAGCAACGCATCCGGGATATTCAGCGTATTCGCCGTCGCCACGAACATCACATCGGACAGGTCATACTCGACCTCGACATAATGATCGACGAATGTGCTGTTCTGCTCCGGATCAAGCACTTCCAGCAGAGCAGAAGACGGATCGCCGCGCATATCCATGCCCATCTTGTCGACTTCGTCGAGCAGGAACAGCGGGTTCTTCACCCCGACCTTGCTCATGTTCTGCAAAATCTTGCCCGGCATCGAGCCGATATAAGTACGGCGATGGCCACGAATCTCGGATTCATCGCGCACCCCGCCCAGCGACATGCGCACGAATTTACGATTGGTGGCGCGCGCGATCGACTGCCCCAGCGAGGTCTTGCCCACGCCCGGAGGGCCAACCAAACACAGGATGGGAGCTTTCATCTTGTCCATGCGTTGTTGCACGGCAAGATATTCAAGAATGCGTTCCTTGACCTTATCCAGGCCATAGTGATCTTCTTCCAGCACCACTTCCGCTTTTTTCAGGTCGGCGCTGATCTTGGTTTTTTTCTTCCACGGCAGGCCCATCAATACATCGATGTAATTGCGCACCACGGTTGCTTCGGCTGACATCGGCGACATCAAGCGCAATTTCTTCAGCTCGGCCTCAGCCTTGGTACGGGCTTCTTTCGGCATATGCGCAGCTTTGATCTTCTTCTCAATTTCGTCGAAGTCAGTACCCTCCTCACCGTCGCCCAGTTCCTTCTGGATCGCCTTGACCTGCTCGTTCAGGTAATACTCGCGCTGGCTCTTTTCCATCTGGCGCCTTACACGGCCCCGAATGCGCTTCTCGACCTGCAGGATGTCTATCTCACCTTCCAACAATCCCAGCAAATGTTCCAGGCGTTTGCGCACGCCAAAGATTTCCAGCACCTCCTGTTTTTGTTCCAGCTTGAGTGGCAGATGGGCGGCAATGGTATCGGCCAGACGACCGGCATCATCGATACCAGCCAATGAAGTCAGAATTTCAGGCGGGATCTTTTTGTTGAGTTTTACATATTGATCGAACTGCGCGATCAGCACACGGCGCATCGCCTCGGACTCGCTGTCCGTGCCATCCTCTGCGGTTACGATCTCCACCTCGGCATCGAAATGCGACTTCGCATCATAGACACGCAGCACTTTGGCGCGCTGCGTACCTTCGACCAACACCTTCACGGTGCCGTCCGGCAATTTCAACATCTGCAGGATATTGGCCATGCTGCCGATGGAATAAAGATCCTCAGTACCCGGATCATCCTTGGTCGCGGATTTTTGCGCCACCAGCGCAATGCTCTTGCCGGCCTCCATCGCTGTCTCCAGCGCCTTGATGGACTTGGAACGCCCGACAAACAGAGGGATCACCATGTGCGGAAACACCACGACATCGCGCAAAGGCAGCAGTGGGTGCAAATTGCTTATAACAGCAGTGCTGGGGATATCTTGTTCTAACATGGCAATAACCTCTCAATTAAGTGTGAAGTTAAATGGGGATGGCTCTAAATAATTCAAGCCGCCCCCCAACGGGGCAAAGTCAAAGACCTGCGTGACAAGATACTAAAGAGCGAGCGGAAGCCTGATTCAAGCTGCCTTGTGGGCATCCGCATAAATGACAATGGGTTTGATCTCTCCGGTCGTACCGTTTTCATCCAGCACCACCTTGCTGACATTATCCATCGAGGGCAAATCGAACATCACATCCAGCAACGCCTGTTCGAGTATCGAACGCAATCCGCGCGCGCCCGCTTTGCGCGCCAGCGCCTTGCGCGCGATCGCCAACAACACGCCTTCGCGGAATTCCAGATCGACATCCTCCATCGCAAACAGCTTCTGGTATTGCTTGGTCAGCGCGTTCTTGGGCTCGGTCAATATCTTTACCAGCGCGGCTTCGTCCAGTTCTTCCAGCGTGGCAACCACCGGCAAGCGTCCGACAAACTCGGGAATCAGTCCGAACTTGATCAAATCTTCCGGCTCCACTTCACGCAAGGTCTCGCCAGTATTGCGATCTTCCTTGCTGGCGATGGTCGCACCAAAACCAATTCCCGCTTTAGAAGACCGGTTGCGTATGACTTTTTCCAGCCCATCGAACGCACCGCCGCAAATGAATAGGATGTTGGTGGTATCCACTTGCAAAAATTCCGTGTTCGGATGCTTGCGCCCGCCCTGCGGAGGGATCGAGGCCTTGGTACCTTCGATCAACTTGAGCAAGGCCTGCTGCACGCCTTCGCCGGAAACATCGCGGGTGATCGAAGGGTTATCTGACTTGCGCGAGATCTTGTCGATCTCGTCCACGTACACGATGCCGCGCTGCGCCCTCTCCACGTCGTAGTCGCAGGTCTGCAATAACTTCTGAATGATGTTTTCTACGTCCTCGCCAACATAACCCGCCTCGGTCAGCGTGGTCGCATCGGCCATCACGAATGGCACATCCAGCAAGCGTGCCAGCGTCTGTGCCAGCAAGGTCTTGCCGGATCCGGTCGGTCCGACCAGCAGGATATTGCTCTTGGACAACTCCACGCCGTCCTTGTCATTACTCTTGAGACGCTTGTAATGGTTGTACACCGCCACCGACAAAATCTTCTTGGCTTGCTCCTGGCCGATCACATATTCATCCAGTGTCGCGCAGATGTCTTTGGGAACCGGCAGGTCGGACTTGTCCGCCTTGGTCTGATCGCTCTGAATCTCCTCGCGCATGATGTCATTGCACAGTGTGATGCATTCATCGCACACGAACACCGATGGACCCGCGATCAGCTTGCGCACCTCATGCTGGCTCTTGCCGCAAAACGAGCAGTAAAGCAATTTATCACCAGATTTTTTATCGTCAGACATCGCTACCAACCTTCCATCGAGTTATCGATAAACAAAATAATTCTTTAAGCGCGTTTTTCCAGCACCTTATCCACCAGCCCGTATTTGACCGAATCCTCGGCGCTCAGGAAATTATCGCGATCGGTATCGCGCTCTATGGTCTCAACAGATTGCCCGGTGTGATGAGCCAGCATTTGATTGAGCCTTTGCTTAAGATACAAAATCTCGCGCGCATGGATCTCGACATCAGAAGCCTGACCGCGGAACCCGCCCATCGGTTGATGGATCATCACACGCGAATTGGGCAGACAAAAACGCTTGCCCTTCTCACCGGCAGCCAGCAGGAATGAACCCATGCTGGCGGCCTGACCGATGCACAGGGTGCTGATATTTGGCTTGATGAATTGCATCGTGTCGTAGATCGCCATCCCTGCAGTCACCGAACCGCCCGGAGAATTGATGTAGAAATGAATGTCCTTGTCCGGATTCTCAGATTCCAGGAACAGCATTTGCGCCACGATCAGGTTCGCGCTGTGGTCGTTCACCTCGCCGACCAGAAACACCACGCGCTCCTTGAGCAGGCGGGAGTAGATATCGTACGCTCTTTCGCCGCGCCCGCTGGTCTCCACGACCATAGGGATCAAACCGATGTTTTGAGTTTCTTCCCGGTGACCTGACAAATGTTTTTCGTGATAATGCGTCATATCATTCTTTTCCCATCAACTCGTCGAATACCGCATGTTTATCAGTGGTCTTGGCTTGGCCCATCGCCCAGCTCACCACGTTTTCTTCCACTACCAGATTTTCCACTTCCAGCATACGCTTGGGTTCAGCCGCATACCACCGGATGATCTGCTCCGCCTCATCAAAGCCCTGCGCATAATCCTCTATCATGGCCTTGACCTGCTCCGGCTTGGCCTTCAGTCCATGCTTCTGCATCAACTCGACAAGTATCAATCCCAGTTTAACGCGCTTCTCGGCGCGCTCCTTGAATATACCCGGATCCAACGGCATACCCTTTGTTTTAACTCCGCGCGACTCCAAGTCCTCAACGGTATGCCGCATCAGATCCTGCTGCTCCTCCTCCAGCAAAACCTTGGGTACATCAAACTTGGTGACCTTCAGCAAAGCGCCCATCACCGCATCCTTATTGCGCACCCCCAAACGACGCGAAACTTCGCGAGTCAGGTTATTGCGAATTTCGTCCTCAAGCTTGCCCACATCGCCATCCGCAACGCCGACAGCCATGGCGAATTCGGAATCGATCTCTGGCAAGTGTGGCGCCTCCACCGCATGCAACGTGACCGTAAAATTCACTTGCTTGCCCGCAATATCTTTACCATGATAGTCCTTGGGGAAAGTCATATCGAAGGATTTCGTTTTGCCCTCATTCATGCCGGTGATGGCGGCCTCAAAATCCGCCAACATGCTCCCGGCACCCAGCACTACCGCCAGATCCTTTGCTTCTCCGCCCGCGAATGTCTCACCGTTCAGTTTGCCGGTAAAATCGATGGTCACTCGATCTCCAGCCAGAGCCGCGCGATCCACTTTCTCAAACGTGGCGCGCTGCTTGCGCAACTTTGCAATAGTATTGTCCACGTCAGCTTGTGTCACCTCATAAACCAGGCGCTCTATCGATATACCCGACAAGTCGCCAATCACAATGTCAGGATACACCTCGAAAGTCGCGCTATATTCAACCTGATCGGCATTCTGATCCTTGGTCTTGACTTCAAATTGGGGCGCTCCCGCCACCCGCAAATTATTGTTTTCCGATGCCTCGGCAAACGAACGTTGCAAGGCATCGTTCAAGGCATCTTGCCAGGCTTGCGCACCGTAGAATTGCTCGACGATTTTCGCAGGAACTTTGCCGGGGCGGAAACCGGAGATCTTAACGTTGCGCCCGAGGTATTTCAAATGATCAGAAACCCGGCTACGAATAGTTTCCTGAGGAATAGATGCGTTCAGACGTCGTTCTAACGCGCTTACTGTTTCTACGCTGGTCATACGGTATTTCCTTGAAAATAAAGTTTAACGGTAGCTGGTGCGAAAGGCCGCTTGTAATGGTGCGAAAGGAGAGACTCGAACTCTCACGCCTTGCAGCGCTGGAACCTAAATCCAGTGCGTCTACCAATTCCGCCACTTTCGCGCTGCTTAATGCTCCCAGCTTTGCCGGTTGATTATATCACTAACCAGCCGGTTTTATTCCGACCACGGTGCGTCCTCGCTGTTTACCTTGCAGCATCAATGGAAAAACTTGCGGCAACCCTGCGAACGGTACGACAGGCGCCACTTGCGCAAGTTGCTTGGGGCGAAGATCACTTGTCAGGCGCTGCCATATCTGGCGGCGCAACGGCATCACAGTCGCGGCGGAATCGATACCGATCAGACGTACGCCGCGCAGGATGAAGGGCAGCACCGTAGTGTGCAGTTCGATGCCGCCCGCATTGCCGAAACTGGCGATCACGCCGTTCTGCTGCATGGTGCGCGTCAGCCACGCCAGCGTCTCGCCGCCCACCGCATCGAGCGCGCCCGCCCATTGCGCCTTTTCCAGCGGGCGCGTGCCCATCTCCAATTCCTTGCGCGACAGTATCTCGCTCGCGCCGAGCGACTTCAGATATTCATGTTCGCTGTCCTTGCCGGTCAGCGCCACCACGTGATAGCCGAGTTGCGCCAGCATCTGGATCGCAAGGCTTGCCACGCCGCCGGTCGCACCGGTCACGATCACTTTCCCTTTTTCCGGAGACAATTCATTCTGCTCGAGGCGATGGATGGATAACGCAGCGGTGAATCCCGCCGTGCCGAGCGCCATCGCGTCGAACAGTGACAACCCTTGCGGCAACGGCACGACCCAGTCGGCGGGAACGCGCACGTATTCCGCATAACCGCCATCGTGCGCCACGCCCATTTCGTAGCCAGTCACCAGCACTTCGTCGCCCGCCTTGAAGCGCGCATCCTCCGAGCTCACCACCACGCCCGCCGCATCCACCCCGCCGACACAGGGGAAACGCCGGATGATCTTGCCCGCGCCGGTGGCTGCGAGCGCATCCTTGTAATTCACATCGGAGTAATGCGTTTGGATGACGACCTCGCCGGGATCGAGATCATCCAGCGTCAGCTCGACGAAACGGCCGGTGGATTTGCCGTCTTGTTCAAAAATGCGATAGGCAGAAAATTTATTCATTAGAGATACTCAACATTAAATGCCGTTCGTGCTGAGGTATCGAAGCATGAACGGCAGAATTCAAAATCAACTTCGCCGGTGGTTGACCGGCAACAAGTTACTTTTCTTGTCTTGCCAAGAAAAGTAACCAAAAGAAATCGCCCCCGGTTTGCCGCCCTTCGGATTCCCTCGATCAGCCGCAAGCAAGCGGGGCTGCGCAACTCGACCTGGCGGGGCGCACACCCCGCGCCCCACTGCGGGACTCGAACAGTGCTCGCCTAAACCTCCGCCTGCTTGCGCCTGATCTTCGGCGGCGCACAGGGGAATTAAACAAAACCAAAATCTTAAAACGGGTGGGCAAATTGCCCACCCTACACTCGCTCTTGCGCGAGAATCCTTGGAAGATACATTGTGAGGACATCACGAAAAGCGTCGGCCTTTTCGTGAGACTTAAAGTGGAAGACAAGATATCCATGAGTTTCGAGAAACTCTTTCGATGCACCTTCTACAGATTTTGGGCCGTCAACTTCGAATGCCAATGCTTTGACCATCGCCGCTATCTTGCGGTCATTGGCGTGAATCGTAATCTTAATATCGACTGTAGTCATTTGTAGCCTAGGCTTATTTATGGAAGATGATTGATACAACAATAGCTATAAAACCAACGCCCCACCACACAACATACGCTCTACCTAAATAGCCCCACCCTTTCCATCCAGTATTAAAGGCACACCTCCATAATGAGGCTAACGCCCATACGATATAAGGAAAAAATAGGATTGCGACTACACCGTAAAAAATAGTCATTCCAATATAGCTTTGATTGTCACGTTCAGCCGCAATAAGGAATGCCTGACAAAATTTTTCTATTAACCCCAATAATAAAACGCCGAGTACGTTATATAACCAGAACACCCTCCATAGACGCTCCTCTCCTTTTCGCGCCCTCTTCATCGCGGATAATCGCTTGGAGGGTGGAGACTTTGGAACATTTGGCTGGGTTTGCTGTAAGGGGATGTCTACAGGCGAAGGCATAGCAACCTGAATTAGCTCTGGATGCAGCTTACCAGACCTAAAACCAAGCATAATCCAGCGATAAGTAAAAATGCTTAAATATCCGACGGCCCAACTGAACGCTATCGGAATTACTATTGCACTGAGAAAATTAATTACCTTCAGGTTGCGCTTGGCATCATCACCAACAAACTCCTCTATAGTCATTATTTTGTGCCCCTGACTATCAAAGGTCGGTTTGTTGTGTGTAACTTCAATTAGATAAGTTGTGGCATCTACTTTCTTAACAAATTCATATCCTGTATATCCGCACACGAAGACAAGCCAGAAAAGGGATAGCACTATTCCTATTCTTTGCCAACCGTTTAAACGTTTAGTCATTGGATGTTTCTCATATGATGTCTACCATGATTGAGCTTGATTACGCTCAGGTAACACAGGAAATTACAATTATCAATGTACCGTAGTCGAATTGTTTTGCCTATCTACCTCTGCATGGTGGGCAACTTGTTGCCCACCCGGTTTTCGGTTTTACTTTTCGCTCTTCATCCCCTGTGCGCCGCCTCGATCAGTCGCAAGCAGGCGGAGGTTTAGGCGAGCACTGTTCGAGTCCCGCAGTGGGGCGCGGGGTGTGCGCCCCACCAGGTCGAGTTGCGCAGCCCCGCTTGCTTGCGGCTGATCGAGGGTACCCCGTAGGGGC
>JANXXH010000109.1 GCA_025350705.1 Gallionella sp.
TGGTCAATCAACTGGAGCGTGAGAAGACGCAGGGCAAGGTTGGCAATCTAGCGAAACAACTGTGCTTAGTGGATGCTGTGATCCTTGATGAGCTGGGCTATTTACCGTTTCCAGCATCGGGTGGCGCGTTGCTATTTCATCTCATTAGCCAGCTTTATGAGAAGACATCATTGATTATCACCACGAACCTGACATTCGGCGAGTGGGTGCAAGTATTTGGCGATGCGAAGATGACGACGGCGCTACTGGATCGCATTACACATCATTGCGAAATATTGGAAACCGGGAATGATTCTTACCGTTTTAAGCAACGTAAAAGTCGCGCTCAACACGACAAAAAAGTGGAAACAATTGGACGCTGATTAGTGGAAAGTTTTACACGCTGTTTGACACACCTAAGGCCTGTTAGCACCATAGTAGTGGGGTGCCTTCGGGACGATCAACGAGTCAGCTAACGCAAATCATTCCACCCAACCCCAAACCGCTGCGAGGCTCTTCGCGGGTTATTTCCGGCATTCGTAAGTGGCTGTAATAGTGCGCTTACCGGAAGTAATTCCGGCTTATTGATAACAACGGCTTTGGCCGAAAATCTGTCGAGAATCTCAAATTGAGTGGAATATGCTTCCAGTCACATCCCTTTGCGTCCAACTTCGACTTTCTCCTTGGCTACAGCAAGCTTTGGGTACACGGACACACGCATGACAGCTTTGACTATGTGCTGAATGGCACGAGAGTGATTTGCAATCCCCGTGGATATTGCAGGGTTGGAAAATCACCTGAAAATCAAAATTTCAATCCGGGATTGGTGGTTGAAATTTAGTTGAGGGAAAATTACGTATCGTCAGGTCAATTTCGCTTGTAGATATCAGAAAGCAATTTTCTGGTTTACCCATAGGTTTACCCACCAGCACTTAAAAATGAAAATGAGCTAGGCCATTTCTAACCTAACTCATTGATTTGATGGTGCGCCCGGAGCGATTCGAACGCCCGACCCCTTGGTTCGTAGCCAAGTACTCTATCCAGCTGAGCTACGGGCGCAAGTTGATGCTTTTAATTCCTATAATGTAATTTGGTCCTTGGCGGAGAAGGAGGGATTCGAACCCTCGATCCAGGTTTTGCCCGGATGCGCCCTTAGCAGGGGCGTGCCTTCGACCACTCGGCCACCTCTCCGAAAGGCCGCGCATAGTAATGTAAGCAGCCCGAAAGGTCAAACGATTCCGTGCAATTATGCGTCTTCTTGATCGAGGCCAAAGGCCTTGTGCAATACACGCACGGCCAGCTCCAGATATTTTTCGTCGATAACCACGGATATCTTGATTTCCGAGGTGGAGATCATCTGGATGTTGATGCCCTCTTCCGCCAGCGTGCGGAACATCTTGCTGGCAACGCCTACATGCGAACGCATACCGACACCCACCACGGATACCTTGGTCGCTTTGTCATCGCCGATGACTTCGCGCGCGCCGATGTGCGGCTGCACTTTGCTCTTGAGGATGTCCATCGCCTTGGCGAATTCATTGCGATGCACGGTGAAGGAGAAATCGGTGGTGCCATCCACGCCGACGTTCTGGATGATGATGTCCACGTCGATGTTGGCGTCAGAGATGGGGCCCAGAATCTGATAAGCGATACCGGGCTTGTCGGGCACGCCCATCACGGTGATCTTGGCTTCGTCGCGGTTGAACGCGATCCCGGAAATGATTGCTTGTTCCATTTTGTCGTTATCCTCAAAAGTAATCAGCGTGCCTTCACCTTCTTCTTCAAAGCTGGACAGCACGCGCAGCTTGACCTTGTATTTTCCTGCGAATTCCACCGAACGAATCTGCAATACCTTGGAGCCCAGGCTGGCCATCTCCAGCATCTCTTCAAAAGTGATGGTTTTCAGGCGGCGCGCTTCGGGAACCAAGCGCGGGTCGGTGGTGTAAACACCATCCACATCGGTGTAGATCTGGCATTCGTCGGCACGCAGCGCGGCGGCAACCGCCACACCGGTGGTATCCGAACCGCCGCGCCCCAGCGTGGTGATGTTGCCGTGTTCGTCCACGCCCTGAAATCCGGCCACCACCACCACATAGTCGTTGGCCAGATCGGCACGAATATGTTGTTCGTCGATGGAAACGATCCGCGCTTTGGTAAAGGCGCTGTCGGTAAGTATCTTGACCTGCGCGCCGGTGTAGCTCTTGGCCTTCAGCCCGACATCCTTGAGCGCCATCGCCAGCAGCCCGATGGTGACCTGCTCGCCGGTGGAGATGATCACATCCAGCTCGCGCGGGTCGGGATGCTTCTGGATTTCATGCGCAAGGCCGATCAGACGATTGGTCTCGCCGCTCATCGCGGAGACCACCACCACCACATGATGCCCTTTGGCTTTGAATTTTGCGACGCGACGCGCCACATTCTTGATGCGTTCTGGACTACCGACCGATGTACCGCCGTACTTCTGCACTATCAATGCCACGATGTTTTCTATGCCTGACTTAAAAAGTGGACGCGATTCTATCGCAACTGACCGAAAAAAACGAGGCGAGAATAAAGCCAGCAGCCGGTAGCGGGTTGCTTGCAGCTTAAAAATCGGGCGCAAACTGCACACCTTAAATCAGCTACCCGCTACAAGCTACTGGCTACAAGCTATACTTCCCGCATGACAGAAATCACTCCGCGCCACTTTCCCGCAGACGCAGCGCAACGCTTGCGTGACAGCGGATATTCATTTGCGCTGGCAAAGATTTTTGCGGCGCGCGGCATCACCGATAGCAAACAACTCGACACGACTTTAGCCGGACTGCTGCCGTTCGACACGCTGAAGAATGCCCGCGAAATGGCGCGCCTGCTGGCCGATGCGATAGCCGCACAGAAAAAGATTCTGGTCATCGCCGACTACGATGCCGACGGCGCCACCGCCTGTGCAGTGGCGGTGCGCGGCCTGCGCGCCTTTGGAGCGCACATCGATTTCATCGTGCCGAATCGTTTTGAATATGGTTATGGTTTGACGCCGGAGATCGTGCAGCTAGCGGCAAAAAATAATCCCGATATATTATTAACAGTGGACAACGGCATCGCCAGCGTCGAAGGCGTGGCCGAGGCGAATCGCTTGGGCATGCAGGTGTTCGTCACTGACCACCACTTGCCCGGCGACACGCTGCCGGATGCGGCTTGCATCGTCAATCCCAATCAGCACGGCTGCGAATTCCCCAGCAAAAACCTGGCGGGCGTGGGCGTGATGTTTTATGTGCTGCTAGCATTGCGGGCGGAGCTGCGCACACGAGGTGCATTTGCTGAACAAGCCGAACCCAACCTCGGCAACCTCCTCGACCTGGTTGCACTAGGCACAATCGCCGATGTGGTGAAGCTGGATCAGAATAACCGCATCTTGGTGCAACAAGGTTTGCAACGCATACGCTCTGGGCGCGCTTGCGCCGGTATCAACGCGCTGCTGCAAGCCGCAAAAAAAGATCCGGCGCGCGCATCCAGCATGGACTTGGGATTCACTGTCGGGCCGCGCCTGAACGCGGCGGGCAGGCTGGACGACATGAGCCTGGGCATCAATTGCCTGCTGACCGATGACGCCAAAACCGCGATGCAGATTGCCGCCAAGCTGGATGCACTGAATCGCGAGCGGCGCAGCATCGAATCCGACATGCAGGACAGCGCGCTCGCGTCGCTCGACACCATCGATCCATCCGATAACTTTAGTCTCGTGTTGTTTGACGAGACTTGGCATCAAGGCGTGATCGGCATCCTAGCCTCACGGCTCAAGGATAAATTCCATCGCCCGACCATCGCCTTTGCGCGGGCCAACAACGGAGAAATAAAAGGCTCAGGGCGTTCCATAGCCGGATTGCATCTGCGCGATGCGCTGGACCTGGTGAGCAAACGCCACCCAGCGCTGATCAATAAATTCGGCGGCCATGCCGCAGCAGCGGGCTTGAGCATCGCCGAGGCTGACTTTGATAACTTCGTCGCGGCCTTTGAAAAAGTGTCCCGCGAGCTGCTCAGCGCCAGCGATCTGGCGCAACGCATCGAAACCGATGGCGCGCTGGATACAAACGAAATGAATCTTGAAGTGGCACGCCTGCTGGATAAACAAGTGTGGGGACAAGGCTTCCCTGCCCCGCAATTCAGCGACGACTTTGTCGTGCAGAACCAGCGTGTGGTCGGCGAGAAACATCTCAAACTGCGTCTGACTTCAAATGGAAAACTCATCGAAGCGATACTATTCGGACACAACGAGCCATTGCCCGAAAAAATTCATGCCGTGTACAGCCTGAGCGTCAATGAATACAATGGCGCACAAAGCTTGCAACTCATCGTCCGGCATTGGCGGGATGTAAAGAGGTAAAACGATGGACACCCTTTTTTTGCATGGCAACAACATTGAAGCCTTGCCACAGTTCCTCACCAGTCTCGCCATCGGATTGTTGATCGGACTGGAGCGCGAGCGCACCCCCTCTGCCAAGGCCGGACTGCGCACCTTCGCACTGGTCGCCCTATTCGGCACGCTGTCCGCGCTGCTCTCTACCAAGCTCGACTCACCCTGGCTGCTGATCGCCGGCCTGCTTGCCGTAGCCGGCATGATCATCGCGGCATATCTCAACAACCCTGGCGAGGAACGCGACCCAGGCACCACCACCATCATCGCTTTGCTGATGTGTTACGGGCTGGGTGCGATGATCTGGTATGGTCTTGCCGAGCTGGCCGTGATGCTGGCGATAGCAGTCACCGCCCTGCTTTATTTCAAACCCGAGTTGCGCGGATTGTCACAACGACTCACGCGACGAGATCTGGTCGCCGTGCTGCAATTTTCCGTGTTGACATTCATCGTGCTGCCTATCCTTCCCGATCAGGAATATGGTCCCTACCATGCCTTCAATCCGCATCAGGCCTGGCTGATGGTGGTACTGATCTCCGGCATCAGCTTGGCGGGTTATGCCGCCCTGCATCTTGTGGGTACCCGTCATGGCGCGCCGTTGCTGGGTTTTCTCGGCGGTCTCGTTTCCAGTACCGCGACCACTCTGCTCTATGCAAAAAACAGCAAGGACAATCAAACCATGTCGCACCTCGCCGCCTCGGTGATCGTGATTGCCAGCATGGTGGTATTGCTGCGTCTGCTCGTGCTCAGTGCCGTGGTCGCCTATGGCACGCTGTCCGGCCTGTTCCCGGTGCTCGCGGGCGGCTTCCTGTTCGGCCTAGCCATCGCGTTGTACAACTGGCGCAAGATGACCAAGGCAACCGAGCTCAACATCCCGGAAACTTCTAATCCCGCCGAACTGCATACCGCCATAGGCTTTGGCTTGCTCTATGTGGCCGTGTTGCTGGTATCCGCATGGATGCAGGATATTGCGGGCAATCGGGGTCTGTATGCCGTGGCGCTGGTGTCCGGGTTGACCGATGTGGACGCGATCACGCTGTCCAGCCTGCGCCTGTTCAATCTCGGGCAATTGAGCGAGCAACAGACCGTCACAGCGATTGCGCTCGCCCTCTTTTCCAACATTGCGTTCAAGTTCGGCATCGTGGCGTTCATCGGCGGCTGGCATCTCGCCCGACACGTTGCAACCGGCTTCAGCGCTATCGTTTGCGGGATGCTGCTCGGCTTGTTTGCGCTATAATCGCGCCCTTTCAAGCCTTACCGACAACGACAAATGGAAGCCGAACAATTAAATTCCCTCTCCAATCAACTGCAAGACCTGGCAACGCGCAGCGCAGAATTACGGAGGTATCTTTGACTTCGATACCAAGCAGGAACGCTTAGTCGAAGTTTCCGAACTCGCCGAAAACCCGGCCATCTGGCAGGATGCCAAGCGCGCTCAGGAGCTGGGTCGCGAGCGCAAGATGCTGGAAGGCGTGGTGCTCGGCCTCAAGTTGATCCAGCAAAATCTTTCCGATGCCGCCGAGCTGTTTGAAATGGCTAGGGCGGAAAACGACGACGAGAGCCTGAACGCCACCGCCGCCGACATCCAGGACATCGAGAAGCGCGTCGCTGCGATGGAATTCCGCCGCATGTTCTCGCACCCGATGGACCCGAACAATTGCTTCCTCGATATTCAATCCGGCAGCGGCGGCACCGAAGCGCAGGACTGGGCCTCGATGCTGCTGCGCATGTATCTGCGCTACTGCGAACGCAAAGGTTTCCAGGTCGAGGTGCTGGAACAATCCGATGGTGAAGTCGCGGGCATCAAAGGCGCTACCCTCAAGGTCAGCGGCGAATATGCCTACGGTCATCTGCGCACCGAGACCGGCGTGCATCGCTTGGTGCGCAAATCGCCGTTTGACTCCGGCAACCGCCGCCACACCTCGTTCTCCAGCGTGTTCGTCTACCCCGAGGTGGACGAATCCATCGAAGTCGAGATCAATCCTGCCGATCTGCGCGTCGATACCTATCGCGCCTCGGGCGCGGGCGGGCAGCACATCAACAAGACCGACTCGGCAGTGCGCATCACCCATCTCCCGACCAACATCGTGGTGCAATGCCAGAGCGACCGTTCGCAACACCGCAACCGCGCCGAAGCGATGGCAATGCTAAAATCGCGCTTGTACGAAGCCGAGTTGCGCAAACGCAATGAGCAGAAACAGGCGATGGAAGACAACAAGACCGACATCGGCTGGGGGCATCAGATCCGCTCCTATGTGCTCGATCAATCGCGCATCAAGGACCTGCGCACCAATGTCGAAACCGGCAACACGCAAAGCGTGCTGGATGGCGACTTGGACGATTTCATCTCGGCCAGTTTGAAG
>JANXXH010000004.1 GCA_025350705.1 Gallionella sp.
GGCCCGCTCCTACATCGGATGTTACGTTCCCGTGAGTGTGGAAATCTTAAAGATCACTTTGCTCCCTGCAAAAAGTTCTTCAGCATGTCGTGCCCATGTTCGGTGAGTATCGACTCGGGATGGAACTGCACGCCATGCACCGCCAGCGTTTTGTGGCGCACACCCATGATCTCGTTGTCGTCGGTCCATGCGGTGATCTCCAGGCAATCCGGCAACGTCTCGCGCTCGATCACCAGTGAATGATAGCGCGTCGCGGTGAACGGGTTGGGCAGGCCGGTGAATACGCTGTTGCCTTTGTGATGGATAGCAGATGTCTTGCCGTGCATCAACTGTTTGGCGTGGATGATCTTGCCGCCGAATGCCTGGCCGATGCTCTGGTGGCCGAGACACACGCCGAGCAAGGGGATCTTCCCGGCAAAGTGCTGGATCGTTGCGACCGAGATTCCCGCTTCGTTCGGCGTGCATGGGCCGGGCGATACGACGATGTGCTGCGGGTTCATTTTATCGATCTGGCCGATGGTGATCTCATCGTTTCGATGCACGACCACATCCGCACCGAGCTCGGCAAAATACTGCACCAGGTTGTAGGTGAAGGAGTCGTAGTTGTCGATCATCAATAGCATGTCAAATTTAATCCGCTGAATGTTCATATACATCACCAAAATCTTGGGTAACCAGTTCCTTGAGCAGGTGAAGCCATCCTATTCTTCCCATTTTTCCCGATACATGAGATATTTGTCATGCCAGTGTGCACCCTCGAAGGTTCCAGAGCCTTGGTGGGTGATGCAAATCGGCCAAGTGCCCAGCCGCAATTTTTTCATTCGTGCGCTGCGGCAAAAATCCATATCGTAGAAGTGAAAATCAAAAATTGGATCAAACAGGATTTCATTGTCTATCAGAGTGGATTTTTTCGCGGCGAGAAAAACACCATCCAAAAGTTCGCATTCGGCAGGTACAGACCCATAAAAAACTATCGCCCCGAATGGATGGGCAGCGTGAGCAACGCTCCCGCTAAGATTGGTCTCGTCACCCAGCGTAAATTCATCGTTAATATATAGCCAAGTCGGCTGGTTTTGTATCCTGCGACGATTGCCGGCCAATCCAATTACATCGTATGACTTGAGCCCTTCAATGACATGGTCGGCAAGAAAATAGTCGTCTATCCAAACATCGTCGTGAATAAATACAAGTGCTTCGTGGTGGTTCGAAGCGGATATACGCTCATTAAAAATGTCCGGAAGACCGCGACGGTTCTCGTAGGCAACAGATAATGTTAAACGAGTGTCATGTGCCATGCGCTTAAGAGACAACCCCAGCGGCGATTTATTCCAAAAATCATCTTTTGACATTCTTGTTGCGCTAACGATTTCTATTATCAAAGTGGTCTCCGTGAATGAATGTTTGGCTTTAAAGGTTGATTGAAATTAATCTAAGGTGCTAATCTGATATCCATGTTGATATGGGGAGCAGGACAGCAAGGCCAGCTTAAACGGGCACTGCCAGAAGCACATATTGGAATGGCAAAGCATCGTTAGCCGCCATCTCCGGGTCTGCGCCTACGCATGCTGCCATCGACCTGATGGCAGGCAGCACGATCTCCCGATCGGGCTCATCCAGGATTCTCGCTACTCCATCGGCAATTGTGAACCCGGCATCAAGAAACATCTCATTGATAGTCTGCCTTGTAAACCATCTAAGATGCGTTCTGTCCAGCAGGCCAGAACTTTCATATCTGAAATCACCGCAACTCAGTTTTGCCTGAACAGTCCAATGCTGCGCATTGGGTATGCAGGCCACGATACATCCGTAATCGGGGATGACATTGCGGATTTTTGCAAGTAATGACCAAGGGTCTTTGAGATGCTCCAGAACATCACCAAAAACCCAACAATCACCGGCGAGAGTGTCCCGAAGAAAAACCTCGTCCACACTTTCAATGTCAGCCACAATGACCGAGTCGCAGTACATTTCGGCAAGCTTCGCATATTCAGGGACGCATTCCACGCCAATATATAGGCAACTGCCATTTGTTTTTTTGTATTCCCTTGCCAGGGCGCCAGAACTACATCCGACCTCGACAATTATTTTTGCGTCCCTGGGTATTAATGCAAGTACATCCGGGTTGTGTCGTTCATGTACGGGTGTTTGCTCCATGGATAACTCATCCTTAAATTAATGTTAGGTGTGACAGAGAGAGTTTACCCCAAATCATTCATCGTTGATTTTGGCAAAACTGTTCTTGCATAGATTTTGCCATGCTGAGTGCCACCGCTTCGGCAACCTCAATACCGTCTACCGCCGCCGAAAGTATTCCACCCGCGTAGCCCGCACCTTCGCCGGTTGGATAAAGGCCTCTGGTGTTGATGCTCTGATAATCCTCCTTGTTGCGCTTGATGCGTATCGGCGACGAAGTGCGCGTCTCGACTCCGGTCAGTATCGCATCGGGCAGGTCGAATCCCTTGATCTGCTTGACGAACGCGGGCAGCGCCTCGCGGATCGCTTCGATAGCATAGTCCGGCAATGCGGTAGACAAGTCTGTTAAATGCACGCCGGGCGTATAGGAGGGCAACACCTCACCGAATTTTGTCGAAGGTCTGCCTGCTAGGAAATCGCCGACCAGTTGTCCGGGTGCCTGATAATTTTTGCCGCCCAGTTCAAAGGCGCGCGATTCCCAGCGTCGCTGGAATTCCACACCGGCCAAAGCATCGCCGGGATAATCCTGCTCGGGGGTGATGCCGACCACGATACCGCTGTTGGCGTTGCGCTCGTTGCGCGAATACTGGCTCATGCCGTTGGTGACCACGCGCCCCGGCTCCGAAGTCGCGGCGACCACCGTGCCGCCGGGGCACATGCAGAAACTGTACACCGAGCGCCCGTTGCTGGCGTGGTGCACCAGCTTGTAATCCGCCGCGCCAAGCTGCGGGTTGCCCGCGTTTTTGCCGTAGCGCGCGCGGTCGATCAGCGACTGCGGATGCTCGATGCGCAAACCGATCGAGAACGGCTTGGCCTCGATGTAGATGCCGCGCCTGTGGATCATCTCGAATGTGTCGCGCGCGCTGTGCCCGACCGCGAGCACCAGATAACACGTCTCGATATGTTCGCCACTGGCGAGCACCACGCCGGTGACTTGTCCAATATTGCCTGGTCCGTCGCTGATTTCGATGTTATCGACACGGCTTTCGAAACGTATCTCGCCGCCAAGCGACAAAATCGTCTCGCGCATCTTCTCCACCATGCCCACCAGCCGGAACGTGCCGATGTGCGGATGACTCTCGTACAAAATTTCTTCCGGTGCACCCGCCTTGACGAATTCCTCCAGCACCTTGCGGCTCAGGTAGCGCGGATCCTTGATCTGGCTATACAGCTTGCCATCCGAGAACGTTCCCGCGCCGCCTTCGCCGAACTGCACATTGGATTCCGGGTTCAGCACCCCCTGCCGCCACAGGCCGAAAGTATCCTTGGTGCGCTCGCGCACTGCCTTGCCGCGCTCCAGGATCAGAGGACGGAAGCCCATCTGCGCTAACAGCAGCCCGGCAAATAAACCGGCGGGACCCATGCCGACAACTACAGGACGCGAGGTTAAATTCTGGGGAGCTTGCGCGATGAATTGATAGCTGGTGTCGGGTGAGTATTTTAGATGAGGGTCACTTTTGAAGCGTGTCAGAATCGCGGATTCATCGCTCACAGTCACATCGAGCGTGTAGGTGTTCAGGATCGCGTTAGGCTTGCGCGCATCCACGCCGCGCTTGAACACGACGTAGTTGATCAGCTCGTCGTCGGCGATGCCTAGCCGCTTGAGGATCGCAGCCTTGATATCGCCGTCGGCATGGGCCAATGGCAGTTTGATTTCGGTCAGGCGCAGCATGGTTGGTCGAGCGCTAGCGATGCACTTCCGCATCCAGCCCGTCCAGCACCATCTCCGCCGCGCGCAGCACGGCGCGCGCCTTGTTCTGCGTTTCCATCCATTCGCTGTCCGGTATTGAGTCGGCGACGATGCCTGCGCCTGCTTGAACGCAGAGCATGTTGTCCTTCACCACGGCGGTGCGCAGCGCGATCGCCAAGTCCATGTCGCCGTTGAAGCCGAGGTAGCCGACCGCACCGGCGTAGATGCCGCGCTTGGTGGGCTCCAACTCGTCGATGATTTCCATCGCGCGCACTTTGGCTGCGCCGCTGACAGTTCCGGCTGGGAAGGTCGCCTTGAGTACGTCCATTGCAGTCAGTCCCGGCTTGAGTTCGGCTTCGACATTCGAGACGATATGCATTACGTGCGAGTAGCGCTCGATGATCATCTTCTCGGTGAGCTTCACCGTGCCGTTTTGCGCGACGCGTCCGATGTCGTTGCGGCCCAGGTCGATCAGCATCAGGTGTTCGGCCAGCTCTTTCGGATCGGCCAGTAACTCAGCGGCGAGTTCGGCATCCTGCTGTTGCGTCTTGCCGCGCGGGCGGGTGCCGGCGATGGGTCGTACGGTGACTTCTTTGCCTTCCAGCCGTACCAGTATTTCCGGCGATGCGCCGACAACGTGGTGATCGCCCATGTCGTAATAGAACATGTACGGCGAAGGATTCACGCTGCGCAGCGCGCGGTACAGCGACAGCGGCGAGGCTGGGAAGGGTTGCGCGATGCGTTGCGCCAGCACCACTTGCATGATGTCGCCGTCGAAGATGTATTGCTTGGCTTTGACCACGGCATTTTTGAAGGCCGCTTCGCCGAATTCGGATTTGGCTTCGCCGCCATGCATCGGTGGCGCGTGCGGGATAGGTACTGGCAGGCGCATCATGCCGATCAGTTCGCGCAGCCGTTCGCGAGCCAGTTCGTATGCGTCGTCCATCGCCGGATTGGCGTAGACGATGAACGTGAGTTTGCCGGACAGGTTGTCGATCACCGCGAGTTGCTCGGTGAGCATCAGCAGGATGTCGGGTGTACCGATGGTGTCTTTCTTTTGTACCTTGGCGAGACGCGGCTCGATGTAGCGCACCGTGTCATAACCGAAGTAACCGGCCAGTCCGCCAGTAAAGCGCGGCAGGTTGGGCAGAGGCGCGACCTTGAAGCGCGATTGGTATTCGCTGATGAAGTCCAGCGGATTTTCTACTTCATGAGTGGTTTCATTACCAGTGTGCGTCAGCGTTACCTGTTTGCCGCGCACCGTGATGCGCGTGTCGGCGGGCAGGCCGATGAACGAGTAGCGCCCGAAGCGTTCGCCACCCTGCACCGATTCCAGCAGGTAGGAGAAAGGTTTGTTGGCAAGCTTGAGATACAGCGACAGCGGCGTGTCGAGATCGGCGAAAGTCTCCGCGACCAGCGGGATGCGGTTATAGCCTTGTGTGGCGAGTGCTTTGAACTCTTGTTCAGTGATCGGGTGCAACATGAAAGGCTCCTTAAAATATTTCGAAAGCAAGGGGCGGACGAGATGCGTCCAGTGAGACTGCACTCACCATCGCCATCCGGCCGGTTTCGAAAAATTTAGAGCCTGTTGATTCATTGTGTTTCTAAGCGCGTTTGATAAGCGGCAAAGCGGCGGGCAGATCGGCGATCACTGCATCCAGAAACAAGCTGTCGACCGGCTCTCCGTGATTGTAGCCGTAAGGCACGCAGAATACCGGGCAACCTGCGGCGCGCGCCGCGACCGTGTCGTTGAGCGAGTCGCCGATCAGCAGCATCTTCTTGATCGGCACGCCGAAAAATTTTGCGGCATGCAGCAGCGGCATCGGATGCGGTTTTTTCTCCGCCAAAGTGTCGCCGGACAGTACGATCTCGAAATACTTCGCCAGGCCGACACCCTTCAACAATGGCTCGGTGTAGCGCGCCAATTTGTTGGTGATGCAGCCCAGACGGAAACCTGCCGCTTTCATCGCATCCAGACCTTCGATCACGCCATCGAATGGTTTGCTTTGCAACAGAAGCGCCGTATAGTGTTTCTCGAAAATCGGCAGCGCGTGGTTATATAGCGCGGCATCGGGCGTAGCGTGCATGTCGCCGGTCAGCGCGCGCTTCACCAGCCAACTGATGCCATTGCCGATATAACTGGCCAGCAATTCCTGAGGCACCGGCGCGTAATCCATGTCGCGCAACATTAGGTTGGCTGCTCCAGAAAGCTCAGGTGCAGTGTGCAGCAGCGTGCCATCGAGATCGATGACGATCGCTGAAATATCCAGCGGGAAGTGGACGGGCTGCAATGCCGATTTACTTTTCATTTATTTTTTGACTTTGGCTAGCTCGGCGCGCAGTTCGCCGACAACGGTGTCGTAAAGGTTCTTGTCTTTATCGTTGCGTTTGCTGAATATCGCGGAGCCGGCGACGAAAGTATCCACTCCCGCTTCAGCGACTTCGCGAATGTTCGCCGGGCCGACGCCACCGTCGATCTCAAGGCGGCAGTTGTACTTGCCTGCGTCTATCATCTTGCGCACCTTGCGCGCCTTGTCCAGCACACGCGGAATGAATTTCTGTCCGCCGAAGCCGGGGTTGACCGACATCAGCAATACCATGTCCAGTTTAGGCAGTGTGTATTCGAGTATCTCCAGCGGTGTGGCCGGATTGAATACCAGGCCGGCCTTGCAACCGCTTTCCTTGATCAGGCCGATGGTGCGGTCGATGTGCTCGGAAGCTTCCGGGTGAAAGGTTATGTAAGTCGCGCCCGCCTTGGCGAAGTCGGGGATGATGCGATCCACCGGCTTGACCATCAGGTGCACATCGATAGGCGCGGTCACGCCATGCTTGCGCAGTGCCTCGCATACCAAGGGGCCTATGGTCAGATTCGGCACATAATGATTGTCCATCACATCGAAATGCACGATGTCAGCGCCAGCGGCGAGAACGTTGTCAACTTCCTCGCCCAGCTTGGCGAAGTTGGCAGAAAGAATGCTCGGAGCGATTTGGTACATGATG
>JANXXH010000041.1 GCA_025350705.1 Gallionella sp.
GAGCGGGCCATGCCCGCGACATGCGCGGGCATGGCCCGCTCCTACCAATCACTCTGACTGCATTTCAGAAATGTTCCTGGTCGTCGCGCCCAATGACATCGCCTTCCAACGGTGTACTGCCGGTTTCTTTCACCGAAGGAAAAATTGCACTGTAGCTGGTATACAGCGAAGTGAATGATAGCGGCATCAACACCAGCCAGCCTAACCCCATCGGCAGGGTAGCAAGCATACCCAAAAACAGGAAGGTTACGCCAAACACCAGCATAGGCCGGATATTGTAGACAAAGGCGCGAATGGCCAGCTGCATTGCCGGTATAGGCGGTATGCCGTTGAAATACACCAGCAAAGTCGCGAATTGAACGACCGATGTCAGAAAAAGGTACAGCGCGACACCGAGCGATATCGCGAAGATTGCGCCTGACATCGCTTCCATCAATACATTAGGATTGATGTCCGGTTGGCCGCTGGTCAACAGACCGACAAGCCCGGCTCCACCGGTTGCCATCATCACGCCAAGGATGAGGAATTGTCCGACCAGCGAGATTCCGCCCAGCGTGATCAGAAGCGATGTATGTTGTTTGAAACCGCTGAAGAAATGCACCAGTTCCAGGTCTCCTCCTTGTTCCAGTGAGCGGCAGCCAGTCATCAGGCCAGCCAGAACTACAGGCATCAACAGGCTGGCCAAGGGGTCGCCTATGACTGGTACATTGGATACAGCCACTGCGGAGATGAAAAATATCAACAGGAACACGATCCATAACAAAGGTGCCATCATAAACAGCGCATAGCCCCGCTTGATCCATTCCCAGCCCTGACGTGCTTGCAATCGTTGTGGTTCCATGATGCCTCTCCTTTATAGCCAAACGGCTTGCGCCGATGCGATGTGGTTTTTCAAAATACGCTCAAAATGGCGCGGGTCATGCGCGTTTATCAATTCGCCGTCGCGCGGCAGATACTTGTCGAACAAGCGCGATAACCAGAAACGCAGTGCGGCCAGACGCAGCATCAGCAGCCATGCCTCATGCTCACTATCCAGCAAAGGACGCACTGCATGGTAGCCGTGCAAGAGTGTTTGTGTCTTTGCCGCATCCAGAGTGGCGTCGGTATGCATACACCAATCATTCACGGTGATCGCCAAATCATAGAGCAGTGCGTCGCTGCATGCGAAATAAAAATCGATCAGGCCGCCGACACGATTTCCTTCAAGCAAAACATTGTCGCGAAACAAATCGGCGTGGATCACGCCTTGCGGCAAGTGCGCATAATTTTGTTGTGCGTGCAGGTCGATCTCGCTCTCCAGTAAAGCCGCTTGGCGCACTTCAAAAAAAGGCCGCACCTGCGGAGCGGTTACCGCGCGCCATGCCACGCCGCGCGGGTTGGGCATGATCTGAGAGAAACTCTGTCCGGCGATGTGCAACTGCCCGAGCATCGCGCCGATGGCAGCGCATTGGGCGTTGCTCGGCGCGGTGGTGGACTTGCCGCTCAAGCGGCTGACGATGCAGGCGGGTTTGCCCTTGAGCGTGCCCACAAACTGGTTGTTGCGGTTCGCCACCGGATTGGGACAGGGAATGCCGTGGCGTGCAAGATGCGCCATAAGATTCAGGTAGAACGGTAATTCGTCGGCGCTGAGTATTTCGAACAGCGTGAGCACAAAGCGGCCATTGCTGGTCGTGACGAAATAATTGGTGTTCTCGATACCGGATGCGATGCCCTGCAGCTCCAGCAATTGGCCCAAGGAATAATCGCCCAGCCAAGCAGTGAGTTCCGCCTCCGAGACGCTGGTAAAAACAGCCATGTCAGGGCGTGCTAATGCTGATCTCGCATCTGCGACGGAGGCGATTTGAGATGCCATCCGCAAAGCAAGACGCGCAGTAGTGTAAGCCACTATAAGCGGCTTGCGACAAAGGAGGGCGCTCAAATCGCCCCCGTCCCGAAGGGTTGTTGCGAGAAGGCGGCGTCTGCGGTGTTGCAAGGCTTGCATCCACCGCCTTCTCGCAACAACGCAGAAGTGAAATCAGCATTAGCACGCCCTAGAAGCGGTGTATGACCCAGCGTGGCGGACGGAGACCCGAATCCAGACTTTCCTGACGGGAAAACTTGCCATCGCCTTTGTCATCCACCAGATAATAAGGCACGCCGTGCTTGGGTGTGATCTTGATCATGTACAGCTTACCGCCCGCACGAAATTCCTCTATCGTCTGCTCGGTCTGTTGGGTGATGGTCACTTCCGGCTCATCGTCAGAAGAATCATTCATTGCGGGCGGTGGGGGTAATGGCTCGAGATTTTCAGGAACCGGTTTTGCGGCAAAAGCGCAAAGAGAAAAGCCGCTCAGCAGCAATAAGAATAAAGATTGAATCGGGGTGAATAGTAAGCGCATTGGAGTGGCCGCCATGTAGTGGAATGGACGCATTTTAGCTGATGCGCGCAGACTCTGCGCGAGTTGATGCTTATGACTTCTTGCCCGTATTAGCCGGTGCTCCAGCCACGCGGACGTTTCATGCCGGCGATCTTGCATGCCTGTTTCACATACCCGTAAGGAAACAACTCGAACAGCGCGTTGCGCGACCCTGCGCCCAAACGTACCGCAAGATGCTTCATCACATGACGGGCATCGGGCGCGATCTGGTGCTCCGCATAATACTCGCGCATGAAACGTATCGCGTCCCAATGGTCTTCGGTGAGCTGAATGTTTTCCTGAAGAGCAAGTTGCTGAGCTACCTCCTCGTTCCAGTCATGCGGTTCGATCAAGTAGCCTTCCTCGTCGGTGTTAGGCAATGGCGGGGTGTTTTCCATTTTTCATCTCACAAAATCAAAATTATCTGGCCGCGCATTTTTACAAGTAAAGTTGTTTCTCGCGTTCCGCTTCGGTTGGTTCGAAGCCGCGTGTCTCGTAGTGCTTGAAAATGGCACTGACCACTGCTTCGGGTTCGTCGATGAGTTGGATCAGATCCATGTCCTCCGGGCTGATGACTTTTTCATCTATCAATGTGGTGCGGAACCAATCGATCATGCCGCCCCAGAATTTGCTGCCTACCAGGATGATAGGAATGCGGCGTGTCTTGCCGGTCTGCACCAGCGTCAGTGCCTCCATCAATTCGTCCAGCGTTCCGAAACCGCCGGGCATCACCACATAAGCACTGGCGAATTTCACGAACATGACCTTGCGCGCGAAAAAATGCTGGAAGGTCTGGCTGATATTTTGGTAATGGTTGCCGACCTGCTCGTGCGGCAGCTGGATATTCAGCCCGACGCTGGGCGATTTACCGTAGAACGCGCCCTTGTTGACCGCCTCCATGATGCCTGGGCCGCCGCCGGAAATGACTGAAAATCCTGCATCGGAAAGCAGGCGCGCGATTTCCTCGGCAAGTTTGTAATAAGGCTGATCTGCTGGCGTGCGCGCGCTGCCGAAGATGCTGACGGCAGGATGGATACTGTTAAGGCGGTCGGTGGCAGAAACAAACTCTGACATAATGCCGAACACGCGCCAGGCCTCTTTGGAATTCCACCCTTCCGGAATCACGGATTTGGGTAATTTGGACGGTATGCTCATGCGGATTTCCTCAAAAATATAATACAAATTAAAGATAATCAGTCGAAAAAATTAATGAAGACCTTACTGCTAGTTGACGGCTCATCGTTCCTGTATCGCGCATTCCATGCGATGCCGGATCTGCGCAACCGCCTCGGCGAACCCACCGGCGCGATCTACGGCGTACTCAACATGTTACGCAAGTTGCGCAATGATTACCCGGCTGATTATAGCCTGTGCGTATTCGACGCAAAAGGAAAAACCTTCCGAGACGACTGGTATCCCGAATACAAGGCGCATCGTCCTTCCATGCCTGATGACCTAGTGCAGCAGATAGAGCCGTTGCATCAGGCCATCGCGGCGTCCGGCTGGAACATCATGATGATGGACGGTGTGGAAGCGGACGATGTGATTGGCACGCTGGCGCAACAGGCACAGGATGGTGTGCGCTGCGTGATCGCCACCGGCGACAAAGATCTTGCGCAACTGGTGAATGAGCGCGTGACGCTGATCAACACGATGAGCAACGAGACACTGGATATCGCCGGTGTGAACGCCAAATTCGGCGTGCCGCCGGAGCGCATCGTGGATTATCTGACGCTGGTCGGCGATACGGTGGACAACGTGCCTGGCGTGGAAAAGGTCGGCCCGAAGACCGCCGTGAAGTGGCTCACCCAATACGGTACGCTGGATAATCTGATGCAGCACGCCGACAAGATCGGCGGCGTGGTTGGCGAGAATCTGCGCAAGGCCAAGGACTGGCTGCCGCAGGCGCGCCGCTTGATCACGGTGAAATGCGATGTGGA
>JANXXH010000053.1 GCA_025350705.1 Gallionella sp.
CACCAGCAGTCGCTTTTGCCGAATGGCTTCCCGTTTAACGCCCGCTTTTGCAATCCACATGCCCAAGGCATAGTTGCACACAACCGAACTTAACAGCAGCCCGACATAGGCCGGATTCCAGTAGCCATAGAAGAACAGCGAGGAAATATTAACCAAGCCGAAGCATAAGCATGATTGATCCGCCCTGGCTGAAAGAAGCCAACCAGCACCACGGGCATATACAAAAAAATGAATAAGTGAGAGTTGACTAACCTCTTAATATCTCAACTGATTTGGCCAAAAAGAAACTAACCTTTATTTTGGATTTTTATGGCCGGTGAATTCCGCTATGCGTAATTGTGGCGCAAGTTTGTCGAGCACGCCGTTGACGAATTTATGGCCGTCGGTGCCGCCAAAGGTCTTGGCGAGTTCGACAGCTTCGTTGATGACTACTCTGTAGGGCACTTCGATGTGCTGAGCCAATTCAAACGTACCCAACAGCAGCACAGCGAATTCTACCGGGCTGAGTTCGGCTAGCGGGCGGTCCAGGTGCGGGGAAATCAATGCCTCGATGCCGGCATGCTGACTCAATGCACCGCGCAGCAGTTTGGAAAATAATTCCTTGTCGAAGCGACCGATATTTTTTTCGGCTTGTATCTGCTTTTCGATTTTGCTTTCATCACCCGCCGTGATGCGCCATTGATATATGCCCTGCAGGGCAAGTTCGCGTGCACGATGGCGCGGGCTTTTGTTCGGGGATTTTTTAACTTCGCCAGTGCTATCGGCTTTGCTCATGCTCACGTCAAACTCCGCAGCAGGTTGACCATCTCGATCGCAACCAGCGCGGCCTCGCCGCCTTTGACATGCATGCGTTCTATCGCCTGCTCGTCGGTATCGGTGGTCAGTATCGCATTGGCGACAGGCACGCCGGTATGCAGTTGAACCTCGCCCACGCAGCGCGCCGATTCGTTGGCCACCACCTCGAAATGGTAAGTGTCGCCGCGTATCACCGCACCCAGCGCGATCAGCGCATCGAACTTGCCGCTCTGCGCCATGCGTTGCAGCGCCAGCGGGATTTCCAGCGCGCCCGGCACGGTCGCAAGCATGATGTCATCTTCACGCACTCCCTGCTTCACCAATTGCGCCCGGCATGCGCCCAGCAGGCCTTCGCATACTTCGGTATTGAAGCGGCTTTGCACGATGCCGATACGCAGGTCGCGTCCGTTAATATTTTTTTCGATTTCATTCATTGTCATTTCCTGTATTCGTGACTGGCGTAGCCGACCACTTCCAAACCAAAACCTGCCATGCTCGGCATCTTGTGCGGCGTGGCAAGCAAGCGCATCTTGCCTACATTCAGGTCGCGCAAAATCTGCGCGCCGGTGCCATAACTGCGCGGATCCCATTGCGCAGTCTGCTGGCTTGCGACATCCAGTGCGGCTCGTGCGCGCAAGTCCTGCGAAGATTCACCGCGGTGCAGCAACACCAGCACACCCGCCGCTGACTGGCTGATCTTGCGCAATGCCTCATGCACGCTGGTGGAATGCGCGTGATCGGTCTGCTCCAGAAAATCCAGCACCGAGAGCGGTTCGTGCACGCGCACCAGAGTCTCTGCCGCATGGCGTATCTCGCCTCTTACCAGAGCCAGATGCGTACGTTGCGTGGTCTTGTCCACATAAGTGACCAGATCGAACTCGCCGTACGCAGTTTGTACTTTGCGCTTCGCCACGCGCTCGACCAGTTTTTCGTGTTGGCTGCGGTGCTCGATAATATCCGCGATTGTGCCGATCTTGAGCCCGTGCTGTTTGGCATACACGATCAGATCAGGCAGGCGCGCCATCTCGCCGTCCTCCTTGAGGATTTCGCAGATCACCGAGGCCGGAGTCAGCCCTGCCAGTTGCGCCAGATCGCAACCCGCCTCGGTATGCCCCGCACGCACCAGCACGCCGCCGTTTTGCGCGCGCAACGGGAAGATGTGACCGGGCTGGACGATGTCGGAAGGCTTGGCATCTTTGGCAGCCGCAACTTGTACGGTGCGTGCACGGTCTGCCGCAGAGATGCCGGTGGTCACACCGCTCGCCGCCTCGATAGACAGCGTGAAGTTGGTCGCCAGCGGCAAGCCGTTCTCGCGCACCATCAGCGGCAGGTCAATCTGTTTGCAATGCGCCTCGGTCAGCGTCAGGCATATCAGTCCGCGTCCATGCTTGGCCATGAAGTTGATCTTTTCCGGCGTGACGAATTCCGCGGCGAACACCAGGTCGCCCTCGTTCTCGCGGTCTTCTTCATCGACCAGCACCACCATGCGTCCGGCGCGTATCTCTTCGATGATTTCCTGTACGGGTGATATACCGGTCATTTACTTTATTCTTCCTGTGCTGACATCATTCGTTCCACATAGCGCGCGATCAAATCCACTTCAAGATTGACGCGGCTGCCCGCACGCAAATTTTTCAGGTTGGTCATCTGCAATGTGTGCGGGATCAGGTTTACGCTGAATTCGCCCCCGCTTACATGATTGATAGTCAGGCTGACACCGTTGATCGTGATCGACCCTTTCACCGCGATGAACTTCGCTAACGCTTGCGGAGCGCGCACCACCAGCCTCCAGCTTTCGCCGAGGTCGGTGAATGCTAAGACCACGCCCACGCCATCCACATGACCGCTGACCAGATGCCCGCCCAGCCTGTCGGCCAAGCGCAGAGCCTTCTCCAGATTCACCGGTGCATTGATCGCATCCAGACCCACGGTACAATTCAGCGTTTCGCGCGACACATCGACGGTGAAAGTTTTCCCATCGATCTTCACCGCAGTCAGGCACACGCCATTGACCGCGATGCTGTCGCCAAGTTGCACATCGCTCAAATCCAGCGCGCCAGTCGCGATCACCAGCCGCAATCCGCCTTCTCTGTCGCCAGCTTCAGCAATTCTACCGACGTCCGCAATGATCCCGCTAAACATTTTCCACCTTCACTGTGATGCGCATATCATTTCCGACCTGCCGCACATCCTGCCACTTGAGATTGATGCGCTGATTCAGACTCATCAATTTCTCCAATTGCGCCAGGCCGCGCGCCTTGTCGCCCAACAACTGCGGCGAGACATACAACAGCAATTCATCCGCCAGCCTGGCATGTAGCAAGGCGCCGTTCAGGGCGCCGCCCGCTTCGACCAAAACCTCGTTGCACCCGCGCTGTGCCAGATCACGCAGCATCGCAGGCATATCCACTTGCCCGTTTCCGTCCGGCAGCACGATCACAGTTGCGCCGACTTTTTCCAGCGCTGCGATTTTTCCCGCATCGTGCACGGCGGTATAGATCAACACACCCCCGCCTTTCAACATGCGTGCGGCCAGCGGTATACGCAACCGGCTATCCAGCACCACGCGCAAAGGTTGCCGTTCAGTGGCCAAATCGCGCACATTCAACCGTGCATCGTCCGCCAGTACCGTGCCGATACCGGTCAACACCGCACAAGAACGTGCCCGCCAGTGTTGCACATCCAGTCGTGCTGCCTCGCCGGTGATCCATTGGCTTTTGCCATTGCTCAGCGCGGTGCGCCCGTCCAGGCTCATTGCGATCTTGCTGCGCAGCCAGGGTGTGCCGCGCGTCATGCGCGCAAAAAATCCGGCATTCAGTTCGCGTGCCGCCGCTTCCATCAATCCGCATTCAACATCAATGCCCGCAGCGCGCAATTTCGCGATGCCCGCTCCGGCTACCTCGGGATTCGGATCCTGCACCGCCGCTACCACCCGCGCGACTCCGGCGGCGATCAGGGCGTCTGCACAGGGTGGTGTTCTGCCATGGTGACTGCATGGCTCCAGTGTCACATAAGCGGTTGCGCCATGCGCCTTGCTTCCGGCCTCGCGCAAGGCAAGCACCTCGGCATGAGGTTCGCCGGAGCGCTCATGCCAGCCTTCGCCAACCACATCGTCTTTGCGCACCAGCACGCAACCGACGCGCGGGTTGGGGCTGGTGGTGTACAAGCCGCGTTCCGCCAAGTGCAGAGCCTGGGCCATCCACCCGCTGTCTTGAGCCGAGAACATGTCAGGCCTTCCGTTTTCCGCCGTGATCTGTAGATCTGCGCGCAGGCGATTTGCGCACCGCTTCGATCGCCTCGGTGAAGTCGCCCACATCCTGAAAACTTTTATATACCGAAGCGAAGCGGATATAGGCGACCTTGTCGAGCTTGAACAGTTCCTTCATCACCATTTCGCCGATCTGACGCGAGCCGATCTCGCGCTCCCCCAATGTGTGAAGCTTTTGCGTGACATGGTCTATCGCCACTTCTACCAGCTCGGCAGAGACCGGGCGCTTGTGCAGCGCACGCTTGAAACTGGTACGCAGCTTCTCTTCATCAAACTCGCTGCGCATCCCGTTCTGCTTGACTACCTGCGGCATGCGCAACTCAACCATCTCGTAAGTGGTGAAGCGCTTGTCACAGGCCGAGCAGCGGCGGCGGCGGCGTATGCTGTCGCCATCATCGCTTTCGCGAGTGTCCACCACTTTGGTGTCGGGGCATTTACAGAACGGACATTTCATAAGTTCAGTCGTTAGTCGTTAGACGCTAGTTATTAGTTGGTTTTGTCGCCGCTGAGCGGCGGATTTTAACTAACGACTAGAGACTAACGTCTAGCAACTAACCTCCATAGACCGGAAACTGCATAGTCAGCTTCTTCACTTCGGCCGTCACGCGCACGATCACTGCGTCGTCGTTCGGCGCGTCCAGCACATCGGCGATCAGGTGCGCGAGTTTTTCGGCTTCCAGTTCCCTGAAGCCGCGCGTGGTCATTGCCGGGCTGCCGATCCGGATACCCGATGTGACAAACGGTTTTTGAGGATCGTTGGGGATGGCATTCTTGTTCACGGTGATATGCGCGCGCCCCAGCGCGGCTTCGGCTTCCTTGCCGGTGATGTGCTTGGGTTGCAGATCCACCAGGAACACATGGCTGTCGGTGCGACCGGACACGATGCGCAATCCGCGCTTCTGCAACACCTTGGTCATCACACGTGCATTGTCGACCACTTGCGTCTGGTAGACCTTGAATTCCTTGCTGGCCGCTTCCTTGAACGCCACGGCCTTGGCAGCGATCACATGCATCAGCGGGCCGCCTTGCAAGCAGGGGAAGATCGCCGAGTTCAGCGCCTTCTCGTGTTCCGCCTTGGCCAGAATCAATCCGCCGCGCGGTCCGCGTAAGGTCTTGTGTGTGGTGGTGGTGACGAAATCCGCGATGCCGACGGGGCTGGGGTAAATGCCCGCCGCGATCAGGCCGGCGTAGTGCGCCATGTCCACGAATAGATAAGCACCAACACTATCGGCGATCGCGCGGAAGCGTTTCCAGTCGATCACCAGCGAGTAAGCTGATGCACCCGCGACGATCATCTTCGGCTTGTGTTCTGTTGCCAGCGCCTGCACCTGATCGTAGTCGATCTCTTCCTTGGCGTTCAGGCCATACTGGATCGCGTTGTACAGCTTGCCGCTGATGTTCACCGATGCGCCGTGGGTCAGGTGGCCGCCATGCGCCAGCGACATGCCGAGTATCGTGTCGCCGGGCTTGAGCACCGACACATACACAGCCTGATTCGCCTGCGAACCGGAGTGGGGTTGCACGTTGACGTATTCCGCGCCGAACAGCGCCTTCGCGCGGTCTATCGCCAGTTGTTCCGCGACGTCCACATATTCGCAACCGCCATAATAGCGCTTGCCGGGATAGCCCTCGGCATACTTGTTGGTCAGCTTGCTGCCCTGTGCCTCCATCACGGCTGGGCTGGTGTAGTTTTCCGAGGCGATCAGTTCGATGTGATCTTCCTGACGGCGGTTTTCATTTTGTATGGCCGCCCACAATTCCGGGTCGGTAAGGGCGATGGTGCTTTTATTGGAGAACATGACGGCTATTCCTAAAATAATGAAAGCGGGAAAGGCGCGGATTCTACCATGTTGCACTGACGTGGATGGTTAGACAAAGAAGCGGATGAGCAGCTGATAAGACTTGGCGCGATCCATGTGGCAGAAGATTGGCGTGACAATTATCACAATTAATATTCCCGCGAACCGCCCGGAAACCTGTGGTTTTGCGTTTTCCACCACTCGAGCAAGGAACCCAGCCGCGTCAAGGCTATTGTTGGAAGCAGTAACTTGAGCGAGTTTTAGTCGCGCTAAAATCTTTTAGCCCGTGTAAACTTGAGAAAAGTGCAAAGGCAAATGAACTATTTAGTTTGGAGTGCGTTTCCCTGAATGTCCGCCAGCATGCTGTGTGGCGGCGCTAACGGTGGGTTGATTGCGCTAAAATCTCTCATCTGTTCTGGCCGGGTTGCTCGGCATCGTGGTGCAGGCGAAATGTTTTCCGGGGTTGGCACCCTCAAGTTTGTTAAGGGCAGGTTTATTTTCAGGGTAAATTGGGATGTTCTATGAACACTGACCATCAATTCGGCGCTGGTCGAGATCGAGAGTTTTCATTCACAAAGGAAGATTTCGAGCGGGTATGCCGATTGATTTATGAGCATGCCGGTATTTCACTTAAGCCCTCCAAGCAGGATATGGTGTATAGCCGATTGGCGCGTCGTTTGCGCTCGAATAGAATAGATAATTTCCGGGACTATCTGGCTTTGCTGGAAAGTGGCAATGATGTCGAATGGGAGGCGTTCGTCAATTCGCTCACCACAAATTTGACCTCATTTTTTCGCGAGCCTCATCATTTTCCGATCTTGGCTGATCACATCCTCAAACAAAGGAGATCACATCCGATTTCATTGTGGTGCTCGGCGGCGTCAACGGGTGAAGAGCCATACTCTATGGCGATGACGATGGCGGATGCGTTCGGCAGCTTTACGCCTCCGGTTACCATCCTTGCCACCGATCTGGATACCAGCGTGCTCGCCAAAGCCGAGGCGGGCATTTACCCGATCGAGAGCGTTGAAAAACTTGATGCTGAGGTGGTAAAGCGTTTCTTTCTCAAGGGTACGGGGGCGCAATCGGGTTTTGCGCGGGTAAGGCCGGAATTGCGTGCAATGATCACTTTCCGGCAATTGAATTTGCTCAGTGATGGCTGGCCGATACGCGATCCATTGGATGCGATTTTTTGCCGTAACGTGATGATCTACTTTGATAAGGGAACGCAGCTTAAAATCTTGCAGAAATTTGCACCATTGCTGAAATTGGACGGGCTGCTTTTTGCCGGACATTCGGAGAGTTTTCATAATGCCACGCACTTGTTTCAGATTCGCGGCAAAACGGTGTATGAACTGGTAAAACCCCAAAGCTTATGAACATCATTCAGACAAACGATCTGGTTATATTAATAGTGAAGCAGGAAGGAAAAGTTCGCTATGACTAAACACGGCTTTGAAGAAATTCTTTCACCGCACTTGTATTATGACCGTGAGCATAATTCAGAAGCGGCCAAGATATTGCCCGGAGAATATTTTGCAACCGGGCGAAAAATGGTTCTGGTTACCGTGTTGGGCTCCTGTGTTTGTGCTTGCATACGCGACAAAGCCAGCGGGATCGGCGGCATGAACCACTTCATGTTGCCGGAAAGCGGCCAGGATCGCGGCAATCCGCTGGGCGAGTCGGCGCGTTATGGCGTTTACGCCATGGAAATATTGATCAACCAGTTGCTCAAGATGGGCGCGAAGCGCAGTAATTTTGAAGCGAAAGTATTTGGCGGCGGTTCGGTGCTGCGCGGCTTTACCGTCGCCAATATCGGTGAACGGAATGCGGAATTTGTATTGCAGTTCCTCAAGACGGAAAAAATTGCAGTCGCCGCGCAGGATTTGCTCGATATCTATCCGCGCAAAGTGTACTACTTCCCCAATACCGGGCTGGTCAGGGTGAAGCAATTGAGGCACGTGCATAACGATACGATTATCACCCGCGAAACAGAATACAACACGCGTTTGCATTATTCCAAGCTGGAAGGCGATGTGGAATTGTTCGGTTGATGGAAGCGGAAGTAAGCGATGCCGTGAGTAAACGGATCAGATTTTTTGAATTAAGATAGAACATGAAAAACAGAAAGATTAAAGTGCTGGTCGTTGATGACTCCGCGCTGATTCGCAGCGTGATGAAAGAGATCATCAATCGCGAAAAAGATATGGAGTGCGTGGGCGCGGCACCAGATCCGCTGGTGGCACGCGAGATGATCAAAGCGCTCAATCCGGATGTGCTGACGCTGGATGTGGAGATGCCCAGAATGGATGGCCTGGATTTTCTGGAGCGGTTGATGCGGCTGCGCCCGATGCCTGTGCTGATGGTTTCCACGCTGACGGAACGCGGTTCCGATATTACTTTCCGCGCGCTGGAGCTGGGTGCGGTGGATTTTATTGCCAAGCCGATATCGGATATTGCGCGGGGGATGGAGGAATATGCCATCGAGATTACCGACAAGATTCGGGCTACCGCGCAGGCTCGGGTGAATAAAAGCGCGGCACCACGGAAAATCGAGGAAAAATTTTCTGCGAGTGTAATTCTGCCCAGTATCTCCAGGAAATATTCATCAACAGAGAAGCTGATCATCATCGGCGCCTCGACAGGAGGGACGGAAGCGATTAAAGAGGTGCTGACCAAGCTTCCAGCTGATTCACCGGCTGTCCTGGTGGCCCAGCATATGCCTGAGCATTTCACCAAATCATTTGCTGATCGTTTGAACACCATGTGCAAGATTGCGGTCAAGGAGGCGGAACATAACGAGCGGATATTGCCGGGGCACGCGTATATTGCGCCGGGACATTCACACTTGTTGATTAAGCGCAGCGGCGCGAACTATATGACCAAGCTGGATCAGGGCGTGCTGGTGAATCGCCATCGCCCGTCAGTTGATGTGCTGTTCCGTTCCGCGGCCAATATTGCCGGAGCCAACGCGCTGGGCATCATTCTCACCGGCATGGGGAAAGACGGCATGCAAGGCATGCTGGAAATGAAACGGGCGGGTTCCTACACTATTGCCCAGGACGAGGCGAGTTGCGTGGTTTTTGGTATGCCTAAGGAGGCGATTGCGGCTGGCGGCGTGAGCGAAGTGTTGCCGTTGCAAAGTATTGCACGCCGCACTTTGGAATACCTTGAATCGACCGGCAGCAAGAGTAGCCGGATTTAGGTTCCGCCCGGAATATTCAAGTTGTGCAGGAAGGCGCGGTCAGCCACAATGACGCCATGGCAAACGCGATTGGTTTAAGCGCATTTCCGTTTCGGCCTCCTCAACGCGCTAACAGGCAGACTAAAGTCACGTCACACTATCTTAACAATTTTAAATTGGATTTGATGGAAGCCGGTCTAGCTCTTGTCCCAAGAGATAAGTTGGAACGACCCGATTGGGAGGCGGGGATTTTGAATTTTTCTACAGCCTCTGTCAGTTTCCTGGTTTGATCATGTACGGATGTGGCTATGGCCGCAGCTTGTTCGACCAAGGCAGCATTTTGTTGCGTCATGTCATCCATTTGCTGAGCCGCCTCGTTTACATGCTCGATACCATCTCGCTGTTCGGCTGATGCAGTCTGGATTTTGGACATCATTTCAGTAACACGACCTACTTCTGAAACGATATCCTGCATGGTTTCACCCGCCACTTTGACTAGCTTGGTACCACTGCTTACCTTGTCGACCGAGTTTTCGATCATCAATTTTATCTCTTTTGCAGCCGCAGCTGAACGTTGAGCCAGATGGCGCACTTCCGAGGCTACGACTGCGAAGCCGCGACCATGTTCGCCGGCGCGAGCCGCTTCGACTGCGGCATTCAGGGCCAGAATGTTGGTTTGGAAGGCGATGGCCTCTATAACTGAAATAATCTCCCCCACTTTCCTGGAACTATCGTTGATCAAATTCATTGTTTCAACAACTTGCCCAACCACTTTGCCGCCCTTAACCGCGACCTCTGAGGCACTAAGAGCAAGCTCGTTTGCCGTTTGTGAATTATCGGCGTTATTGCCGATCGCGGTGGTTAGTTGCGTGATACTGGAGGCTGTTTCTTCCAGGCTGGCGGCTTGCTGTGAAGTTCTGTTTGATAAATCGGTATTGCCGCTCACCAATTCATCCGTGCCTGTCGAGATCTGCTGAGACGCAGAACGTACGTCATCCACGATCATAACAAGCGCTTCATTCATTTCAAATAAAGCTTGTTGCAGTTCCCCGATTTCATCATGGCGTGATACCGTGATATTACTCGTTAAATCACCTTCGGCGACGCGCCGTGCAGCGCTTACAGCCAAAGCGAGAGGCTTGGTAACATCGTTGACCAGTCGGCGTATGATGAAAACGAGCAGGAGCAGTGTTATCAGAGCCACAGATGTCGATATCCTGTTCTTGTTTTGTGTTGCTTTGGCGTCATCATTGACCAGCTTGGACAAGTGCGTCTTGATCTCGCCTATTTTGGTTGTCAGCGCTGTGTCGATGAAGTTGATATCGGATTTAAGAGGCATAATTGAATCGATTGAATTCTTGGACGAGATTGCAGATTGGAGCTTTGCCAGGAATTCAGCCGAAACTTCGATGTCGCGGGAGGGTGCGGCCACGAGGAGTGCAGCCACCGTCGCTTTTGTCTCAGCGAGTGAGCCCTGAGTCTTGCTGCTGATTGTTCCGGTATCGACGGCATCAACCAAGCCATTCAAAAAATTCTTGTAACTGGCGGAAGATTGCAAGCTCAAGTCATAGATACCTAATGTTGTGTCTACTTTTGCAGGCAGATCGCTGGTTGATAATATTTGGTAAGCAAATACGATTGCTAGTGGCAGCACTGCCAGGAAAAATTGCAGATACATGCGCTGTTTAAGTCTTAATTTAGCCAACATGTACTTACTCCAGGTTTGCCTATGCTTTATAGCAATAGGTTCGAGTAAAGAATATCACCTAATAATTAGGTTAACATTTTGCTGCAATGACTTTTTTGATAGCTCAATTAATCGGCAAATGCATTAAAACTATTTAACGATTTTTACTCCGGCGGGCGCGGTGGAAACATAACCAATCGCACCTGTTGTGCGTTTGATATATTCGATCACCTCGGCATCGCCCGACTTCACCGCAGGCGGGGTCAAGCCATCGCGGAATGATTTCTTGGTCCATACGCTATGGTATTTGGGGGCATCCATATGCATGACTTTGGACAAAAATTCATCTTGTAACGCAGCATTGTCAATTACATCCAGCTTGGTACTCCCGGCAAATTGTTTTTCCCCAAGAAAAATATCCCTGACTTCGTCAGCAGAGATTGCTAGTCCCGAGTTTGAAATGACGACGACTTCGCCTGCGCTTGCGCCCTGGGACGCCAACAAGAGCAGTATGGCGGCAGAACAAGCCTTGAACATTAGTGATTTCATATAATCAATCTCCCTTGAGCCTAGAAGCCGATTGCGTATTGTGCATACACACTTCGGTAACTGCTGGCAGTTCTTGCTACAGTTCCAACTGTGTCGGGCTTAAAGCTCGAGTTGAGCAACTCGAATTTCAGCGCCGCCTTTGGGCTCAGGTTGTAGCGCATTCCCAGCGCCTGCCTGGAGTAGGATTGGCCGCTAGCCTGCACGTTGAAATAGTTGTCCAGTTGGTTGAGTTCCGTTTTTTCAAAGCGTACATAGGGAGTCAGGGCATTAAAACTCCTGCCTATCTGTATGTAATCAGCCCAGCTTTTATGCGTGCCGGTCGTGCCGCTCTTGTCCTTGTCGTTGAAGCGGTAGTATTCGCTCATCACCTCCCAATCCCCCCCCAAATAAACGACCGAGCCGCCCACCATGTTCAGCTCGGTTTTGTTGAGCTTTGTCGTAATCAGTGTTCCGTCTGAATTGTCATCCACGTCACCCCGCAAGGAATGAACGGCGATCCTCAAGCCATCCAGGCTGCGAGAGAATTCATAGCCCAGATTGAATCCCACCATGGCCTGATGGTTGTTGTCACCGGCTAAATTGATATCCTGAGTGCCAAGGGTTTGTATTGTGGGTGTAGCAGCGGTGGGTGCCCCCATGACTATCTTGGGCCCGTTGCCAGCGAATAAATCGTAAGTAAATTTTCCCGTGCCGGCCTTGGCTTTGCCTGTGCTCCACAGCCCTACCATGTGTGCCGGCAGGATGCCACCTTGATCTTCAAAGGCAAGAAAGCGAGGCCGTAAAACCGAAGTCTGCATCTGGGCGCCATGATGGAACGCGGTATTCCAGTAACCGTATGGGGTGTGGAAACGACCCCCCCAGAGCGTTGCAGTATCGCTGAAGGTGTAGCCGATCTGTAATCGTTCCAGGTCAGTTGAGACTGAACCATCTGAACTTATTTCAAAATTGGGTTCAACCAGGGCTTTGACCCGATCTCCAAAATTGGGTGTCAGATAAAAGGATAATGCACCCACGTTAAATCCTGTCGGGTAGTTTATGGGATCTTTCATCGAGTTTGCAGTAAACCCCACGTCCATAAAACCGTGCATCTGCAAGCCCTCGCCACTGGTGTCGTGGCGGGACATTCCGGAGGCCATATCTGAGATCTGCTTTTCAAGCGCGTTGATGCGCTCTGTATCGGTTAGAGCAAAGGCGGGTGTCGCTAACAATACGCTGACTATCGATGCACTTAACAAACACGACACTTTCGATTGTCTGGGGTCTTTCATGCTTACGTCTGTGGATTTCGTCATTTTTGAGTTTCCAGTATTTAATCAATGTACCCGAGTCACGAGTCGCCATAGAGCATAATTTACCTTCTATTTTGCAGAAACCTTATTAAATTCGTGGTTATGCTTTTATGTGTCTCGCTAGCCAGCTTTTATCCTACATCAATTTTCAAGTGCGGGGTAGAAATTTTGAAATGGGGGTCGTGGAGGTAATCTTAATTCGATAATCTCAATTCAAATTGTATAGACAGGCGCGGACAGCTACAATGTCGGCATGTCCGATTTCAATTTGACCCATCACTTTCTGATTGCCATGCCTGCCATGCAAGAGGGTGTGTTTGCGGGCACGCTGACTTACATTTGTGAGCACAACGAGAATGGTGCATTGGGAATTGTGGTGAATCGTCCGATCAGTCTTACGCTGGGTGAAATGTTCGATCAGGTCAACATTCCTCTGAATCAGCCGGTACTTGCAAAAATGCCGGTACATTTCGGCGGTCCGGTGCAAACCGAGCGCGGTTTCGTGTTGCACGATACGTCAAAAAATTGGGAGTCTACGCTGCGCATCAACGACAAGCTGGCGCTGACGACTTCCAGAGATATTCTTGAGGCGATTGGCGTAGGGCAGGGGCCGCGCAATATGATCGTCACGCTGGGCTACGCAGGTTGGGACCAGGGCCAGTTGGAACACGAGATCACCGAAAACACCTGGCTGACCGTCCCGGCATCCGAGCACATCTTGTTCGACTTGACAGCGGAAGAGCGGCTCGCTGCGGCGATGACCTTGCTGGGAGTCAGCTACGCAACGCTGATGGAGGATGCCGGACATGCCTGAGGGGGCAGCTATTCAAACATCAGTCTTCATCCCTCAGGGCACACTACTCGCATTCGATTTTGGCACCAAACGCATCGGCATCGCGGTCGGGAACACCCTGTTGTGCCGCGCCAATCCGCTGATCACGATAGGCGACGAAAAGACCGACATACGCTTCGCCAAGATCGAAGCTTTACTCAAAGAGTGGCAGCCCGGCGCGCTGGTGGTGGGTCTGCCCAGTAATGACGACGGCACGCCGCACGAGTTGACCGCGCTGTGCCGCCGCTTCGCCAACCGCCTCAAAGGGCGGTTTAATTTGCCGGTGATATTGCTGGATGAGCGTTATACTTCGCTCGCCGCCAGCGCACAGTTGAATGAGGAGGGCATCCACGGCATGAAACAGAAAACCCTGATTGACCAATATGCCGCGCAGCAGATCTTGCAGGCGTACTTTGATGAACCGGCAGCAGGCATGCTTGCATGAATAATCCTCAATTAAATAATCACGGCGAGCTTCAACATTTATTGACGACCGAGGGTCTGCCGGTGCAAATCCTGCGCAACATCCTTGACAAGGCCGCGACCTTCGTCGATGTCAGCGATGGCCGTGAGATCAAGAAAATACCGTTGTTGCAGGGCAAGTCGGTATTCAACGTGTTCTTCGAAAACAGCACCCGTACCCGCACCACCTTCGAGATCGCCGCCAAGCGTTTGTCGGCGGATGTGGTCAATCTGAATATCGGTTCTTCTTCCACCAGCAAGGGCGAGACCCTGCTGGATACCGTGGACAACCTGTGCGCGATGCATGCCGATATGTTTGTAGTGCGCCACGCACAAAGCGGCGCAGCGCATTTCATCGCGCGTCATGTCGCACCCGAGATACACGTCATCAACGCCGGGGACGGGCGCCATGCGCATCCTACCCAGGCGCTGCTGGATATGTTCACGATTCGCCACTACAAAAAAGAATTTCACAACCTGCGTGTCGCCATCGTCGGCGACATCCTGCATTCGCGCGTGGCACGCTCGCAGATCCATGCGCTGACCACGCTGGGTGTGCCGGAAGTGCGCGTCATCGCACCCAAGACACTGCTGCCTGCGATGGTGGAAAATCTGGGGGTGCGGGTCTATCACGACATGGTGCAGGGCTTGAAAGATGTCGATGTGGTGCTGATGCTGCGCTTGCAGAATGAACGCATGCAAGGCGCGGCACTGCCTTCCGCGCAGGAGTATTTCAAATATTACGGCCTCACCGAAGAGAAGCTGGCGTGCGCCAAACCGGACGCGATCGTGATGCATCCCGGCCCGATGAATCGCGGTGTGGAAATTGACTCCAGCGTCGCCGACGGCGCGCACTCGGTGATCCTGTCGCAAGTGACGTTCGGCATCGCGGTGCGCATGGCGGTGATGAGTATATTGGCGGGGAACTCATGAATATTCAGATCAAGAATGGGCGTTTGATCGACCCGAAGAACAACATCGACAAAGTGTGCGATGTATTCATCGCAGCAGACAAGATCGCTGCGATAGGCAAAGCGCCCAGCGGTTTTGTCGCCGATCAGGTGATCGATGCGAGCGGGTTGATCGTTGCACCCGGACTGATCGATCTGGCTGCGCGGTTGCGCGAGCCGGGCTACGAATACATGGCGACGCTGGAATCGGAAATGGATGCGGCAGTCGCGGGCGGCATCACCAGTCTTGCATGTCCGCCGGACACCGATCCGCCGCTGGATGAGCCGGGCTTGGTCGAGATGCTCAAGCACCGTGCGCGCAACTTGAATCAGGCGCACGTCTATCCGGTTGGTGCGCTGACTTCCGGATTGAAAGGGCAGGAGCTGACCGAAATGGCCGAGCTGGTGGATGCGGGATGCGTGGCGTTCAGCCAGGCCGATGCGCCGCTCACCGACACGCGCGTGCTGATGCGCGCGATGCAATATGCAGCCACGTTTGGCTTCAGCGTGTGGCTGCGCCCGCAGGACAGTTTTCTCGCAAAGAATGGCGTGGCGCACGATGGCGAAGTGGCGACGCGCTGCGGCCTGGCAGCGATTCCGGTGTGCGCCGAAACCATCGCGTTATCGACCATGCTGACGCTGGCGCGCGAGACCGGCGTGAAGCTGCACATCTGCCGCGTCTCCAGCGCGGCAGGCGTGGAGATGATCCGCGCCGCGAAACAGCAAGGGCTGGCGGTGAGCTGCGATGTTTCCGCGCAGCATGTGCATCTGTCCGAAATGGACATCGGCTTTTTCGACCCGAATTGCCACCTGATTCCGCCACTGCGCAGCCAGCGTGATCGCGCCGCGTTGCGAGCCGGATTGCTGGACGGCACGATAGACGCGATCTGTTCCGACCACTCGCCGGTCGATGAGGACGTCAAACAATTGCCGTTCGCCGAAGCCGAGGCAGGCGCGACCGGATTGGAGTTGCTATTGCCGCTGGTACTGAAGTGGGCGAAAGAAGACAAGCTCGCGCTAGCCGATGCGCTCGCGAAGGCCACGCTGCAACCGGCAAAGATATTGGGCTTGGAGGCCGGGCATCTGAGCGTCGGCGCGGCTGCCGATGTGTGCGTGTTCAATCCGGGTACATACTGGAAGGTTGAACCAGGCGCGCTGAAGAGTCAGGGAAAGAACACGCCGTTCAACGGTATCGAGGTGCAAGGCAAGGTGCGCTATACCCTGGTCGATGGCAAACTGGTGTATCAAACTTAGGCTGGTTCTAAATTCACGTAATATATATCGATGTGGCCGCTCATACGGGGCATCCTGTTTTTATTCTCAGAAAAAATATGAATCCACTATTAGATTTTACCGGCCTCCCGCGTTTTGCGGAGATCAAACCTGAACACGTCGCTCCCGCGATCGAGCAACTGCTCGCAGAAAACCGCGCGCTGATTGCGCGCTTGTTGAAAGACAACGCGCCGCCCCAACACGGCGGAGGGGAACCTTCCGGTACAGGTGGGGCGGCTGGGCGACAGCTCCCGCAATCGGCTGGCTTCGCCAGTAACGTGTCGCAATCGCCACCCACATGGCAGAATTTTGTCGCTCCGATGGAAGATGCCAACGAGAGGCTGTCGCGTGCGTGGGGGCCGGTCGGGCATCTGAACGCGGTAATGAACAGTCCCGAGTTGCGCGAGGTATATAACGCCACGCTGCCCAAGATCACCCAATACTATGCCGAGCTTGGCCAGAACCTCGCGCTGTTCGTCAAATTCAAGGCCTTGCGCAACAGCGCTGAATTCGCGGGTTTGAGCGCGGCGCGCAAGAAGATCATCGAGAACGAACTGCGCGATTTTCGTCTCGGCGGCGCAGAGTTGCCGGATGACAAGAAGGCGCGCTATCTGGAGATACAGGAGCGCCTGGCGGAATTGTCGTCGCGTTTTTCCGACAACCTGCTTGATGCCACCAACGACTACACACTGGTCATCGAAAACAAAATCGAGTTGAGCGGCTTGCCCGATGATGTGCTGCAAGCGGCGCAAGAGGCGGCGCTGGAGAAAGAAAAAGAAGGCTGGCTGTTCACGCTGAAAGCCCCATCCTACATGCCAGTCATGCAATATGCGGACAACAGGTCTTTGCGCGAAAAGATGTATCGGGCCTCGGGTACACGCGCCAGCGAGTTCGGCAAGCCGGAATGGGACAACACCGCGCTGATGGATGAGATCGTCAAGCTGCGCGGCGAGGAGGCCAGGTTGCTGGGCTTCGCCAACTTTGGCGAATTGTCGCTGGCGAGCAAGATGGCGGATTCGCCGCATCAGGTGGTCGAGTTCATGCGCGAATTGTCCAAACGCGCACGACCATTTGCCGAGAAAGATCTGGCCGAGCTGCGTGAATTCGCGCGTACCGAACTGGGCATTCCGGATTTGCAATCATGGGACGTGGGCTATGCCAGCGAAAAATTGCGCGAGCAGCGCTATGCATTCTCCGAGCAGGAAGTGAAACAATATTTTCCCGAGGATGCCGTGTTGCCCGGCATGTTCAAACTGGTCGAGACGATTTATGGTTTACAGATCAAGCAAGGCAGCGCGCCCGTGTGGCATGAGGATGCGCGCTTCTTCGACATCCGCAATATGCAAGGCCAGTTGGTCGGCCAGTTCTATCTCGACCTGTATGCGCGCAACAGCAAGCGAGGCGGGGCGTGGATGGATGACGTGATCACGCGCCGTCGTGTGGAAAAGGGCATTCAAACCCCGGTCGCCTACCTGAACTGCAATTTTTCTCCACCGGTGGGTGGCAAACCGGCTGTATTTACTCACGACGAAGTCATCACGCTGTTCCACGAATTCGGTCACGGCCTGCATCACCTGCTCACCGAAGTGGAAGACCTCGGCGTATCCGGCATCAACGGTGTGGAATGGGACGCGGTTGAATTGCCCAGCCAGTTCATGGAAAATTTCTGCTGGGAATGGGATGTGCTGCGCGCGATGACACGCCATGCAGATACGGGCAAGCCGCTGCCGCGCGCGCTGTTCGACAAGATGCTCGCCGCGAAGAATTTCCAGAGTGGTTTGCAGACGCTGCGCCAGATCGAGTTCGCGCTGTTCGACATGCTGATGCACAGCAACTTCGAGGCGGGCGGCGGCAAGAGCATTTTGCAATTGCTCGACGAAGTGCGCGCCGAAGTGGCGGTGCTGATCCCGCCCGCGTTCCAGCGTTTTCCGCACAGCTTCTCGCATATTTTTTCCGGCGGCTATGCCGCCGGATATTACAGCTACAAATGGGCGGAGGTGCTGTCTGCCGATGCCTACAGTTTGTTCGAGGAGAACGGCGTGCTGAATCCCGACATCGGTGCGCGCTTCCGCAGCGAGATATTGGCGATGGGCGGCAGCCGTGGCGCGATGCAATCCTTCACTGCATTCAGGGGCCGTGAGCCCAGTATAGATGCGCTGTTGCGACATAATGGTTTGCTCGAAACATCTTAAAGGAGACAAAAATGAAACGCATGGTTTTGTTATTGGCTTGTTTGGCGATCATGACGCTGGGTGTGCAGGCAGGTGAATTATTCCGCTGGGTGGATAAGGATGGCAAAGTACATTACAGTGACACCCGGCCAGCGGAAGTGACCGAGGTCGAACGAAAAAAATTCTCGAGCGGATCAGAACAGAATGAAGATTTGCCTTACGAAACGCGCCGGGCTAAACAGAATTTCCCGGTTACCTTGTATGTGACTAAGGACTGCGGCCAGATATGCGACCAAGCGCGCAAAATGCTGAGCAAGCGCGGCATACCATTCACCGAGAAAATGTTGCAGACCAAACAAGATGCCGAAGATTTTCGGCATCTTTCCGGAATCGACGGTGTCGTTCCGGTACTGGGGGTAGGCAAGAACTTTCTGAAAGGTTATTTGGAGTCGCAATGGAATAGTGAACTCGACATCGCAGGCTATCCAAAGACCGCACCCTATCGCACACCCAGTGCGCCTGCGGCAAGCCAGGTCATTCAGACCAAACCCGCTGCGCAATGAAGCTGGCAACCTGTAACCTTAATTAGCACATCGTGTAGCTGCACAAAATATCACAAACATCATTAATGCCAACTGTATAGCACTACTGTCGCATCAATTGAACTCGTTCCGTGTCACCTCATAGCGTATAATGTGCGTAGCTAGATGTGTAGTTACACACGTTCTGGCTACACATCTTTGTGGGGGTGGTCATGGGCAAACATATTGAAAAGTTATCGGATGTACAAATTCGCCACTGGATTAAAGTTGGCGAACCTGTTGCAAAATCGGATGGCTGCGGTCTGACCTTTACTCTTTCCAAGGGAGGAACGGCAGCGTGGGTGCTGCGCTATCGGTATGCAGGCAAACCCCGTGAACTGACATTAGGCCGCTATCCAGACAAATCTTTGACTCAAGTACGCGAGGAAGCAAGAAAAGCACGTGCAAGCATTCAAAATGGTGTCGATGTTGCCCGTGAAAAGCAGGTGGTCAGTATTGAACGAGCGGCAGCAAAGAGTCTTAAGCAATTGGCTGCTGACTACATGGATAAGTCGTTTCCAAATCTGGCCACTAGCACAGTCAAACAACGCAGACATCATATTGATGACATCATCATTCCAAAGTTGGGAAGGCTGGCATCACGAGAGGTATCAACTGCTGATGTAGTATCGCTTGTCGAGGATGTAGGCAAGAAATCAATCAATGTAGCAGAGTTGGTTTTTACCGCCATATCAGAAATATTCAAGCATGGCATAGCTCGGCACGTGGTAACTACAAACCCATGTGCAGGTATATCCGTATCAGCTATCTGTGGTAAGCCAGAACCTAAGCGGCTAAGGTTGAAACTGACGGAAGCAGAGTTAAGAACGATACTTCCTGCACTTCCTTCAATTGGTGACGCAAACGCATTAACAGTAAAAATCCTTTTGGCCACATGTGTGCGTATCGGTGAACTAGCAAAAGCAGAATGGTCACATGTTGATTTCGACAAGTCTAAATGGTTCATACCCGATGCGAATAGTAAAACAGGCAGAGGGTTTATGGTGCCGCTGACTCCAGCAGTGATTAAATGGTTCAAGCAACTTCAAGTACTCGCGTGTGATTCGGCATATGTACTTCCGGCACGCCAGTTAAGACGTCGGCAAAATCATGGTGGTGAAATTCACTATGACCAAAGAGCACTGAACTCGATGCTCCACAAACTCTGCAACAGATTGGAAACCACTGGAACTCCAGTGCGCCGATTTACCCCGCATGACTTGCGCAGTACTGCACGTAGCTGGCTTATTTCAGAGTCTATCGGCGCAAGCGTTGTGGTGGCTGAACGCTGTCTCAATCACACTTTGGGTGGTTTGTTGTCAGTGTATGACCAGCACGACTATATGACTGAACGGCGAACAGTACTTGAACGATGGGAGGAATTTCTGCTGTCTTGCGAAGCAGGAATTGAATGGACGCCCAAGGCTGGTAACGTTATTCAACTTCGCAATGCAGCGACTTAGCTGTATTGAAATAGCCGCGCAAATTAACACGAGTCACTTCCCGTGTGCAGCAACAACCAATCGGTTACTAGAAAGAGGAAACATGAGCCTCAACCCTGACATGAATGTGTTAAAGCGAAATCTTGAACACTGGTTCAAGTTTGACAATCTTAGCATTGAGCAGGGTATAGCAATGTTGGTTGGTGTTGAGCCTGTGGATGAAACAATAAATGCACTAAAGAATTGGTACAGTGACGAGTCATTGGAATTTATCAAATTCGGGATTCCACTCCTCAATGGCGACATAATAGGTGGTCAAGAAAATAGAGATTTTAAAATTCGCCATAGTGATGTGATTAGAAATGAAGACTATGACTATCTGAGATTCATTATTCAAGTTGAGCAGAATCGCTTTCGACCATTCGTGTACCAATATGACCGGCTTCTTCAATACTGGAATTCAGGCAATGATTCTGCAACTGCCTCCCCAACGAAATTTGTAGAGTGGTCACTATCAAAAAACTTTCGCCCTGCATGGTTGGATAATGCAATTGATTTTGGGCTATATACCTTGGAGCAAAAATCAATTGCGAAGATACCCAATGTTAACAATTTCTCAACATATTCGACCAAGTGGCTAGAAATACAGCAAGCCGCAATCGATGAGTTTTTTAATCCACGACGTAACCCCGATGCAAAGAAAGAGGAGGTTATCGCTTGGATAAATACTCAGGCAGTAAAATCTGGCTTGGTCGAATCAAACAACATTGCTAAGACAATTTTTACGATTATTAAGCCCGAAAATCACGACCCAAAAAAGAAAAGGATTGAACCCTAACAAGTCCAATAGCAATAGGGGTTTGATGCGTGTGGTTGACTCCATTGAACCCCTTCCCTTCAACCATTTCAACCTATACATAAAAAAACAAATACATAAAATTGGCAGCGTCTCAACTCACCAAGGCGCAAACCATGACACACAAATTCACAACGAGCATTATCCCCAATGCTCTTAAAAACTTCGACTCACTTCCCGATTCTGCCAATGTTAGGCAGCCGGTTGTACAAGCACTTTTTGGCTGCTCAGCAGCGACAGTGTGGAGAATGGTTAAAAGAGGTTCACTACCTCGGCCCCGCAAATTATCCCAAAGAATATCTGCATGGAATGTAGGTGAGCTGCGCCAATCCTTGGCAGCTCTATGAGCAAACATTTGAAGTGCTATCATGCTGAGTCAGAAATTACTCAACAACAGCATAAAAAAGCTGTAGGGTTGATTTCACAACGTAGTGAATTTTATCGCTGCAAGTATGAGATTTCTATTTGGCTAAAAAAGTTTGAGAAAAGTTACACGCACGCTTGCACCTTCACCTTAACGCAGGCCGCAGGTGAAACCAGACTTACACCAGCACATGCTTGGAAATATTTTAAAAACTTCAGCAAATACCTTAACAGGACAATATATCGGCACGCAGCCAAACGACACAACAAAACACTCCTTATCGTGCCAGTCCTGCACGGGGTTACAGGTAGAACACATTTGCATATCCATGCGGCAATTGGATGTGTTGACCGAGATATTCCTTTCTATTTGCTTAAGGCAGCAATAAACAAAGCATGGAGAAAGATGAGTTGGTCAACACACGACACCCAAATAATTCCTTTCAGAGATAGTGGCTGGATAGACTACATGCTGAAAGAACTTACACCTAATACGATACACCAGTGCGTTGATTTAACTTGCTGCTGTATACCAACGACACTTATCCCTGAGACACTGAGCTAACGCCTGTTTCAGTACTCCATCAACTAAAACACGCCTTTGTTTTAGTAGATGGAGTATTGGTAAATAAAGTATTGCATCTACATGGGATATGCAGAAACATAAGCAAGAGTGATGTGCCAGTGAACTGTACACAGCTAATGCGTAAGAGTAGTGGGTAGTATGTGTAGTATGTGCGGCACTGGGTTGAAGTGTGTGCTGTTGGCGATGACATGCAGTTGAGTCGTTCAACGCATTCCCAGACAACATATTGGCTACAATCAAGTGCCCGTGGTGGCAATAACAATTGTCAGCAGAAACGCCAGCAGAAAGCCCTACATAAGATTATGCAGACAACCTAGGGGTACGTGTATCTAATACAATTTAAAACGATTGCAGGACGCAGTAGCGAGTCACACGACCAACACAATAAAGCCCATCGCTAAACATGGATTGACTAGCAGAGCAACAATATGTGTGTCACACATTAGCGTGTGGCCCGCAGCAAACGTGGAACTGGGACATAGTGGTTGCATCATCTGGTTCAATAGTAGTAAGTAGCATACCGTTTCACACTGGCACGTAGCTGCTAGTAACAAACTACACTACTCCACTGTGTAAAGTAGCCAACTTGGTTTTAATCAAGATAAATCAAATAGGCAGTAGAATGGCCTGTGGCAGGTGCCACCTCTGGGTTATGCATGCACATCAGTGTGTGTTTGATGGGGAGATGAAGATGAAGAAGTTATTTGGGTTGGGGCTGCTGATTTTGTCATTGGGAGTGTACGCTTCGGACAATGTGCAGGAGATAAATAATCAGTGTCAATCGGGCGATAAGGTAAGTTGTTTTAAGCTCGGAAAAATGTATTACAACGGGGACAGTGTTCCTCAGGACAAATCGAAAGCATCTCAGTTATACACAAAGGCCTGCGAGGCCGCGTATGCGAAGGCTTGTCATAACCTTGGGGTGATGTATGCCAACGGAGAGGTTGTTCCGCAGGACAAATCGAAAGTGTTTGACTTGTGTGGTTGAATTTCCTATCCTTACAATATTTTTTTCACTATTTAGGCAATATTCGTTCTACACAACATCAAACTAAAAAATTGAAATATGAATAAAAAAATAATTTTGCCAATTGCTTCATTGCTATTTTGTGGTTTTTTGTTTTTGATATGGCCTACTGCCCATACGATTGCGCTTCGAAAA